>CAUJEY010000248.1 GCA_963169325.1 Bacteroidota bacterium
AAGGACAGTTCATTCAGGGTGATACTGTACTGGATATTTCGCAGACGATAACTGATCCGGGGCTTTTTCAATCTGAAACAGGCGGCTATATCATTGTCCGGGAAGCAGACGACAGCCTTGCCATAACTTTCACAACCGCTAACAACAATGTTTTATGGGCAAAAATGCTCCCACCCCCGCCGGGCTTAAGGCTGCACCTCCAGGCTGTCCGCCAAATCGCAGGCGGCGAAATTTTCGTTACCGCTGCCGGCTTTAATTCGTCTGCCCAGCAAACATTCAACGGATATCTCTGGAAACTAAATGCAGCCGGAGAAATATTATGGCAAACATCGTATCCACAGGACGCGTCCGATTGGCTCACTTTATTATTACCGGCAGACGATGGCAGTTGCGTGTTAACCAGCATGATGAATGATCCGGTTAAACCGGGTGCATTTATTGAAAAAGCATTCCGCTTTAACCAGAACGGACAGGAAATTTGGTCTTTTGCGACGAAAGGTATCAATAACCTGGAGCGAAAAAAGATCGCGGTCAATGCCGCGCAGGAAACGCTGTTACCCGGATATTTTTCTGTTGACGGTACGGAACCGCCCAGTTCTTTCTTATATAAACTGGACGCCGGCGGAATTTTGTCCGACAGTTTAAACCTCTCGGATTCGCTGGAGTTGTTTCACCCGCATGTGCGATTGGTTTTTCCCCTGAATGATAACGGCTTCATTGTGGTTGCACAGCACTATCTGTTGAACGCCTGGACAGACTATGCAGTCCGGATTACAGAAAATAGCACGATCTCCTGGGTTCGCCCGATTACATCACTCCACAATGCCTTTCCTGCCCAATACGCCGACGGCAAAGAACTGCCCGACGGCAACCTCGTGTTGTACGGCTTTCAGGGCGATAAGCTTTTTCTCATCAAAATGTCGCCCGATGGCGTCATTTACCCGCATACGCTGAACGGCCGGATTGTGCGCGACTCGACATTCAACTGTCAACCCGATGCCTTTGATCCACCGCTGAAAGGTTGGGTGGTAAGCGCCTCGGGCAACGGATCGACACACTATGCCGCCAGCGATGACCTCGGAAATTATACCCTTCCCGACCTGGATACCGGCGCCTACCAGGTGGTGCTCACGCCGCCCAGTTATTTGTGGCAGCCCTGCGTCGATTCCGTACAAGTCCAGTTTTCCGGCGCAACGCCCCAACTTCATACACTGGATTTTCCGGTGCAGTCGCTTTACGATTGCGCGCTCATGCAGGTAGATATCGGCGTGCCTTTTCTGCGACGCTGTTTCGGCAATACGTACACCGTGCAGTATTGCAATGCCGGCAACCAACCGGCTACGGAGGTCAGTATAGAAGTGACGCTCGATGCTTTGCTGATCGTCGATTCGGCATCGGTTGCTTATACCCAGGCCGGACAAACGTTGACATTTCAGCCGGGCGACGTTGCCCCGGGCGAATGCGGCAGTTTCCAGATTTATGTCACGGTCAGTTGCGATGCCGTCCTGGGGCAAACCCTGTGTGCGGAGGCGCATATTTTCCCCGACACCCTCTGCGCGCCGAATTTGCCTGACTGGTCGGGCGCTCAGGTGGAAGTGTCGGCCTTGTGCGACGGCGACTCGGTGCGCTTCACCATCCGCAATAGCGGCTCCACTGCCATGCAGCAGGCACTCGATTTTATTATCGTCGACGATCATGTGATCACGCGTTCGGGCATGTTCCAACTGCCGCCCAATAATACCCATGAAGAAACCGTACCCGCTGACGGCAGCACCTGGCGCCTGATCGCGGAACAGGAACCCGGATACCCCTTCGGACCGCAAAAACCAGCAGCCGGCGTGGAAGCCTGCACCAACAATCCCGTGGGCGGTTTCAGCATGGGCATGCTCAACCTGTTCCCCAATTATTCAGGCAACCCCTACCAGGATATCGACTGCCACCCCGTCATCGGCGCTTACGATCCGAACGACAAACAAGCGTTCCCGGAGGGGGTTCACGACGAACACCACATCGAAAAAAACCAGCCCATCGAGTACCTGATCCGATTCCAGAACACCGGCACCGATACGGCTTTTACCGTGGTGATCAGGGATACCTTATCGCCCTGGCTCGATCCTGCCGGTATTCGGCCGGGCGCGGCCGGCCATCCGTACAATTGGTCGCTCAGCGGACAGGGGATACTGACCGTTACATTTCCCAATATTCTGCTTCCCGATTCCAATGTAAACGAGGCAGCCTCGCACGGTTTCGTTCAGTTTACAATTGACCAAAAACGCGACAATAAGCCGGGTACCCGTATCGAAAACAGTGCGGATATTTATTTCGATTTCAACGCACCGATCCGTACCAATACGGTTTTTCATACGGTGGAAAAAGATTTTTTACCCACGGCAACGCATCGCCCGGCGGGCTTGCCGGTCCTGAATATCTGGCCAAACCCCGCCGCCGAGCGCCTCACGGTGCAATTGGACCGGCTTTTCCTGCCCGGGCAACGATTGATCCTGTACGATACGCAGGGTCGCATCATGCACGATTTCCCGGTAACCGGTTCAACACCGGAAATACGTCGAAACGGTTTGCCCGCCGGGATGTACTGGCTGGAATTGCGGGATAAAAGCAAGGTGGTGGCGGTAGGGAAGGCGGTGTTTGGGGTATTGGGGCATTAGGTCATTTAATTGAAAATGAATTACTTAAATTTTAAAACAAATAATTTTTTAAAAATTTAAATGCTATTATTTGTTTTTAAAAAACAAATCGTTTAGTTTTGTTCCGACTTTTAAAACAAGTTTCCTCCACAAACAACAAAACGGCTATGGAACTGGAAGTTTTGGAAAGCAAGCACGGCACAAAAGTAGTCATCGCTTCAAACCTGTACCAGGTGCTGGGCCTTCCCGCGCACCATTATAGTACCAATGCGCGCAAATGGCTGAAAGACCTGTATGAATTCTGCGACGGTATCCGCCGCCCGCAACCGCTGCGCGATTATGCCAAACGCCCCCGTCCGGGCGAACCCATTGAAGATTTTTTCCTGACGCTGGAGTTGGCCAAACTCATTGTCCTGCGCACCAACAGCAAGCAGAAACTGAAATATGCCCGCTTGCTCGATCTTTTTGCGCAAAACGGCCAGATGAACCTGTTTCATCAAACACCGCCGGCAGTCGCTCCAAGCCGTTCCCGCTCAGCTGCCTGAAGTACTGGAAAAAATCCGTGAAAACCCGCGTACAAAGTCCGTGTCATCCGTGTTCCCATCCTCCTACGAGGGCCGCTTGTGCAGGATGGGAACACGGATGACACGGACTTTGTACGCGGATTTTCGCGGATTTTTTTCAGCGTTTTATCGAGAAACAAACGCCCCTGGTATTTAATCCAACGCAGTTAAGTACATGGTGCAGACCTTCGCGCCCGAATTATCCACCCTGTCTCTATGCGCACTTCGCTTCTTATTGCCCTTTTCTTCGCTGCACTGTCCAGCCTTTCCGCCCAAAAAACGATCAAACTCTCCTCCGCTACTTTCGGCCAAATGGAAGCCCGCGCCATCGGGCCGGCCGTCATGTCGGGCCGGATCACAGCCATCGAAGGCGTGAATGCCGACCCACGTACCCTTTATATCGGTACGGCCGGCGGCGGGGTTTGGAAAACCCGCACCGGCGGTTTTACCTTCGAACCCCTGTTCGACAAACACCCGCAATCCATCGGCTGCATCGCCATCGACCAGGCGCACCCGGATACCGTTTGGGTGGGCACCGGCGAATGTAACATGCGCAACTCCGTTTCTATCGGTCTGGGCATCTACCGCTCCACCGACGGCGGGCGCAACTGGAGCAAAAAAGGACTCGAAAACAGCGAGCACATCGCCAAAATCCTCATCCACCCACAAAACAGCGACGTACTCTTTGTGGCGGTGCCCGGCGCCCTGTGGAGCGACAGTCCCGACCGCGGCCTTTACAAAACCGCTGACGGCGGCAAAACCTGGGAAAAAATCCTGTATACCGACGAAAAAACCGGCTGCGCCGACGTGCTGATGGACCCGCGCAACCCCAACATTCTCTGGGCCTCCATGTGGGAATGTCGCCGGACGCCCTATTCTTTCGCTTCCGGCGGCCCCGGCAGCGCCTTGTACAAATCTGCCGACGGCGGCAAAACCTGGCGCAAAATCACCAGCGGCCTGCCCACCGGCGCCTTCGGCCGCATCGCGATGGCCCTGGCGCCCAGCGCACCCGACAACCTGCTGGCCATCGTGGAAAGTGAAAACACCGGCCTGTATATTTCCGCCGACGGCGGCGAAAACTGGAAATTGCAAAGTTCCACCTCAAACGTCACAGCGCGCCCTTTCTACTTCAGCACGCTGGTCGTAGACCCCCTCGACGCCAAACGGGTGTACCGTCCGGCTTTTTCCCTGTCCATCAGCAGCGACGGCGGTTATTCCTTTTCCGATGCCGGCAACGCCGGCGGATGGGTGCATCCCGACCACCACGCCCTGTGGATCAACCCGCAAAACACCCACCAAATGTACCTCGGCACCGACGGCGGCGTGTACACCAGTCTCGACCGTGGCGTCACCTGGTCGCACCTCAATACCCTACCGGTATCGCAGTATTATCATGTGCAGGTAGATGACCAGATTCCATACAATGTATACGGCGGCTTGCAGGACAACGGTTCCTGGGTGGGCCCCTCCGCCAGCCCGGGCGGTATTGAAAACCGCGACTGGGAAAACGTCGGCGGCGGCGACGGTTTCTGGGTGCAGCCTGACGACCGCGACCCTAACTTTGTATTCAGCGAAAGCCAGGGCGGCAGCATATCGGTACTCAACCGCAAAACCAACCAATCGCAACTCATTCAGCCGCAAGCCTTGCAAGGCGACCCCAAACTGCGCTGGAATTGGAATACGCCTATGGTCAAAAGTCCGGTGAATCCGAAAGTGTTATATATGGGTGCCCAATTCCTGTTCAAAACCGATGACCGCGGCCACCGCTGGACGCGCATCTCGCCCGACCTGACCACCAACGATACCATCAAACAAAAACAATACGCCAGCGGTGGCCTCACCGTGGACAATACCTCGGCGGAAAATCACTGCACCATTTTTGCCATCGCCCCATCGCCCCTCGACGAAAACCTGCTGTACGTAGGCACCGATGACGGCAATATCCAACGCACACGCGACGGCGGAAAAACCTGGGAACTGGTTTCCCGGAACATACCCGGCGTACCGGCCGGCGCCTGGGTGAGCAGCGTGGAGCCCGGCCGTTTTGATAAAAACACCTTGTACGCCAGTTTCGACCACCATAATTACGGCGACCATAAACCTTATGTCGCCAAATCGACCGATCAGGGCAAAACCTGGTCTGCGCTGTCCGTAGAAGGCGTTCAAGGCTATGCCCATATCATCCGGGAAGACCGTCAAAATGCCAGTCTGTTGTTCCTGGGTACCGAATTCGGGTTGTATATTTCCAACGACGGCGGCGCCAACTGGGTGTTGTTCAAAGCCGGACTGCCCGAATACGTGGGCGTGCGCGACATCGTCATCCATCCCCGTACCAACGATGTGGTGCTGGCCACCCACGGCCGCGGCGTGTACATCATCGACGACATCTCGCCGCTTCGCCAACTTACGCCCGAATTGATGCAAAAAGACGCCGCGCTGTTGCCCACCCGCCCTGCTGCCGTCACCACCGGGCACTATGGCCAGTCGTTCCCCAATGCCGGCTCTTATGTCGGCCCCAATCCTCCGGAACAGGCACAAATCCTGTATTACCTGAAAGACCGGATCAACACCGGCGACGTCACGGTGGATATTCTGGACGAAAAAGGCCAGGTGCTGCTGACCATACCGGGCACCAAACGCAAGGGCATCAATACCGTAAAATGGGATATGCGACTCAAACCACCGAAAGCAGCCAGAGGCGTGATGGTGATGGGTGAAGCCGGCGTATATGCCGGGGCTATCGGCCCCATGGCCGCACCGGGCAACTACCGCGCGCGCCTGACCACCCCGACCTTCACCGATGAAGGCGCCCTGACCTTAATACCCGACCCGCTTTCGCCCGGACTGGATTATGCCAAACGCCGGGAAATATCCGGCAACCTGTTCAATATGGTGGAAGAACTCGGTTTTCTCGAAGCCCGGGTACACGCCCTGAAAGACAGCGCCGAACACCGCGCCGGCCTCGTTAAAAATAAAAATTTAAAAACGAAACTTACCCAGTACGCCGCGAACCTGGATGCCCTGCGCAAAACCCTTACCGAAACAACAGAAGCCAAAGGCATCACCGGCGAGGAAAAATTGCGCGCATTCATCGGCCGCTTGTATGTGTTTACGGAATTATCCGACCTGCCACCAACGGAATCAACCTTGCAGCGTATGGCCTTTTTAAAGGACGAACTCGCACGGGCGCAAACGGAAGCAGCGGCGTTGTTTAATGAATTGGCTGCGCTGAATACCGGATTGAAGAAGGAAAAAGTGCCGGAAATTAAACCGCTGGACAAAGATAGTTTTATCAAAAACTACAATGCGCCGGTGGGTGTGGGCAAATCGGGGCTGGAGTTGTTGCTAAAAATGAGGCGCTGATTTAATTTCAGTCAGGCGGCAGGAAGCGCCTGGCTCCGGCATCGTATCTGATGGGTTGCAGGATGCCTGGAATGTGTGTTGCTGTTTTGTGCAGGTCCAGGCATTATAAATTAACCATATCACAAATACCTTCCGGATGAAGCCTGTTGCGTTTGTTTTCGTTCTCCTTTTCGGTGCTGTTGCCCCGGCCTTTGCACAAATTACTCCGATTGCCGTAAGTCCGCAACCTTTGCCCGGCGTACAGCGCACGCCGTTGCGGGTAGCCGCGGCCGGCTCCCGGTTGTTCGGCGTTTTCAACGCTAATTTTGGCCCCAATCTGTACTACAGCGATAACGCGGGCGCCAATTGGTTGCCGACGCCGGCTTTTCCCGGCCAACCTGAAGATGTATTGGTTGCAGGTAACCGGTTGTTTGTTGCCATACGAGCCGTCCAGGGCGATGTTCATACCCTGCAGGTGTACGTTTCCGACGATAATGCCGGCTCTTTTTCGCTCCTCTATTCTATCGATGAAATACGAATGAGCAGCAACGGCAACTACGAAAACCTGACCGCCGGTTTGCGGTTGTTTGAAGCCAACAACACGGTATTTTTCACCTATTACAGCAGTACAAAAAACGCCAATGATTATTATGACTATCTCAGAGGCGTTTACAGCACGGATAGTGGTGTTTCCTGGAAGGAATTCGACCCTGGCACGAAGGTTTTAGGCCCGGCTGAAAACTTCCTCTATTTCGCCGGACATTATATTGTGGTTACCGACCGAGCCAAATACGGCAGTAGCACCGAACAGCGGGTTTATTGTGCGCCGGCGCCCGATTTCTCCGGTTATTGGGTATTGCCCGATGTATTTTTTCCGCTTGCCTCCGGGGTGGTCAACAACACCCTGTATATCATTGGCAATGGCAAGTTGTATTGGCGAACGGACGTGCAAGCGGGAACAAAATTTTCGACGGCCAATATCCCGTTTACCGTTTGGAGCGCGGCAGTTTTGAAGGACCATTTCTATTATTTCACCCGGAACGGTATCCGGCGGGCCGCTGCCGCCGATCCATTTTCCACCCAAACGGTGTTTCTGGGCGTATTTGATAATGGGATACAAGGTGGAGGTTTCCCAAAGTTCGCGACCGCCGGAGGAACCTTATACTTGTTATCCTATTACCCGCTGCTTTCGATCGATGACGGCCAAAACTGGAGCCCCTGGCCCATATCCGCTGACCTCCCCTGGGCCGGAAAGGTTTTTTCAGCCGGAAATCAATTGTTTTTAGACAATGCCTGGGTTATGAACAGCACCAACGGCATAGATTTTAATCTGTGGAAACCCCAGGGCATATCGGAGTTGGACTATCTCGAGTGGCAAACCATGGTAGCCCACAAAGGATATTTATTTTTGAAAACATCCCTTTACGCATCCTCCTCCGGCGTTACCGACGCAGCGGTGCTTCGTTCCATAGACCAAGGCCAAAACTGGAGCCCCGTCTTTCAGTCACCCAATGGATATCCGGGTTACCTCTATGCACAAGGTACACGCCTCTACTTTGCCGCGCAGCCGGATGGCGGTGGTCCGACTCCTGTTCACTACTCCGACGACGCCGGCCTTACCTGGAATCCCTTCAGTCAGGGCGGCCCGGCGTTTATCTATGGTTTTGCCGCGTCAGGCGATACGGCCTATTGCCTGCAGAGCAGCCGACTGTATTACACCTACAATCTGGGCCAAACCTGGGATACCACCCAGCTGAACACCGGAACCTGGAGTATATTTTATTACAAGGGTATTTTGGTTGCGACCGACGAGTATTCCGGAAAAGTGCTGGCCAGTAATGATGGCGGACAATCGTTCTACCAAATTATTGATTTTACCCCCAGTGGCAGATATGAGTTTTGGCAAGTGGCCGACTCCATCCTGCTGGGTAAAAACACCAGCTCCAGTACTTTATTTGCCGCTAAGATCGGCCGTATCAACTGGGTTAGTTTCGGGGTGCCAAAAACCTGGCAGAACATGACCAGCTTCGCCGTTTTTGGTGACCACCTGTATGGTTCACAAAATAATGGGGGGCTTTATTGGCCGGATTTATCTCCTTTTTCCCGAATTCCTTTGGACCAAATTCTTGACCCCCTGGATGCATTATCAACCAAAACCGGTATTATTTCTGGAAAATTGCATTTCGATGTCCTGCCGAATTGCAACCAGGATACCAATGAACCTGCTCTGGCCGGCCATATTGTGCGTATGCAACCCGGCAATTATTTTACTGCGACCAACCCCGATGGCACGTATGGTATTGCGCTTCCGCCCGGCGCGTATCAAATATCGGTAGATACGCCAAAATATCATTTACCTGCCTGCCACAACTTTAGCGCAAATGTGGTGGCCGGGCAAACAACCGGCAACAAAAATGCCGGTTTCAGGCCCATAGGTCCGGTGAAGGATTTGCAGGTTTTGATCGCGGGCACCCGGTTGAGGCCCGGCATGACCTCACTTTTTACCCTGCAAGTGAATAATGCAGGGACGCAAAGCACTCCGGCCGGTGTGCTGCTACGTTTTGCCTACCAGGCCGGGCCATTGGATTTTGGGTCCTCCAACCCGGCCTACACAACCTTTACACCCGGCGAAATAGAATTTTCGCTACCGGAAATTCTACCGTACCAGTCCGTCAAGATCAGGGTAGTGTTACAACTTGAACCCAATCCCGGCCTTACCGGCCAAACCTTCTTTTTCAGCGCCGAAATTGTGGACAACTACCTGGATGCCAATACAAGCGATAATACGTACACCCTGCCAATGACCGTGACCAATAGTTTCGATCCGAACGACAAAACGGCTTTCGGCCCGACGCCGAAAGGCGATCAGGTGACGTTGAAAGATGCCGAACTACAGTACCTCATCCGTTTTCAAAATACGGGTACCGACACGGCTTTTCGTGTGGTAATCCGGGATACACTTCAGGCCAGGTTCGACCCCTCCAGCATCCGAACCCTGGCTTCCAGTCATCCTTGCCGGTTTGCTTTGCGGCATAATAACCTTGCAGAATGGCATTTCGATCCCATTGCATTGCCTGATAGTACCACGAGTGAGCCCAATTCGCACGGGTTTGTACTGTTTAGCTTGCGTGCATCGAAAAAAATCCGCGTCGGAGATGAATTGAAAAACCAGGCCTCGATCTTTTTCGATTTCAACGATCCTGTGCTGACTAACACCACACGGACGAAAGTGGTACGCAACCTGATTTATCGCGATGCCGAACCTGCCGAACACCGCAACCGGAGTGCCCGGGTATTTCCAAACCCCGCAGTTGACCGGGCAAATTTTGAGATCGACAGTCCTGCAACGGGTGGGTTCCTGCTCGAACTCCGGGATATGACCGGACGGCTGGTGCAACGGCATTACTTTGAAGAATACCGGTTTTCTGTTTCGTGCGAGGGTATGCCGGCTGGATCTTACGCCTGGGTGGTTTATGACGAATCGGGAGCGATTGGCGAGGGGGTCGTTTTGATCAGGTGATTATGTCAAAAGTTTTTTGTTAGAAAACTGCGACAAATTTTTCACCACGGAGACACGGAGTAGTTCCTTGCAGGACAAGTCTCTGTGTCTCCGTGGTGAATTAAAATAATCTACGGCGAGAAAAACCTAAGATTCCCTTTTGACACAACAGCGGCATCTTCGTGTCAAATAAAAACAACTCAAAACTGGTAATGCGCGCCCACATTCACCCCTGGCAGCTTATACTGCTGACGCACAGGATAATCGTCCGCTGTTATTTCACTCCCCTGATGCAGGTAGCGCATTTCCCCAAATACACTCAGATGGTCCGTTAACCGGAACCGCGCGCCGGCGTTTACAAAAGGTGACAGGCTGATTTTGGAACGGAACGGATAACCGGGTCCGGCATTTTCGGAGACGTATTTTTCCGGTAGCCCGGTCAGGTTGACGATTTCCGCTTTTTGTTGAAAACCGAGGTTGACGGCCACGCCGGCTTTTCCATACAGGCTCCAGCGGTCATTGGGCTGCCATTCGTAGCCCAGCGCCAGCGGTACTTGCAAAAACCGGTAGTTATTGTAAGTGCGTTTCATCGAGCGGGTTTCCTGCAGGATATGAATGCTGTCGCTGATAAAAGTGGTGTCGCCCGGCGCATTAACGATAATGCCGATCACAGCGATTTTCCCGATAGTATCGGTGCGGAGGGTGGTCCGGTCGAAACGTTCGTTGATGCGGTTATACTCCAATCCGCCTTCGGCAAACACACCACTGCGGTGTTTCACGCCAAAGTACGCGCCGGCAGCAATACCTTCCAGGATGGTTTCCGTTTCCTGCCGGTCTGCAACTATATTTTCGAACTCGGTTTCCTTTGCTTGCAACGTTTTCATCGGGTATTGCGCCCCGCCGTACACACCGAAATAAGGCTTGAAAGCCGGGCCTTTACTCCAATCCGAGCAGCCGGTTTTGGTGTTTGAAGAAATGTCGGGGTTGTTCGCAGCCGCCAGTTCCTGAAGCAGTATTGGCAGGAACACCGGAGCCGGAAGCGCCCCGTCTGACGGCTTGGAGCCGTCTGACGGAATGAGTAGTATGCCGGTTGATGCCCCGTTTGACGGCTCTGAGCCGTCTGACGGGTTGAGTATGGTAGTCAATACTTCGTTTGAGGGACTAAAACCAGAGATATTCGGGATTGGGCTTTGCCTGCCGGCCTGCGCCTCAACCCCTCCCCCGGCCCCTGAAGCCATCAACTTAAGGGCTTGAGGGGGGCTTTTCTCCCTCCCCCCAACCCCAAAAGGGGAGTTGATTTCGGGAAATGAAACACCGTTCTCTACCTTATCCGGAATCAACTTCCCTTTAGGGGTTGGGGGGAGGGAGAAAAGGCTGTCCGAAGTCCTTAAGTTATTGACTCCCCCCCCTTCAGCAGCGTCCGACGCAATAATTGATTTTTCAGGTTGCGTAAGGGTAACGGGCGTATTTTTCCCATACCAATAATAGCCTGCCAGGCCGGTCGCCACCAGGAGTCCGCAGCCAAGCCACAAAATCCAAAACGCCACCGGACGCCGCTTATCTTCCCGCAATGCTTGTTCTATATTTCCCCAAAGCCGGGTTTCGTCTACCGGAGAAGGGTAATCGTTCAAGGTATCTTTTGTATATTTTTCGAAATCGTTCATACCATTCCGTTTTTTTGAAGTGAAAAAACCGCCGCTTGCAATTGTTTGCGCGCCCGCGCCAACTGGGAACGCGAAGCACTTTCGGCAATACCGAGCATGCCGGCGATTTCGGCGTGAGAATATCCCTCGATAGCGTAGAGATTGAACACCATTCGGAAACCCGGCGGCAAGTCGGCGATTAGTTGCAGGAGTTCTTCCGCGTCCATTAGCATATCGGCTTCGGCGGCTACCGGGTTTTCCGGCAAAAATTCGTCCGGCGTTGCCGGAAAATTTTTGTGCCGCTTCCGCCAGTGTTGAATGGCGGTGTTGACCACAATACGCCGTATCCAGCCTTCGAGCGCGCCCTTTGTTTCGTCAAACTGATCGAAAGCGCGGAAAACCTTGATAAACGCCTCTTGTAAAATATCCTCCGCAGCATCGGATGTAGCGGCATAGCGGCGCGCCACAGTCATCATCACCGGCGCAAACAGCCCGAACAACTGTCGTTGCCGGGCAGGGTTTTTCTGTTTGCAGCCTGTGATGAGGTTATCCATGTGTTTATCGTATCCGGAATGGAGTCCCGTTTTTTTAGTATAGTTGTGTCAAGATAAACGCGGCGTTCGCCCCATGCGTTGGGTAGGAACGCCACGTGTGGGCTTAATTTGTTATTTTAGCGTCCCCCTGAAGGATCCGGAAATCGCGACCGGCGGCGGCGGTTGTTGTCCGGAACCAAAATCCGATATGGTGCCGGAGTAGGTGCCGCTGATGATGCCGCCGAGGCCGTTGTATTCGGTAATATTGACGGTCATGCCCGGGCACAGATCACAACCATGATAAATTTGGTTTCCATTTATTGTGCCTTCTGCGCTGACATATTGTGGATTATAGGTCCCTACACCTGTAACGTCATCCAGATAAAGATAGATAGACAAAGTGGACGGTTGGCCGGTGGTGATTAGTATCTGGTCTACAACGCCGATCGGCAAAGAGTCAAGTGGCTGAATTAAAGGGTTAGGGTTAGTATAAATCTGCCCACCGAAAGCATACGTCAGATAACTTTGAAGCGCATCGCACACCGTGACCGCGCCGGCATTGGCCGAACCCGAACTCACATCGAGCGGCAGGGGTGTCGATATTTTCAGCGCCGTCAGATCGTATCCGGTGAGCGTGACGGTTGTAAGCGGGGTACAGCTGATTAGCGTGATGTCAAAATGCCCGGAATTATCGGCCCAAAAAACATCATTTTGGCCGTCTATCTGCACATAACCGTTGGTCACGGGGGCACTGTTACAGTCTAAGAGGTCGCCTGAAATCGTATACGTTAAAACGGAGCTCAGGTTTATGGTAAAAGTATAGGCGCCGTTTTGGGCGAAGGGGCCGATTTGCTGGGTGAGTACGGGCGTCGTGCAGTTCAGGTTGGGCGGAAAAATCTTGGCGTCCAGCACCTGGTTTTGCGGCACCAGGCCGTAGATCGTGCCGGTGTTGTCAGTATAACCGAAGCCATACAAGCCGCTGCTGGGCAACTGGGTATGCACCTTGGCGCCCTCCACCGGGTTGCCGTTCTGATCCACGACGTTAAACTGTATTTCCACCAGCGGGTCTTTGTAGTCGTGGTTCCAGAAGCTGAAATGTTTCACTTTGCCTTCGTAAAAGCCGTTGTTCAGGGTGGCTTGTCCTTCTTCCACCCAAATCCCCTCCGCTTCGTCGAAATACCAGAGCGGGATGGTAGCCGGCGCCGTGCTCAACATTTGGGCAGGCACCTTCATGCGCAGGGCGGCTTCGTACCCGTCGCTGATTTTCAGTTTGTTGCCCGCGGCGTCTTTCAGTTCCACGGCCAGCATGCCGAGCGACACCATGCCGGAGCGCTGGTTGTCGGTGGTGATCCCCTCCAGCCGGCCGGGCATTTGTTCGCCGAAACCGGCCGATACGGGGTTGAGCCATTTGGCGGCCACGCCCACCTGCCCGCTGTAAGGGGCGCCGGTAGCGGTGGAAATACCTCCGGCAGGCAAGGCAACGCTGTAATCCGTATAGTCTGCAAGGCCGCCCGATGCTGCACTCACAAATTTGGTGGCGACATTGGACAACAATTGAATTTTAACCGTATTCCGCGTACCGCTGGACACGTTGATCGTACGCGAGCCGTGAAAATAATTGGGATGCTCCACTTTGATATAAGCCCCTTTGGCGTTTACTGTGATGTCCCGGAAATTAAAAACGCCCTTTGCGTCGGTTTTTGTCGTTTTATCGCCGAGGCGAACCACCGCATCAGCAACGGTTCCGCCGTTTTCATCAACAATAAGGCCGCCGATACTGGTTTTTACCAATACATAAGGCCCGGGCGGATAAATGACATTTACATCGGTGTCCTCCTGATCTTTCCGGCAGGCAACTATAGCCGTAATTAAGATCAAGGATAACAATATCAATTTTTTCATATTTTCTAAGTTGTTATAGTTTACGAATGATTGTAAACGCGCTTACAAACAGACATACGCGACTTTTAGCAGGAACGCTGCATGGGTGGGAAAAAAGTTTGAAGTTTAAAGTTCAAAGTTTGAAGTTCGGAGTGTGCACTTCGAACTTCGAACTTCAAACTTCAAACTTCGAACTTCAAACTATACATTTGCTGTCGGCACAACAACGCCTTTTATCTGATGAAAAAACAACCTGCGCGCAGCTTGCCGCGCCGCCGTTTTTTGAAAAATGCCGGTTTGGCCGCCGCCGGATTTTATATCGTGCCCCGCGCTGTTCTCGGCGGAAAGGGCTACACAGCGCCCAGCGACCGCCTGAACATCGCCCTGGTGGGCGTCGGAGGTAAAGGCAGCGCTCATCTGTCCGCCGTGAAAAACCAGCGCTGGGCGGCTTTTTGCGATGTGGACGACCGCCGCGCGGCCGATGCCTACCGGGCGCACCCCGAGGTGCCGCGTTTTCGCGATTTCCGGGAAATGCTCGACAAAGCAGGCAAGGATATCGATGCCGTGATGGTCACCACGCCCGACCATACCCACGCCGTGATTGCCCTGGCCGCCATACAACTCGGCAAACACGTGTACGTGGAAAAACCCCTTACCCACAATATCGCCGAGGCGCGCCAACTGCTTGCTGCGTCCAAACAGTACAAAGTGGTGACCCAAATGGGCAATCAGGGCGCTTCTATGGATTGTAATGCCGAAGTGGCAGAATGGATACAGGCCGGCGTGATCGGCAAGGTAAACCGGGTACATATCTGGACCAACCGCCCCGTGTGGCCGCAAGGGGTACCAACGCCCAAAGACGGAGAATCCGTGCCGCCGGAATTAGACTGGAACCTCTGGCTGGGGCCCGCGCCCCTACGCCCGTACAGCGAGCGCTACCTGCCCTTCCGCTGGCGCGGCTGGTGGGATTTCGGCACCGGCGCCCTCGGCGACATGGGCTGCCACCTGATCGATCCGGTGTACCGGGCGTTGCAACTCACCTACCCCAGCTCCATCGAGGCCAGCGCTACTACAGTTTGGTCGGGCGATTTTTTTGAAGCCGACTACCCCGACAGCTGCCCGCCCTCTTCCATCGTCAAAATGGAATACCCCGCCCGAGCGGGCATGCCGGCCTGCGAACTGTTGTGGTACGACGGCGGCGTACGGCCCATGCGACCCGCCGAACTCGGCGCGAACGAGCCCTTCGGCTCCTGGGACGGCGGCGTATTGTTTGAAGGCAGCAAAGGCAAAATGATGTGCGGTATCTACGGAGAAGACGCCACCTTGCTGCCGACCGTCAAAATGAAAGATTTTAAAAAGCCGAAAATAGTATTGCCCCGCTACAAAGACTCGCATCAAATGGTGTGGGTAAATGCCTGTAAAGGTGAAGGGCAGGCGTCTTCCCCGTTCGAATATGCCGTGCCGCTCACAGAGGCCATCCTCATCGGTAACCTCGCGGTGCGCTGTTACGACATCAAAAAATTACAGGCCGGCAAAACGCCACAATCCTGGGCGCCTTACGACTATCCGGGCCGCGTCCGGCTGGAGTGGGATGCCGCCAATATGCGGGTAACTAATTTTGAGGAAGCGAACCGTTTCGTACAGCGCGAGGCGAGGAGCGGTTGGTGATCTTGAAACCTGCCTGAACATTTGACAAAATACGGGCTGCCAAGAGGCGGGGAGTGGCCGGTGAATTTGAAACTTAGCGATTGCTCCTGTGTTTTGCTTAATATTAAAGTCCTGTTTTTTCCGTTAAAATTAAAATCAACGATTATGAAAAAGAAAATCCTCTTCAGCCTTCTTGTCATAGCCCTCATTGTGGTGGCCTGTAACAAAACGGTTTTTACCGGCCGAAAATCACTGAACCTCATTCCGGCCGGCGAATTGAACCAAATGAGTTTTGCCGAGTACAAATCATTTTTATCGCAAAATAAAACACTGACTTCCGGCAAAGACGTCGACCTGGTAAAACGGGTGGGCAACGACATAAAAGCGGCAGTGGAAGTGTATTACAAATCTAAAAACCTGCAAGGCGATCTTAAAAACTTTGCCTGGGAGTTTAGCGTGGTAGACGATCCTAACACGGTAAACGCATTCTGTATGCCAGGCGGTAAAGTAGTGGTGTACACGGGTATTTTAAAAGTCACTCAAAACGAAGACGCCCTGGCTGCGGTGATGGGACACGAGATTGCACACGCCCTGGCCAATCACGGCAACGAGCGCATGAGTCAGGGCTTAGTGGCTCAGTTGGGACTTTCCTCGCTCCAGGTAGCCTTGTCGCAAAAACCGTCGCAAACCAACGATTTACTGTTGGCCGCCGCCGGCGCCGGCACACAAGTCGGCATTTTGTTGCCGTTCAGCCGCAAACACGAATCAGAAGCCGACGAAATCGGCCTGTACCTGATGTCTATGGCCGGTTACAACCCGTCGGCCGCCGTTCCATTTTGGGACCGCATGAATAAAATGGGCGGAAGTCGTCCGCCGGAATTTCTGAGCACCCACCCCGATCCCAGCAAACGTAGTCAGCGCCTGAAAGAACTGGAGCCCAAAGCCCGCGCTTATGCGATCCGTTACCCGGTGCCAGGGAGTTCGAAGCGGAAATAAACGTCACAATGTGTTTTGAATGTGGTCAATTTACAAATGTGGTCAATGTGGTCAATTTACAAATGTGGTCAATGTGGTCAATTTACAAATGTGGTCAATGAACGCGAGTACTCTACGGCATTGACCACATTTGTAAATTGATCACATTGACCACATTTGTAAATTGACCACATTGACCACATTTGTAAATTGACCACATTTACTCCACCCGCACCAACACCGGCAAATGATCCGAAGGATAGTGGCAATTGCGCGAATCGCTGAGCACGGCGTATTGCAGCACATGTTGCCCGGGGCTGACAAAAATATAGTCGATCCGCCGGTTGACCGGTTCTCGGAATTTAAAGCCGTTGAAGGTGCCTTCGGGGCCGAAGGGCGGTTCCCGGCTCGCATCGCGGGCTTCGTTCAGGGTGGTTTGCAACACCGCGATGGGTTCTTCTTCGGGTTCGGCGTTAAAATCGCCCATCAGCACGACGGGGTCGCCCGTCGTATTTTTTTCACTTATTTTTTGTAAAATAAGCGCTGCCGAGGCCTTTCGGGCGGCTTTGCCGATATGATCAAAATGGGTATTGAACACCCACATCCGGCTTCCGGCGGCGCTGTCTTCGAGCAACGCCCAGGTGCAGATACGGGGCAACGCGGCGTCCCAGCCTTTGGACACCTTATCCGGCGTTTCAGAAAGCCAGAACGTGCCCGATTCGAGTGCCCGGAACCGGTCGGCGCGGTAGAACAGCGCCGAGTATTCGCCCGCTTCACGCCCGTCGTCGCGCCCCACGCCGACGTGTTTATAGTCGGGCAGTTCTTGTTGCAAATATTCCACCTGCCGACGCAACCCTTCCTGAATGCCGAACACATCGGGCTTGTGAAAGCGCAATTGGCCGGCCAGAAAATCGCGGCGCTCCGGCCAGGCGTCAGCGCTGTCGTTGGGGGTGTCGTAGCGGATATTGTAGGTGAGAAAAGTAGCAGATTGGCCGTAAACTGCCGGTAAAATGCTAAAAAAGAAAAGGATGAATGTGAAACGTTGTGTCATAATGGTTGTTTTATGTTGTTGGGTCATTGCGTCATTAGGTCATTAGGTCATTGCGTCATTGCACGCTCCAGGGTTCTAAAAACAACTTCAAAAATACGGATACCAGCCAATTGCCCCTACTTGAATCAATCTACCCACTCACGAATGAACTCAAAGATATAAAGCGTAGAGTACACTTATTTCTAAACCCACTTTCTGCCGGGTAATAATCCACAAATCAACTCATGCGCGGATCTGCTTTTCCCGTTTTTTCGGAAATTTGCGGCGATTGGTCGCATTTTTTAGTTGTTTTAAAAATACGGCCGGTTATTCGCGGTTCTGTGCATTCATCGCTGTGGGCATCTCGCACAATTATAATAGCTTTACGCCCGATTTTACCTCCCGCTTCACGGGACCCGGATGCCTTAAATCGTTAACACAACACCAATTTTGCCCATTGAAAAATGGGCGCAACGTATTGCAATGGTCACTACCAAAACATTATTTGCCGCCGAGGGGCTCGACGAACGCAGCCTCGAATTTTTGTCCAACGCCATCGAAAAAAACAACCTGCCCGGATTCGACTATTTCGAGTTCAAACGGGCGGTTACTGCGCTGTCGCAAATGCAACTGGACGAGGCGACCTCCTTTAAAAGCGCTTTTGCCACCGCAGCCACCGTAGGCCTCACCAAGGAAAAACTGATCGAAACCGCCGGCTACTACCGCGATGTTCTGATGAAGGAAAAAGAACATTTCGACCGGGCACTCGACAGCCAGAACGCCACCAAGGTCACCTCGCGGGAACAGGAAGTGAAACGCCTGCGCGACCAGATCGACCGCCATAAAGCCGACATCGCCCGCCTGCAGGACGAGATCGGCGGATACCTGAACCAGATCGAACAGGCGGAGTCCTCCGTAAAACTGGAGGCCGAAAAACTGACCAAGACCAAAACGGCCTTTGAAAAAACACACCAGTCACTGCTGTTGCAGATTGATAAGGATGTGGAAAGTATGCACAAACACCTGTAGTTTTTTCTATGCACCACATCGTACACTTTGGTCTTTCTTTGTGAACGGTGTGTACGATGTGGTAAAATAATATTACTCAATGACGGATTCGAAATCATTCTGGAAACGCCCGGAAGGTATTGCAGGCGGCCTTTTCCTGGCCGGCCTGGTGGCAGGGGGCGTCGTGCTGCTGAACAAATTTTTGCCGGTGCTCGTGTCACTGGCACAAAATACCTTGTACCTGGCCGGCATGCTGGCTGCCCTGAGCGCTATTGTTTTTGTCGTGCTCGATCCTAAAATGCGCAACCTGGTTTGGTATATGTACAAAGCCGCCATGCGCTGGATCACCGGCCTTTTTGTGCAAATCGACCCGATCGGCATTCTGAAATCTTTTATAGAAGACCTGGAACAAAACCTACGCCAACTCAGCAAACAAATCGGCTCCCTGCGCGGCCAAATGCGCCAGCTCAAAGGCGTTATGGACGGCAACACCGGCGAGATTCAGAAAAACATGGCCATGGCCGAACGCGCCAAAAAACAGGGCGACGACAAAAACCTCGCGCTCTCCACCCGGAAAGCCGGCCGCTTGCAGGAAGCCAACGCCAAGTACGACGAACTTTACCGGAAAATGGAAATTCTGTACCGCGTGCTGACCAAAATGTACGAAAACTCCGAGATCGTGCTGGAAGATACCAAAGACCAGGTCATGCTCAAAGAACAGGAGTATTTGGCCATAAAAGCCAGTCACGGCGCCATCCGTTCCGCCATGAGCATTATCAGCGGCGACCCCGACCAGCGCGCCCTGTACGACCAGGCCCTGGAACAACTGACCGAAGAAGTGAGTCAAAAAGTAGGCGATATGGAACGTTTTATGGATACCAGCCGCAACCTCATGGATTCTATCGACCTCCAAAATGGCGTGTTCGAAGAAGAAGGACTCCAACTGCTGGCCAAATGGGAAAATACCAGCCCGCTGCTGGCCACACCCGCCACCGGCAAAAAAGCGCCGGCAGAGAAACCGCTCGATATTAATACACCGCCAAAAGAGATTTTAAAAGACGAAAACGATTACCGGAAACTGTTTGATTGAAAAACATCCGCCCGCCGGCTCTGCCACGCCAAAACTACGCCGCCCAGCACCACAAAATAGGATAGCGGAAGTGCCACATATGACAAGGCTATGCCGCAAAATACCAGCGCCAGGCCCGACAGCCAGGCCAGGTGGCCTTTCCAACTGCGCCGGGGTGTTGCCTGCGGGAATTCGTGCGCTCTGCCCGTAATAAAATGTAGCAACCAGGGGGCATCGTGTAGCAGCAAGCCCATATTCAACAGCAGGAAAAAGCCCAGTACGAACGGGGTGCCCCGCCATTGCAGGGAAATCGTCACCAGCAGGATATTCACGATCATCGGAACCAGCATCACCACCCCCAAAGTGCGGTAGCGCGGCGTGATGACCATAAACCCGATGGTAATTTGTGCCACGGCGATAAACCGCCCGAACAATCCCAGACCGTATTCCTCCAGGCGCTCGGCCAGCCAAACCGGTCCGATGAGACCCGGAAATTTGTGCTCAAACCAGAGTTTGGACATGCCCCCGCCGAAAAAGACGAAGCCCAGAAAAATAGCGGTGGCGGAGTAGAAGAAACGTCTGTATTTCATTGAGGGGCGAAATTACTCCATCTGGATTCACTTTCCGAACCCGGGTTTACTGCATCACTAATAGCCGCACCTTGTAGTCTTTTTGCTCGATTTTCTGACCTTGCTTGGCGGGCGGCTCCACATTTTCCAATTTCACCGTAAAGCCGTTAAAAGTAGTTTCGCCGGCGCCGCCCTGGCTCATGTCCCCTGTGGATAAGGTGCTTGTTTGGGAGTTTTCGCCCTGGCTTAGCGTCAAAACCGCGTCGGCACGGCCGGCCCAGATACATTGTACGCCTTCCGGACAGCGACTATCGCCACGTATCGAGTCGAAACGAATGCTTAACCCTTTGTCGTCGTGCGCACACGCGGTTGCTGCCTGATCCAGACGGAAGGATTTATTCAGTTCGAAGTGTACAGCACATTCGCGGGGCTTTGGGCAAGCGACCAGGATGAGCAGAAAGAGGGCCGCGATCAAGACTAATAAGTTGTTTTTCATTTGTAAAAGGTTTGGTGAAAAAAAAACACGAATATCAGTGTTTAAGGGTAATTCCGCCCTGCAACCAACTCCCTGCGTTCAACGATCAAATCAGGGGTATTCAACTCTAAAAGTTTGATTGTTGCTGCCCCAACGGATGTTTTGGCTGCGATTGCTCCCTCAATTATCTCAAAATGATCAAACCAGTTGTCAGTTCGCGGATTGAACAGGTAAACCAGCGGGCCGTTTTCTTCTATAAAAGTTCCGATATCGCTACCTTTCTTCCAGTTACAACGAGAGCAGGAAAAAGCCAGGTTCCCGAGGTCATCAGTACCACCGTGTTTTTTGCTGATGATGTGTTCGATGTGGAAATAGAAGTTTGAATCCTCCTGATGAACCCGGCAGTATTCACACTTATTCCTGGCTCTTTCGGCAACAAGGCGCTTTATTTTTAGGGAAACAGAAGCACTCATATAGCGGCTAATTGTTGCCTTGCCCGGGCTTTTGCAACCCGAACGATATGCTCTACAGTCATAAACCGCTCCAGTTCCAACGTTTCATCCTGCGTTAAAGCGCCCTCCTTGTTTATGGTTAATAATTGCTCAAGGCGTTTTTGTGCAGCTGCAGAAGTATGAAAGGCCAGTACCTTTATAGGATCCATACTGGCGAGTAAGTCCGCCAACTCATCAAAAATATTATAGGTTTCCGTAATCATCTTTTGTCGTTTCTTCACTGCAAATTAAACGCTTTTCTTTCAAACTACCTACTCCCCCCACCGGTAACTCTTCACCTCAAACCCAGCCAAATCCAGCACCCGGTCCACCACGGTAGCCGCTACTTCTTCCACCGTTTCGGGTTTGGAATAAAACGACGGCGTAGCCGGGCAGATAATCCCGCCGGCTTCCGTCACCGTTTTCATGTTGTTGATATGGATCAGGCTGAGCGGCGTATCGCGGGTAACGAGGATCAGGCGGCGGCGTTCCTTGAGCACCACATCGGCGGCGCGGGTAACCAGGTCGTTGCTCACCCCGGTAGCGATGCGGGCCAGGGTGCCCATCGAACAGGGGCACACGATGAGCGTGTCGTACCGCGCCGAACCGGAAGCAAAAGGCGCGTAGAAGTCGTTTTTTTCGTAAAAATTGAACGGATAAACACCGAGATCGACCGGCCCGATTTCCATCTCCCAGTTGATTTTGGCATTGTCCGACAACACCATCCCCACCGCTTCCCATTGCGGACGCAGGGCGACGAGTTTGTCGAGCAGTATTTTAGCGTAAATGGCGCCGGAAGACCCGGAAATGGCAACTACGATCTTTCGCATGAACAATGGCGGTTAAATTAAAAGTCAAAATGTAAAAGTCAAAATGTAAAATGTAAAAGGCTATTGCTGCACCGCGTATTTTTGCCTTTCCACTTCCCTTTTACATTTTAGATTTTACATTTTGACTTTTACATTTTATAGAATTAAAAAATGCAAAAAATAAACGATCAGCGCCCATTAAATACCTTTTACCCCGCTTTTGTTCTCATCCTGGTTTTAATTTCCCTCGCCGCCTGTCAATCCGACAAAAAAGGCCCGGCAGATGACGATATCGCGCCGCCCGCCGATGCGCTTTTCCAAAAAGTACCCTCGTCCGAAAGTAATATCCTTTTTAAAACGGAAGTAAAAGAGGATTTTACCAACAACATCGTGCTCAACGCTAACTTCTACAACGGCGGCGGGGTCGGCGTAATCGACGTCAACAACGACGGCTTGCAGGACCTCTTTTTTTCCTCCACGACCGGCTCCTGTAAACTATACCTCAACCAGGGCAATTTTAAATTTAAGGACATCACGACCATGGCCGGCGTGGCCACACCGAACGGCTTCAAAACCGGCATCGCCATTGCCGACGTGAACGGCGACGGCTGGCAGGATATCTACCTCTGCCGGGCTGGCCTGCAACCCGGGGAATACCGCCATAACGTGTTGTATATCAACAACTGGAACAATACCTTTTCCGAAAGCGCCGCCGACTACGGCGTAGACGACCCCTCCGCGAGCAACTGCGCCAACTTCTTCGACTATGACCTCGACGGCGACCTCGACCTTTTCGTCATCAACTTCCCCGGTGATTTCAACCTGGCGCATCACATGGACCTCGTGCAACAAGACGACGGAACCATCGTCCGCAATAAAACCCCTAAAACGGAACTTGAATCGGACCGGCTCTACCGGAATAATGGAAACGGAACCTTTACCAATGTCAGCAAACAAGCCGGCATCGAAGACCGCGCCTTCGGACTGAGCAGTATTGCCATCGACTGGAACGGCGACCACTGGCCCGATATCCTCATCGCCAACGACTATATCGAACCCGATTACCTCTACATCAACAACCGCAACGGCACCTTCTCCGAGCAGGCCGCTAAAAGCTTCCGGCACCAGTCCAACCACACCATGGGCACCGATGTAACCGACATCAACGGCGACGGTCTGCCCGACCTGATCGCCCTCGACATGCTGGCCGAAGACTACCCGCGCCAAAAAACCCTGAGCACCATCATGAAAGAGGAGCGCTACCGCACCCTTACCAGCCAGGGCTACGGCCATCAGATGATGCGCAACGTATTGCAACTGAACAACGGCCCCCTCGGCAGCAGCGCCGGGCAAACACCCACCTTCAGCGAAATCGGCTGCCTCGCCGGCGTGTTTCAAACCGACTGGAGCTGGAGCGTTTTGTCGCAGGACTACGACCTCGACGGCTGGCCCGACATCTTCATCACCAACGGCTACCGCCGCGACGTGACCGACCTGGACTACGTACAATTCACCGACGACTCCATCAACAGAACCTACGGCGGCATCAGCCCCAAATACTTTAAGACCATATACGACTACCTCGACCTGATCCCCTCCGTCAAACTCCGCAACTACATGTACCGCAACAAAGGCGATTTGACCTTTGAAAATACGACCATCCAATGGGGTTTTACCGATAAAACCTTTTCCAACGGCTCGGCCTATGCCGACCTCGACAACGACGGCGACCTCGATATGGTGGTCAGCAACATCGAAAGCGAAGCCCTCGTGTACCGCAATACCGCCGCCGACGCCAAAAAAGGCGCCTGGCTTCAGATTCATATCGAAGGCGCAAAAGGCAACTCCACCGGTATCGGAACCCTCGCCCGGGTTACGGCCGGCGGGCGAACCTGGCAGCAGGAACTCACCCCCATCCGGGGTTTTTATTCCAGCAGCGAACCGGTGCTGTATTTCGGGCTCGGCGACGCAAAACATATCGACAAAATAGAAGTGTTGTTTCCGCCGGGCAACAAATTGATCACCCTCGAAAACCAGCCGGTCAACCAGCGCCTGAAACTGAAAGCCGCCGATGCCAAACCCGGCAGCCTGCCGCCGATGGTGCCATACCAACCCGCTCATTTCAACGAAATCGCCGGCGCGGCGGGCGCCAACTTCGTACACAAAGAAGACGATTACCGCGATTTTGACAACGAACGGCTCCTGCCCTGGCGCATGTCGGCCCCTGGGCCCTACTTAGCCACGGGCGATGTGAACGGCGACAAACTCGACGACTTTTATATCGGCGGTGCAGCCGGCTCGGCCGGGGCCATGTTTATGCAACAAGCCAACGGGCAATTCACCCGAACCAGCCAGGTAACCTGGAATATCGACGCCCTCAACGAAGACGCCGGCGCAGCCATTTTTGATGCCGACGCCGACGGCGATAACGACCTGTTTGTGGCGAGCGGCGGCAACAGCGCGCCCGCCGGCAATGAAAAATACCGGCCGCGCTTATACCTGAATGACGGGAAAGGCAATTTCACCAAAGCCGAACAGGCCCTGCCCGCGCTGGCAGACAGCGGTTCCGCAGTGGAGACCTTCGATTTCGACGGCGACGGCGACCTGGATGTTTTCCTCGGCGGCTGGGGTGTGCCCGGCGCCTACCCGATGACACCCGGCAGCCATATCTTGCGAAACGACAAAGGGCGTTTCACCGATGTCACCGCCCAGGTAGCGCCCGGCTTCGCCAAATGCGGGATGGTCCGGGCCATCGCGTTTGCCGACCTGAACGGCGACCAAAAAGCCGAAATGCTCGTCGCCGGCGAATGGATGCCCCTCACAGTTTTTCAATTCAAAAATGGAAAATTTGAAGACGCCACGGCGGCCTTCGGTCTCGACCAATCGAACGGCTTTTGGCGCAGCCTGGCCCTGGCCGATTTCGACGGCGACGGCGATACCGACATCGTAGCCGGCAACCTGGGTCTGAACACGCGCCTGACCGCTGCGCCCGCGGCGCCCTTGTTTATTTACGCCAAAGATTTTGATAAAAACGGCAGCATCGATCCGCTGATGAGTTATACCAAAGACGGGGTGGAATACCCGCTGGCCCTGCGGGAAGTGTTGCTCAAACAACTGCCGGGGCTCAAGAAAAAATTTGTGCGCAACACGCCCTACGCCTACGCCGACCTGGAAGACGTATTCCCCCGCGCCGAACTAAACACGGCCCAGCGCTTCAGCGCCTCTGAGTTGCGCACCGCTTATTTTGAAAATAAAGGTGGAAAATTTGTATTGAAACCCCTGCCCAACGCCGCACAAATCGCCCCTGCCCAGGCCATCGTTGCCGCCGACCTGAACGCCGACGGCAAACCCGACCTTGTGCTGGTAGGCAACGACTATGGCCAGCAAATCGAAACCGGCCCCATCGACTCGGGCAACGGCATCGTATTGCTGAACGACGGCAAAGGAAATTTCAGTCCGCGCCCGGCCTGCCAGTCGGGCCTGTGGGCGACGCTCGACGCGCGTTCGGCAAAACTGATCGCTACCGCAAATGGCAAAAAACGGCTGTTGGTAGGAAATAATAACGATAAAATGCAGGTGTTTGAATTGAAATAACCTCTCCAATGACCCAAATGACCCAATTACGCAATGACCTAATGACCCAATGACCCCAATGACCCCAATGACCTAATGACGTAATGACCCACTAGCACGGTGCGCAAAATAGGCGCCGGGTATGACGCCGGGCATTGTTTAACGGCAGATCAGGGGAGAATCTTTAGAATGCCATTTTAAATTTCTGATGATTCTCATGCCAAAACTTGATCGCCATGCGCTACATCTTTAATATTTGTATAGGGATTATATTGCTTGTTCAGTTAGCGACGGCACAAAACTATCAATTGGATCCCTCTTTTCACCACAATGGATACCTCATCCACGACTTCGGCCGGGGCCCCGACGAGGCTGCAAGTGTTGCCTTGCTGCCCGGCGGAAAATTCCTCCTGGGCGGAACGGGCTGGAACGGGGGGATCGATTTTATGGTCGCCCGTTTTCATGCCGACGGCTCGCCGGATTTATCGTTCGGTTCCCGGGGGCGGGCATTTATCGATGTTTCGGGCGACGACCGCTTAGTGTACATCAAAGCCCTGCCCGATGGAAAAATTCTGCTCGCCGGCGCTGCCAATGTCGGAGACTTTAACGGCCCCGTCGCGGGTACCTTTGCGCTGGCCCGCTGCTTAGCCGATGGCCGTATTGATTCAACTTTCGGCAACAACGGCCGGGTGGTAACCACTCACGGTATTCCCGACAATTACAACAACTACGCCACTGCCGCCCTGGTGCAGCCGGATGGCAAAATCCTGCTCGCCGGGAATATTGCCGAGGCCTTTTACCCTCCCGGGGCGGCAGATATCGCCCTGCTCCGTTTCACCCCGGGGGGCGCGCCGGACACAACTTTCGGTACCGGCGGGGTAGCTGCCCTTCAGGTTGGGCCGGGTCATAACGAAGCCAACGGCATCGCCTTGCAGGCAGACGGCAAAATCATCGTCGCCGGCGTAAGCGATACCCTGAACGGGGACATTATGCTGGTCCGGTTTCACACCAACGGTATAGTGGACACCAGTTTTGGCGACGGTGGCATCACACGCGCCAACCTGTACGACCCCGACAACGACTTCCCCTTTCATTCGACGGATTACGCTTCGGCAGTACTCGTTCAGCCGGATAGTATGATCGTAGTGGTGGGACATTCTTATCACGAATTGCAAACGCGGCATTTGGTCGCCATCCGGTTTTCACCCGACGGCATGCTCGATAAGATTATGCCGGCTGTGCCGGGCGGTATTGGAACGCCCGAACAAGATCCGGTATATCAGGATGGTTTGGCAGCAGCCCTGCAACCCGATGGAAAAATCGTGGCAGCGGGTATTTTTTATACGCAACACCCGGATTTGGGCCAGGTGCCATCCTTTTTCCTGGTGCGTTTCGACACTGCGGGTAAAACGGACGACGGTTTCGACGGCAACGGCCTGAAAATAATTGACATTGATATTTATGACCGCGCTGCCGCCGTTGCGATTTTGCCTGACGGCAAAATTCTGGCTGCCGGGCATGCTTACGGGCGGTTTGACCAGTATTCCGATTTTAACCTGGAAAGCGACGTCGCTATGGTTCGCCTCGATTCTGCCGGGGTTTTGGACACCGATTTTGCAAACGCCGGTATTGCCGTTGAGCCGTTCGGTACCAATACCGATTGGGGCACCGACGTAGCTGTTTTGCCGGATGGTAAAATACTCGCCGGTGCGGTGATCGACACGCTGTTCCCGTATATCGTGCCGGTCAAACCCGGAACGGCAAACGGCAGCTGGTCGAATTATTTAATCCAGAATTTGCCCAATTTCACCGTGGCCCGATACCTGGAGGATGGTACGGCGGATGTTGGTTTCGGTCAAAACGGCCGTACGGGATTCACCGTAAATGATTTGAATGAATACTATTACGGCAAGGACTATCGCGCTTTGTTTGACGCGCCGTATGCTCCGCTAAAAACCGCGATTGCCATTCGCCCCAACGGCAATATTCTGGTGGCCGGTTCTCGGGAATTCGACTTCGGCATCGCAGAGTTTTATCCCGACGGATCGCAGGATTCGCTGCTCCTCGGCTCCGCAGGATCGCAAATTCCGCAACCGCCTTTTGTACGCCGGATTGATTTCAACTTTGGCTACGACGTGGCCACCGCCATAATAGTGGACAGCACGATCAGGCCCATGTTGCTCACGCAGGGTTATACTGCGGCCGGGTACTCCGGTGAAGAAGCCGCCGTGGCCTGGTGCTGCCATACCGTGAACCTGGGCGGCCTCGGCGCCCGGCGCGCCACGGTCGATGTCGGCCCCTGGTACGAATATGCCACCGCTGTGGGCTACCAGGCAGATACCGCGCTGAACAAGGTGTACACCGTGGCAGGAGGGTACTACCTCAACGGAGGGAGCGGCAGTTACCCCAGGATGTTCTTGTTTCGCCTGGAAAATGAAGGTGATCATGGTTATAAGTTGGACACCACATTTGGCGAAGCCGGCATCTTTCGCCATCAAGTTGGCGACACGACCGACCTGATTAACGCTTTTGTAATACAGGAAGACAACTCGATCATTGCCGCCGGAGCCGTAGACGACCTCATGGCCGTGTTCCGTTTTCTGCCCGACGGTTCCTTCGATACCGGTTTCGGCAACAATGGCGTGGCACGCCTGACTGCCGGATTTGCCGCGCAAGACCTGGCGATTCAGCCCAACGGCAGAATCGTCGCCACCGGCTATTCCGCCAATAAGATCGTCACGATCCGGTTACTCTCCAACGGTCAACCTGATCCATCGTTTGGCAGTAACGGCGTTTTAACCACCAACCTGCGGGATAAAAAAGACAGGGGCTTTGGGGTAGCCTTGCAGGAAGACGGCAAAATCGTAGTAACCGGGTCTTCCGATGATCCCTATGCCGGCACGGACTTCCTGTTGTTGCGTTACCTGACCAACTCCAGCATCCCGCCGCTCAACGTCAGCGCAACCGTTCAGGCGGTCACCTGCCCGGATGGCGACGACGGGCAAATAATCACAACTGTCGCGGGCGGCGTACCACCTTACCAGTTTGCCTGGAATATGGGCGACACAGCAACTACCATATCCGGTCTGAATGCAGCCACGTACACCGTGACGGTTACCGACAACCAATCCGGACAAGTGGTATTTGCGATTGACGTACCGGAGCCGGATGCCCTTGCCGCCGACTTTATCATTCAAAACGAAGCCCGGTGCAATAACCAACCCGGCACGGCCTCGTTCACCCCGGCTGGCGGCACCCCGCCTTATACGCAGGTCTGGTCGTCGGGCCATACCGGTACCACGGCCACTTTGCCGGCCGGCGGTTTCACGCTCACCCTGACGGACAACCATGGCTGCACGGACGTTTTCGACGGCATTATGTCGGAGACGCCCGATACGACGCCGCCGCTTATTGCCTGTCCGGCTTTTATTGAAACGCAGGCTTGCAGTACGGGGGTCCAATACAACCTTCCGCAGGTGATGGACGATTGCGGCGCCACGGATCCGCAACTGGTTTCCGGTCTGCCACCGGGCAGCATTTTCCCGGAAGGCCTCACCCTCGTCATGTACCAAACCGCTGATATGGCCGGCAACACCGCACAATGTCAGTTCGAGGTGATCGTGGTCAATAACCTGGCACTCGCCATCACGGCCGACCCGGCCTGCCCGGGCGAACTAAACCAGCTTATAGCCTCAACCGCCGGCGGAACGCTACCCTACGCTTTCGCCTGGAGCAACGGGGACAGTAGTCAGGTGGTCATGACCGCCGCTTCCGGCCTGTTCACCGTCACGCTGACGGATGCGTTAGGCTGTACCCGTTCTGCAATGGCTTTCGTGCAGGCTTTTCCGCCAATGGAAGTCACTGCCACCATCACGCCGGCCTGGATTGACTCCTCCAATGGCGGTATCAGCGCCACAGTTAGCAGTGGCGAACCGCCCTACGATTATGCCTGGTATCGCGCCGGCCAACCGATGGGTACCGGCCCGGTACTCAGCAATATCCCCGGCGGCGATTACACGCTGATTGTAACGGATGCTGCGGGCTGTATGGATACCACAGTTTGGAATGTACCGGAAGTGGTTGCCACCACCGAACCGGGAAACGTGTTGCAATGCCGGGTTTACCCCAATCCGTTTACGGAAAAATTGCAGTTGCAACTCGAACTGCGCCGCAGTGCCGAGGTGCGCTGGCAAGTTTGCGACCTGACCGGGCGTTGTTATGACGAACATGCCGCGGGGCATACCGGGTATTTGCAGACCGAATTGAACACGACAGATTTACCGGCAGGGATGTATTTGTTGTACATCCGGATTGATGGAGATACGGTACAGCGGAAATTGGTGAAGATTGACAAGCGTTGACAAGTAGATTTTTTGAAAAGATTTTAAAACAGACAGGATTTACAGGATCGACAGGGTTGAAACAACTGATAACCGAATTGTTTCAATCCTGTCGATCCTGTAAATCCTGTCTGTTTTAAAAAGGTATAATCGCATCACAAAAACGCCGCCACCGCCATTCCCCCCATCAGCGCCACCACCAGCCAGCCCAACCCGGCCAGCCAACCCGGCGTGGCCCCCTGTGGCACCACGTCGTGCCGCCGCGCTGCCAGCAGCATCACCGCCAACGACACCGGTAAGATGAGACCGTTTAGCGCGCCCACATAAATCAATGTTTTGACCGGGCGGCCGACAAGCAGAAACACCGCCAGCGAAATGCCGATAAAGACAGCCGTGAGCAAGCGACGGCGGTTTGCCCATTCGGGCCAGACGGACAATAAAAACGACACCGACGTGAACGTGGCCCCTACCACCGACGTAATGGCCGCCGACCACATCACCACGCCGAAAAAATAATACCCCAAATCGCCGGCCGCCAACCGGAACAGTGACGCCGGCGGGTTAGCCGGATCAATAGCCGCCCCACCGGCCACCACACCCCAGGCTGCCAGAAACAACACCACCCGCATAACCGTGGCGATCAGGATGCCGCGCAAGGCGCCCGACTGGGCGGCGCCGGTTTGTTCGGGTCCGCGCACCCCCGCTTCCAGCAGACGATGTGCCCCGGCAAACGTGATGTAGCCGCCCACCGTGCCACCCACCAACGTGATCACCGCCTTCCAATCTATTTTCTCCGGAAAAATGGCCTGCGTGAGCACAGGTTTCAGCGGTGGATGCGAGGCCAGGGCCGCGTAAGCCGTCAGGGCGATCATGCCTAAGCCCAATACTGCTGTGAAGGTGTCGAGTGCCCGGCCGGCAGCGCGTTGCCAAAATATGGCCAATGCTATCCCGGCGCTCAACGCGGCGCCCACTCCGGTCGGCAGTCCGGTCAGTACTTGCAGTCCCAATCCCGTACCGGCCAGGTTGCCGATGTTGAATGCCAGCCCGCCCAGTACAATCAGCACCGTGAGCGCGCGGCCCAAACCGGGCAACATGGCCTCGGCCAACTCGGGGGCCGGCCGGCCGGCTGCCGTCACGATGCGCCAGATGTTGAGTTGAGCGCCCAGATCGAGCAACACCGAGAGCAAAATCACAAAGGCGAAACTGGCGCCCAGTTCCACGGTAAACACCGTCGTCTGGGTTAGAAAGCCCGGGCCAATGGCCGAAGTGGCCATGAGGAAAGCGGCGCCGAGCAGGGCGGAGCGGTGTTTAAATGTGGTCAATGTGTTTTAAATGTGGTCAATGTGTTTTAAAGCTCCGCCAGCATCCCTTCCTTCATCGAATACACCGAGGTATAAATTTCTTTCAAACCGCCGCGCTCCAGCACGTAACGGATCAGGATCATACCAACCACGACCATTTCGCGGCGTTCGGGACTGAGTTGATGCATCTGTTCGCGTTCCAGCAGACTGCTGTTAATAATGTGGTTGTACAGCGGCAGAAAACCGCTTGCCGGTATCCAGCCGTACAGGAGAGGTTTGGTGGCGGGGTCGAGCAGGAGATGGTCGATTATATCGAAGGCGCCTGCTGCACCTACCAGGGTCGCCGTGGGATATTGCGCGAGCGCCGCCCAGAATTCAACCAGGGTGTCGTCTAAAAATTGCTCTACGGCGGCTATGTCTCCCGGCGCGATGGGGTCTTTTTTATGAAACTGCCGGTACAAAACAGCCACCCCCACTGGAAAACTCCGGTGCCAGAACACCTGTGAGCGATCGGCCAGAATAAACTCCACACTGCCGCCTCCGATATCCATCACCAACACCGGATGGTCGGGAAACGGCACAGCCTGCCGCACCCCCTGGTAAATCAGTAAAGCTTCGCGTTCGCCCCCAATTACTTCGGCGACGATGCCGGTGCGGCGCTGCACCTCCCGGAGAAAGTCCGGGGCATTAGCAGCCGTTCGCAGGGCTGCCGTACCAAAGGCGGGTACTCCCTCCGGCGGTATGCCAAACCGGATCAGGTGTTCCCTAAAAATTTCCACAGCCGCCAACCCGCGCTCGTAGGCCGCCGGGCCGATCAGGTGGATCCCCTCTTCCGCCAGCCTTACAAATATACGTTCCCGGTGAACCGTACGCCACTCCTCCCCATCGCGATCCACGATGAGTAAATGAAAGGTATTGGTACCTAAGTCGATGACGGCGAATCGCATTTTTTAAAATACATACATTGCCTGAAACGCCAGAAAATGCTCATTGAGCGAATTGGCATAATTCGTACCGGGCTTGCCGGGGGAGTACAGCCGGTTGAGCGCCCGATGGTAGCGAACCGTAAACGCAACGTGTTGGGAGGCATAAAAACTGGCCCCGATCAAAAAACAAAAACTGTTGGAATTCAAATCCGGCAGCGCAGCGGTAATGCCGTTGAACTCGAGATTATTTTTGTAACCCAGCAGTCGGGCGTAGGAAAGCCCGGCATTGAAATGTACGCGGTAATAATCCGGTTTGTCCGAATCCTGGTTCGCGGGCCAGTCGTGGTAATGCCATTGAAACGGCACTTCCACATAGTTGAGGGTAGTACTGAATTCGGGAAAGCTTTTCGGCTGGTGCCGGGCGCCGCGCTGCGTAAACAACAGTTCGACGCTGACGTCCTGCTTTTCCTGAATCATCACAATACCGCGCAAGCCGCCCTGCAAACCAACTTTGTGGTATCCCGCAGACTGGTCGCCATCAATTTGCGACGCCGTGAGGCCCGCGATCAGACCCGCCTTGAACCGCTGCTGACTACGTTGTGCCTGAAGAGCCGCCGGGGCCATGGCCACCCATAAAAGTAAAAAAAGAAGTGCCGGAAACAGACGCCCGGAATAACAAGGGATGTGGTTGTGCATGCGCATAGTGCTAATTTTTAGATACTTTTGCGCGGCCCTGATGAGGCCGGCTGCGGCGAAGATAACCTGCTTATGCGCTACACTACAACTACATTAAAAAAACTGGAAGACGTATTCAGCGAATTGGACTACTCCGTTCGTTATGAAAAAGGCAGCTTCCAAAGCGGTTATTGTATCGTGGAATCGCGTAAAATTGCCGTGGTGAACAAATTTTTCGACACCGAAGCCCGTATCAACTGCCTGCTCGATATCCTGAACAAACTCGAATACGACCCCGAACTACTCTCGGAAAAATCGCGCGACTTGGTCGGAAAATGGCAAAAACAGCAGGATGACAATGAATAATCCAAAATCGTAAATCTCCTTGAAACTCACCTTGCTCGGTACCGGAACTTCACAGGGCGTGCCCGTCATCGGATGCGAATGCCAGGTATGCACTTCCGATGATCCGCGCGACAACCGGCTGCGTACCGCCGCGTTGTTCCAACACGACGACACAAATATCCTGATCGATACCGGTCCCGACTTGCGGCAGCAGATGCTGCGCACCGGCGTGCGCCACCTCGACGCAATTCTGCTCACCCACGAACACAACGACCACGTCATCGGGCTCGACGACATCCGGCCGTTCAATTTCCGCTCCGGACATCCCATATCCGTGTACGCCCAACCCCGCGTGGCCGCCGATGTGCGCCGGCGCTTTGCATACATCTTCGGCGAACCCATTCCCGGCCTGCCCAGCATCAACCTGCATACCATCGACGAGCATACCCCACTGCTTATCGGCGGCCTGCTTATTCAGCCCATCGGTATCCTGCACGGGCAATTGCCCATCCTGGGTTTCCGCATAGGTGCCATGAGCTACCTGACGGATGTAAAATCAATATCGCCGGAAGAAATCGCCAAAATTGCCGGCACGCGTTTTCTGGTCGTCAATGCCCTGCGACACCGCCCCCACCCTACCCACTTCAACCTGGAAGAAGCCCTTGCACTCATCGAAACGATCGGGCCCGAGCATGCCTGGATCACCCATATCAGCCACGAAATGGGCCTGGCAGCCGATATCGAAGCACAACTGCCTCCTGGCGTGTCGCTCGGATATGACGGATTGGAAATTGACTGGTAGAACATGCTCTTACCGTTTCGACGGATTCCCGATCCGGACATCCTCCTCCCGCTCCAGGTTCATCGTCGGCGTTCCGTTGAAAATATCCACCGTACCTTCAAAACAGACTACCTGGTATTCCAACTCCAGTTTCGGATCGTAACTGAAATTGACCAGGTCTTTTTTGCGGATAAAAACCGAAAATATCTGGTTGGGAAATTGTTTATCCAAATTTAGCCAAAGATTTCCGGTCCGGCTGTACCGGCTGCCGACCACCTTTCCGCAAACAGAAATTCGCTCGCCTTTGCCCGCATAGCGGGTTGCTACGATGGTGTTGAAATGATTGGGCGGCAAATCCGGCTGTACCAGCGGCTCCGCATCACCTTTCGCCAATGTCGGCAGCCAGACCGCCTTGTCGATCTTATTTTCCAGCGCGGCTTCCCGTTCATCGTCGAGGCGGTTAAAAAAATCGAGCCCGGTGATACGTTCCACCTCATCCACCGAAACGGCGTAGTGTTCGATGGGATAAGTCAAAGCGGCATTCGGCATCACGAAACCAATGCTCCGGCCATTGGCCATATCCAGCGCTACCTTGTAATAAAATCGCGGAATGGCAACCCGGTTCACGCCCCGTTCGATCACGGGCAAACTGTCTTCCAGTACCGGCCCGGTCACCACGTACAACTGTGTTTGGGGGTGATTTGTGATATAATCGCGCAGGATCGATTCCAGTTCCGCCCATTTTCCCCGGTTGAATTCGGCGCGCTGGGGCGACATATTGGAATAAAAATAGGACTCGGAAAGCGCTTTGGCCGACCAGCGAAAATCGGCCGAGGGGGCCAGGTGCCCGCGGTCGTATCCGAAACCGTCGTACTCCCAAATGCTGTCCGGTTTCATTTTTTTGAGAAAATAATCCGCTTCGGTGGCGCTACCGGTCGTCACTTTCGGATCGGGCCGGAAGTCGTTGCTGCGAGATACCGTCCCTGAAGCGATGTCCGGCAAAATAATATGCGCCACCCAGCGTGCCTGCTCGTGCGGTTCTGAATACTCCAGCGCCATGGCGCTATGTTGGATAAAGTGCGCCGACGGCAGGCCGATCGCCTCCAAATCACGTTGCACCATCCGGAGTTTGATCTCCTCCAACTGTCCGTTGAGTTGCGTTTTTTGCTGGTCGATCTGCGTGAGTTGCGTTTCGATACGTTGTTGTTCGCCTTCCAGCGTTTGGGTTGATGCCGTCGGGGAAAAGAAAAATAAGAACGGTAGTGGCCAGAACCACAAGGCAGTTTTTTTCATAGGCGAAAGATAAGGCGCTTATGTTGAGTGAAAAACTACAACGCCGGCATCAAGTTTGCCGGCGTTGCGGAGAAGCGGGAAATATCACCCCAAATTAGTTAAGGCTGCCCCTTGGGGCATTGAATTGTCCCACTTCCCGTTCAATGTCATATATTCGCCCGCCTTATGTATTTTCGTTATTCGACCCTCCATTTTTGCGTATTGTTTTTCATCGCCCTGGTTGCCGTCTGCACCAGCGCCTGCACTAACGCTACTTCCAGTACAACAGCCCAAGCGCCGCCCCCGCCGGCGGCCCTGCGCGATCCGAACATCCGGGCGCTGATCGACGATTATGACCGTTTTTTTGCAGACTCTATGCAACTGACGCAAACGCCGGGCGCTGCCGTCGTGATCGTAAAAGACAGTAGCATTATTTTTCAGCGTGGATACGGCGTAAAACGCGCCGGCAGTGCCGATTCCGTGGATGCCAACACCGTTTTTCGCATCGGCTCCCTGTCCAAAGGTTTTGCCGGCGTACTCACCGGCATCCTGGTGCAAGAGGGAAAACTGCGTTGGGACGACCGTGTGGTCCGGTATGTCCCCGAATTCGCCTTGTCGTCGCCCGGCCAGACCCGGGACATTTCGCTGGCGCATCTGTTGTCGCACACCACCGGTTTGCCCTATCATGCCTACACGAATATGATCGAAGCGGGTTATGACCTGCGCGATATCGCCGCAATGTTCGGCCGCCTGCCACTGCACGGAAAAGCCGGCGAAATATACAGTTATCAGAATGCCGCTTTCAGCCTGGCCGGCGAAGCCATCCGGGTCGCCACGGGTAAAACCTACCCGCAGACACTGACGGAAAAAATCTTCCGGCCGGCCGGCATGACTAACGCTTCTGCCGATTGGATCAGCATCCGCCGGAACCAGAACAAAGCCATGCCGCACAATTTCACCTACGCGGGCTGGATTCCCGATACCATTACCACCCGGTTTTACAACGCCGCACCGGCCGGCGGCGTCAATGCCAGTATCAACGACATGGGGCAATGGCTCCGGGTATTGCTGGGACACCGGACCGATATCGTATCGGAGTCAACCCTGAACGAGGTATTCCGGCCGGTAGTCCGCACCTATAAAGAACGCCGGTATTTCCGCGCCTGGCCGGCCCCCAAAGAGGCGTACTACGCCCATGGCTGGCGGGTATTGGTCAGCGGATCCGATACGATTGTTTGCCACGGCGGCGCCGTCAATGGTTTTCGCGGCGAAATTGCGATCGACCGGAAGAACGGCATTGCGATCTGCGCCCTGTTTAATGCCGCCACGGATATGCCGGGACTGTGCATTCCGGCTTTTTTTGAGCGATACCGGAAGGTGATGGCGGCGCAAAAATGAATTTATTCCTTCATTAAATCTTTCAACGCAGCAACATTGGCCGCTTCTTCAAAGATGGCAATTTGTCCGAATTTTTCCAAAAACGCGCCCCTTGCCTGCTACTACCCAAAAAAAAGCGCCTACTTTGGTGGGGATCATTGTAACCCGGCGTTGCCAAATTATCCTCTGTTATGCGCCTTTTTTCGGCCCTGTTTTTCTTTATAATGTTGGCAAAAACGGCCTTTGGCCAAACGTTCTTCCCAACACCCGCTCCTCTGCTGGAACAGGAGGTGGCGCCGGAATTAGCCAATGAATGTTTTATTTTTTTTGAAAACCCGGGCGGCGACACCCTGCGCCTGAAATGGCGCAAAGTAGAAATCAGTTTTCCGGAAGATTGGACCGTCGACCTGTGCGACTACGGTACCTGCTACACAGGCATTCCAGCCCAGGGGCTGATGAATGCCGCTTTCGATACCGTCCAGCCTTACCTGAAACTCGTGGTGCAACCCGGTACGACGCCCGGTTCCGGCTGGCTCTGGTTCCGGGTATTCGAAGAGAACAACCCGGATAATTTCGCCGATGTTTTTTTTAGTTTACATACACCCGGCGTAACTGCCACAAACGACGGCGCCCTGTCCGTCTTGCGCATTTTCCCCAATCCGGCAACAGACGTTTTGTTTTTAGAAAACCCGGTGGGCAGCCCCGTACCGGCCCGGCTATACGATGCCGCCGGTGGGCTGAAATGGCAAGGCGTATTGCCGCCGGGAGAACGCGCCACACTGCCCCTGAACACCTGGCCTGCCGGCCCTTATCTTTTACAAACCCCCGGAAAAACCCGGGTAATCCTGCATACAAACTGAATACTCCTGTCTTATGATAAAAAATCTGATTGTCCTTTTGTTCGGCTGTTTGTCCGTAACGGCCCTGATTTCACAAAACCGCAGCGAATCGCGCCTGCAAGTACTCAGCAGTGGCAGCGCCGAAACCGTGTTACGCCTCCACTTATCGGGCGTAAACAGAACGGCGGTGCAAACGCCAAATGGTCCGGCCGAACTCATCGGCATCGGGCAGGGCACACCGCTGCTGGAAAAAGGCGCCCCCGACGTGCCCAAATACGCCGCAGCCCTCCAGATTCCCGGTCAGGGCAACATGGCCGTTGAAATTATGAGCGCCGAATTCGACGATTACCCCGGCGTGGAAATCGCCCCCTCTAAAGGCAATCTCAAACGCACCGTCAATCCCGCCGACATCCCCTTCGAATACGGCCCGGCGTACCAACGCGATGCATTTTTCCCCGGTATGCTGGCTGATTTACAAACGCCGTTCCTCTTGCGCGACACCCGGGGCCAGGCGCTCTGGATGTTCCCGGTACAATACAACCCGGTGCAAAAAGTGATGCGGGTATATCGTTCCATCACCCTGCGCGTATATCCTGCAGGCGGCACGGGCGTCAACGAAAACACGGGAAGCGCCCCGGAAAGCCGGGCTTTCCGCCAACTGCAAAACCGTTTTTTTGTAAATACCTTGCCCAGGGTGGAAAGCCGGGGCGGCGGCCAGAATGAGCCGGACAAAATGCTGGTGATTGCACGGGATAATTTACTGGAAGAACTGGAGCCTTTGGTGGCCTGGAAACGCCAGATGGGCATCCACACGACCGTGGTGCCATTGTCGAAAATCGGCTCATCGGAGTCATCGGCGATTTATGATTTTGTAAAAAACTATTACGCCGAAAACGGCATTACGTACCTGCTCCTGGTAGGTGATGAAGACGCGATTGAGCCCGAAATGCGGCAGGACGGCGATTTTTACTCCTGCGACAACTGTTTCGGCTACATGTCGGGCGACGACCATTTCCCGGAAATACTGGTCGGGCGGCTGCACGCCGGCTCACCGGAGCAGATGCGGATCATGGTAAACCGCAACCTCGAATACGAAAAATATCCACTGACGGATTCAACCGCCAACTGGTGCGCCACCGGCATGGCATCCTGCTCCAACGAGGGCATGGGTATTGGCGACGACAACCAGGCCGACTGGCAGCATGGCAATGAGTGGAAAACCACACACCTTGCCGACGGGTATGAACAATACTGGGAATTTTACGACGGCTCGCACGGCGCCGACTCCCCTACTCCGGGCGACCAAACCGCAGATCAGGACGGCAATCCTAGCAACAGCCCTTTGGTGGACCTGATGAATACCCGGGGTGTTTCGATTTATAATTATACCGGCCACGGCTGGGAGCAAGGGCTGGTCAGCGGCAATTTCAATACGGATGCCGTGGCCAATTTGCGCAACCACCACCGCTATCCTGTTATTGTTGCCGTAGCCTGTTGCGCCGGCAATTTCACCAACGGCGAATGCCTGGGCGAAGCCTGGCAACGCGCCGGCGACTCCGGCACCGGCGAAGCCTGGGGGGGTATCGCCGGCTTTTTTTCCAGTGATTATCAAAGCTGGAGCCCGCCCATGGAAGGCCAGGACGGCATGAACCAATACCTCGCCGATGCCGATGGTATCAACCTCTCCCCCACCCTATGCGGGATGCTGGCATACGGCAACGCTAAAATGATTGCTGCCTACGGCAATGCCGGGGAATTGATGGCCGACTTTTGGAACCCTTTCGCCGAGCCGGCCACGGTGCCGCGCACCCGCCTGCCACAGGCGCTTTCCGCTTCGCACACCGGCTCCATTCCGTTCGAAACCACCAGTCTCACCGTAGATTGTCCGGTGGAGGGCGCGCTGGTCAGTTTGTACTGGCAGAACCAAACCTGGGCGGTGGCAACCGTGGAAAACGGCATTGCCACCCTCGAATTTGAACAATTAAACAATATCGGGGCGCTTACCGTAACCGTCTCGCAATTCAATTACATACCCTATCAGGGCGATATCACGATTGAGCCCGCCACGCAGCCCATTGTAGTCGCACAACGAATTGAACTGGACGACGCCGGCAACGGCAACAACAATCAAAAAGCGGATTTTGGGGAATCCGTCGCTTTGCTGGCCCACTTACAAAACGTCGGCACGGGCCTGGCCACCGGGATCGTCGCCACGCTCAGCACGACCGACCCGTATATTACCCTGGCTACCGCTCCTTTCCCGGCAAACGACCTGAACGGCGCCGATTCCGCTACCGCGATTTTCCCGATGATCATCAGCGATGCGGTTCCAAACGGGCATTCGGCTGAATTTACCTTGACGGTAACCTACGACAACGGCGCAACCATCACGACAACCACAAGTCTCCCAATAAATGCCCCGGCATTGGAAGTAGGCGCCTGGACGATCGACGATTCGGCCAACGGCAACGGCAACAAACGTCTCGAAAGTGGTGAAACGGCAGTACTCCGCATTGCCAATCGCAACAGCGGTGGCAGCGACAGTCCGGACGCAATGGGCATTTTGACTTCTCTTTCACCGCACCTCACCGTTAGCGCTGCCACACCCTTGGGTGTGCTGAGTGCCGCGACCGGGCAAAATGAAGCCGTTTTTCTACTGACGGTTGCCCCCAATGCCCCCCAAAGTGTCTTGGCAACCCTGCACTACCAGGTGCAGGCGGGCCAGTACGGCGCAGAAAAGGAAATAACCCCGCTTATGGTCAATCCGATTGTCGAGACATTTGAGACAAACAACTTTTCCAGTTTCCCCTGGCAAATGTCGGGCAACAAACCCTGGCAAATGACCAGTACTAATCCATACTCCGGCTTTTATTGTTCGCGCTCCGGCGCTATTACGCATAGCCAAAAGTCTGTGATGGACCTTCACCTGTTGGTATCGGCAGATGGTGTGGTTTCCTTTGCCCGGCGGGTGAGCAGCGAGCCTGATTTCGATCGGCTGCGCTTTCTGATAGATGATGTGGAAATGGGCGCCTGGAGCGGCAATGTGCCCTGGGGTGAAGTCCTCTTCCCCGTAACGCCGGGGCAACACAAACTCACCTGGAGTTACGAAAAAGACGACCTGGTGTCTGACGGCACCGACCGCGCCTGGGTAGACAATATTATACTGCCGCCACACCAGATTGTAGTACAAACGGAAACAGCCCTATCGATTTCAGATTTCACCGCGAATGCCGCGCCTAATCCCACAACGGGCATCTTTACCCTGCGGTTGGATTTGCCGGAAGAACAAGTACTCGGTATCCGGGTGTTCGATTACCTGGGCCGGACGGTACAAACCATTTTGACGCCCGGACGTGTTTCAGCCGGCCGCCAGGAATATAACGTTGATTTAGGCAGAAATGCGCCAGGGCTGTATTTATTGGAGATACAGGGAGAGCGAAACCGGACGGCAATGCGTATAGTACGCACAAATTAAATTTCAATTAAAATTTCTTTTTACAGAAATAGAACCCACTATGGGGTACAGAAATTTTATCTTCCTGTTTTGTATTGAAAACCAATAGATTAATATAAAAAATAAGAACCTTCCACTTTGTTTTTCCGGCAATTGAGCAGTACTAAAATGCACACTGAAAGTTGAACAAAAAAATAATTGAAAATAAATTTCAAAAACTGTTGCACAGAAAGAATTTTTGATTCATCTTTGAGCATTGGTTTTTTGGGGTTTATTAGCCGCTGGCGAGCGCAAGCTTCGCTGGCGGTTTTTTTATGCCTGTTTGTATCTTCTTACACTACCTCCACCTTCGCCCCCCGTTCCGCCGACTCTATGGCGGTGATCGGCAGTTCCACAAAAAAGTCGGTGCCTTCGTTTTCCCGTGTTTCGAAGCGGATATTACCATCCAGGGCTTCGATGATTTTACGGCAAATTGCCAAACCGAGGCCGCTACCGGAAGTTTTGGTGGTGAAGTTCGGCTCAAAAACCCGTTTTTGAATTTCCGGCGGGATGCCGCCGCCGTTGTCGCTGATCTGGACGACGGCATGTTGATTGACCCGGTACATAGAGACCTGAATATCGCCCTTCCGGTCGGAAGGAATAGCCTGTATGGCGTTGATAATTAAGTTATTGAATACCCGGATCAGGTGGTTTTTATCACCGGCAATATGATAGCGGTCCGGCGCAATCCGCAGGTTCAGGCTGACTTCTTTTTGCTCGCTGAACAGGTCGTACACACTTTCCACCACGTCGTTCAGCACCATGTCGTGTTTTTGCTGAATATCGAGGTTGGCAAACATGGAAAATTCGGAGGCGATTTGGGCCAGTGAGTCGATTTGTTCGATCAGGCGGGTAATCGCTTTTTTCAGGTATGCGGCTGCCTGGGCAGGATCGTTGGATACCCGCTCCAATTGCTGCATCGACAATTTCATCGTTGTCAGCGGGTTTTTTATGTCGTGTGCGACCTGTCGTGCCATTTCCCGCCAGGCACTTTCGCGCTCCAGGCGAATGAGTTGGGATTTGGATTCTTCCAGTTTTTCCACCATCCGGTTATACTCGTCGATGAGCGTACTGAGCTCGTCCTGGGCGTCTCCCTGATATTCCAGTGGCAGGTTTTTGTCTTCCAACTGGAATTGTTTTATTTTTTCAGAAATTAACTGCACCGGCCGGATAATAGAGCGCGATAACAGGAAAGACACCGAGTAGGCAATCAGCAGCAGAAATACGTATATACTCGCCAGCATACCGATGAAGTCGGACACCTCCGGACCAATTTGGCGTTCAGACAGGTAATAGGGTACGCCCAGAAAACCAAGCAACTGATTCTGGTTGTTGCGCAGCGAAAGGTATCTGCCGGAGAATTCCACGCCGGCCACTTGTTCGGACACGACAGCTTCTGTTTGGCCCTCCCGACTGAGCATAGCCAGGGCTTCAGGACTCATTTTTCCGGGTAAAACACCCAGCCGCGCCAGGTCTTCCTGTGTGGAAAAGAGCAGGATGCCGTCGGGTGAAAACAAATTGACATCGGTAGAAAGGCTGGCTGCCAGCGTTGCAACAGTTTCCGGCATCTTGCGACGAAGACTGTCGGAAGCAGGGCTCAAGCCGCCCATTTGGGTGCGGAGATGTGTGAGCAAGGCCTCGGCGCGGTAATCCAGGTTGGCGCGTTCGGCATTTTCCGCGGTGTGGTTGAAGTGCCGGTATGTTAACCAGCCGATACTGATAAAAGCCACCCCGATCAGCGCGACGTTGCTGTAGTGAATCCGTTTTGCCAGCGACCCCGTGGTGGAAAAATTAAACTGGTAATATTCGGGTAAAAAGTGCAGATAGGTGTTGAGCAGCGCCAGCGTAAAAATGAACAAACTGGTCAGGGCAAACAGCACGGCGAACAGGTACAGCTGTTTAATCCAGCTCCCTAACGGACGTCCAACAGCGGCAGTCGTGTTACCGTCCGCGCTTTTATACACGGCACTTACCTGGCGTGGAGCCTCGGTGATCAGTTCGACGCCTTGGCCGTTCGGCAATGTTTTTTGGAAAACAACCTGGTTGCCATGCCCCTGATCGACCACCAGTTTGCCGTTTTTCAGGACGGCAAAATCGTATTGCGACAGCCGGTCGAGGTTTTTGTAGGGCAAATGATAAAACACCTCGGAATACACCCGGGTAGGTTGCGGGTACTGGTGATCGAAAAAACAATACACCTCGGCCGGTTGCGTGGGGTCGCTCATGCGCAGGGCCTGGATTTTGATCATGTACCGGAAAATACCTTCCGCATCCGTCCCGTACCGGATATCAGGCGCATCGGGCAGCGGAGCTCCGCGCTCCCAGTTTTCCGACACAACAAAATCACGCCCCTTCGCCTGATCCTGGGGCAATATCAGTCCCTCTGAATCAAAAGCATATACACCAAGCCGATAGTTTTGAAACAGGTACCGTTCCGGAAAAATTAATTCGTTCAGGTGTGCGCGAAGTTCGCTCGTTTGAGGTTTAAATGGCCAGGGTTTCAGCAAGTTGTTCAGTTGCGTATCACGGCGTATTTGCGCCAGCACTTTTTTTATTTGCACCTCGGCCAGCGCCGTATCCCGGTCGGCTGCCAAAGACTGGGCATAAGAAAGCCTCAAGCCACTGTCTTTCAAATTATTGTAACGATAAAGCAACAGAGCCGACGACAGGGAGAAAAACAATAACCACAACACAACACCGCCAAAACCCGGTGTTTTCCAATCCGTAAAAAAATCGAAAGCGGCGACGTACACCAGTGCAAATGCGGCGACATAGAGCGGCGAAACCTGGAGATGATCCTGATAGCCCAGGCAAACCAGGTAGAGTAACAACCCGGACACCCCAATGCCGGCAGCCCGGGAGGCAAGCGGCAAGGCCATACGTTGGGTGGTCATCAGCAGCCGGTGGCCGAATAAAAACAAGGCAATCAGCAGCAGTATAATTCCGGCAAATGCCAGGGCACTAAAACTGTCGAAATTGAGCAGGTTATCGAAGTCGAAGTTGATCGAAGAATGAAAAACCAGTTGCCGGTATACCTCAACTCCCACTAACAAACTCAACATGGTAAGCAGGTAATACACCGAAGCCAGCGCCAGACGCACCGGCGCCGGGAAATGATTCAGTTCGCCGGTTTGGAATCCGCGATGAAAAAACACCATGAGCCACAACAGCAGCGCCAGATGCAGCAGCCAGTCGCCCAAAGAATTTCCGATCAGGGAGGGCGTTTCGAACCGCCGGGCAAAAAACGACAGTTGGTCAAACTCCTGGGCCGTAAAGCCGGTTTGACGGTTGAGCCAGATAAGACCCGTCACAATAGCCAGCAAAAGTGCCGCGCCGGCCAAGGCCTTTCCGCTTTTGGCCCATTGCACCGCGAACTGGAAAGCAACCGCCATCAACAAGCCCAGAAACACCCCGTAAGCCAGGAGTTTCAGCCATTGTACCCATGCGGCCTGCACTTTCCCGGAGGCTTTTAGCCAGCACAAATCCTGGCCGTTGACCTGTACCGGATGTTCGGTAGCCGCAAGGCTTACCTGCACCTGCGCCGGAATGGAGTGGTTTACCGGGAAAAGTCCCTGCCGGTATTTGCCCTCATCCAGCGTAAAACGAACGGGCACTAAAACCGTCAGCTTGTTTTCAGCATTGTAGTTTTCCTGATACACATAATAATAGCCCAAGGGCAACTCCAGCACCGAACGCGTTTTAGCGCCATTCAGCCGGGCCAAAACAGGTAACACCTTATTGTTGGAACAAAACAGGAGCGAATCGCCCCGGTGCAGCAAAACGGTGTAGTCTTTTGTCGCCTGGCCGGCTAAAATACCGGCCTGGTTTGCCGGCGCCTGCCTGCCTGCCAGGGCGGCATCTAAAATGGAGCGCTCCTGACGCGCCCAGTTTAGCGCGTCGGATTCCTGGCCGGACAGCCACACAGCAATTTCAGCAGCATACTGTTGCAGCAGTGCCGTATCTTTGTAGCCGCGATCGGCGCTAATGGCCACCGCGAGCATAATGGCTCCGGCCAAGAGGTACAGGAGCAGGCGTTTTATCATAATATGCTGAGAATATTCAAGCGTCAGGATTCGAATCCGGGCGCAAACAGTTAAACAAGGGGACAATAAACGGCATTTTTGCGCCGTACAAAAGTAGTAGAACAAAGTTTACGCCAATAGTAAATCGGGAATCAAAAATTCCTGCCGCTTATCCGACGTTTCAAACCGGTTTTTAGTGCCCACAGACCGGTTTTCCAGCGGAAAAGCCAAAAATACAATCCCGTCGATGACGGGTATAAAAAAAACTGCAAACCGCTCTGCCGCCTGTTTCCCGACACTTCGGTATCGGGATAGGGAGGAAAGTCCGGACAACACAGAGCGCCGCACCACCTAACGGGTGGGGTTTCGGTATCCGAGTAATCGGGACCGGGGCACAGACAGGGTCACAGAAAATAACCGTCCCGACATTTCGTCGGGATAAGGGTGAAAATGTGCGGTAAGAGCGCACGGCGTACCGGTGCAAATCGGTACGGGGATAAACCTTGCGGGTTGAAATGCCACATACACCTTGCACCCTTCGGGGGATGTGTTGCTCGCACATCGAGCTCCGGGCAACCGGGCCGGCAAGGGGGGTAGGCAGAACAGAACCCGGCCGTGAGGCCGGGTCCAGATAAATGGCAGAGGCTCCACTCCCCCGTTAAGGGGCAGAGGGGAACAGAATCCGGCTTACAGGTTTGCAGTTTTTTTATTTTACCTTGTATTTTCACCCCAAAAACAACCATGACACGATTAGGTATCTCTTGTTGTACGCTTTTTTCCCTCCTGCTTTTTTCCTTTACCGGCATGATCAAACCCACCCGAATCGTCTTTTTTGGCGACAGTATCACCGAAGCGGGTGTGCTCCCCGGCGGTTACATTGCACAACTGCGCGACACGCTGGCAGCCCGCAACCGGGCAGCCGATTATGAACTCCTTGGCGCCGGCATCAGCGGAAATAAAGTATACGACCTCTACCTGCGGCTCGAAACCGACGTGCTGGAAAAGAAACCCGATCAGGTATTCATCTGGATCGGCGTGAACGACGTGTGGCACAAAAAAATTCTAGGCACCGGAACCGACGCTGATAAATTTGAACGCTTTTACACCGCCCTCATCAAAAAATTACAAGCGCAGGGCATACGTGTGGTACTGTGTACACCCGCCTGCGTAGGCGAAAAAACAGACTGTACCAACACGCTCGATGGCGACCTGAACCATTACTCCGGTATCATTCGCCGGCTGGCAGCGGAATTCAACTGCGGCTTGTGCGATTTCCGGCAGGCATTTTTAGCCTATAATTTGAAAAATAACCCGCTAAACGCAGATTCAGGTGTGCTCACTTCCGATGGGGTTCATTTGAATGTCAGCGGAAATACATTTGTCGCGAAAATGATGCTGGAGAAGATTTGAGGCATTGGGGGCGTTTGTCATTGGGGTCATTGCGTCATTGGGGGCATTCGTCATTGGGTCATTGGGGTCATTCGATGATCGTATTGGCCAGGCAAAATTCCTCGAGATGGCTGGTAAAAATTTCCAGCTTCGATACGGAGACATCTACCTGAACGGGGGTGTGCCGGAGGTGTATGATGCCGTTTCGACCGGTTCGTTCCAGACGTTCCACATAAGCCAGGTTAACCAGGTAGCCGTGGTGCGTGCGGCAAAACAGCGTTTGGGGCAGTTCATCTTCGAATTCGCCGAGGTTGCGGGAGGAGGTTATTTTTTCTATCTTATGGTTTTTCCAGACGAAGATATCCGTAAAACTACCTCCGGCCTGGCAGTATATAATATCGCCGGCACGGAGTACGATGGTTCCTTTTCGACTATCGTTCAGCAGGATGGTCTGCCGGCCCGCCACCTGTAGCAGGGACTGGTCCATTTGCTGAATTTTTTCGATCGAAACCTGTACTGCCGTTTTCAATTCCGTTACACTGTACGGTTTGACCAAATAAGCCCAGGGCTGCACGGTGTTGATGGCCCTGATTGCGTATTTCGGATAGGCTGTAGCAAAAATGACCCCGAAGTGAATTTCGCCACATTGTCTTAAAAAGTCGAATCCGCTGCCTACCGGTGGCATTTCAATGTCGAGAAACACCAGCTCCGGTTGCAGGTTTGAGGCAGCCTGTATGGCTTCATTGACAGAAAATGCAGTTCCGACAATTTGTATTTGCGGGCAATATTCTTTCAGCATGCCCCGCAAGGTATTGATGGCGCCGATTTCATCGTCTATCAACAGGGCGCTTATCTTTCGGATACTGTCGGCGGTACCGATCTTTTTTTTATCGCTTTCCATATTTTATCCGGGTTGTAGGTCATAGTTACACGAGTACCCCGGCTATCCGGGCCCTTTCCAGTCATATCTTCTATGTTAAGATTCAAATCTATGTCATACAATATATTTAGCGTATTCACTTTTTTGTATAAAATAGATAATCCTTTTGATACCCGTTCTATTCCAGAGTGTTTTTTTTGTATTTTTGATTCGTTCAAACCAATACCGTTATCGGTCAGCGTACAACATAATATTTTCCCATCATAGGAAAAATCGAGTTTAAGAATAGAAATGCCTTCCGGCGCAATACCGTGTATAGTAGCATTTTCCAGCACAGGCTGAAGTAGCATACTGGGAATCGGTGTGTCCGGCGGCACGTGTTCTGTTCCGCTGATTTGGTACTGGAACTTGTTTTCGAAGCGCAGTTGCACTAATTTCAGGTATTCCTGGTCATAGCTCAATTCTTCTTCGAAGGGAATAAAAATTTGTTCTGAAAAATCCATGGTACGGCGCAACAGCCGCATGAACAGGGCGATGTATTCGCTGGTTTTTACCGGATCGGGCGGGTGCATAAACTGCTGTATGGCATTGACGGTATTTCCGATAAAATGCGGGTTCATTTGCGCCTGTAAAGCCTGGAGTTGCAAGGCGGAAGCGGCGGCATTGATCTCGCGATAGGCTACCCGCGCCTTGTAAATCCGGTAGACCCCGTAGCCCAACCCGAGCCAAAGTATCACATACAGCCACAAGGACTCGTACCAATACGGTTTTTTAATAATTACCCAGGTATCCGAAAAATAACTCCTGACGCCGGAGGCTTTAACAGCCGTTGTCTGAATACGATACCGGCCGGCCGGAAGAAAGGCGCCCAGGTTAAATGTGCCGGCTTCCACGGTGGTTGTATCCAATCCGCCTTTAAAGCCGCGGGAAATCCAGGCGCTCAGGTTGTCAAACGTCCACCACTGCATGGGTAACAGCAAATTACTTTTAATGATCTCGAAACGCAGGTTTCCGCGGAGCAGATAATCCAGCCCGGCCATATCCAATTCTACGTTGGTAATGTTGGAAGGGAGCACGACCTGGCGGTGCATTGGCAGTGAATCAAGCAGGTGCATTTGCAGGACCTGGTTGCCCAATTGGTACCGAAGCCGGACGACAAGTGTAGGAAAACTACCTTTTTCCTGTTCCGGCCGCAGCACCATGCGCGTAAGCCCGGATACGGTACCTGCCCACAAGGTATCGCCGTATACCAGTACATCGTTTACGTCATCATCGACCAGACCATCGTGCGAATCGTAATGCACCACCCGCCAGTCGCGGTCAATGCCATAAACGCCCCTGTTGGTGGCCAGCCAAACCCGGCCATTTGCTTCTACAAACAGAGATTGTATATTTTCAATAGGGTTTTTCAGTTTTTTATTGATCACTTCAAGTTGTGTAACGGCGCCGTCTTTCACATTAAGCAGAATCAGACCATCGGCGGGTGTGGCTACCCACAATTGGTTCGGACCGGCCTTACGAATCGTCATAATACGGTTTTTCAGTTCCGGAAACATATCCCCCCAGTTGGTCTGAAAACTATCTTTTTCGGAATATAGCCCCCCCACCCCGCCGGCCCAGATATTGCCCCCGGCATCGACATCCATGGCAGTAAACCGGTTTCCGATAACTAATTTCGGCTGAGCCAGGTCTACCGGATAATTCGTCAGGGAAGTAGCGCCGGCGTACCAGATGCGATCATTTCGCAGCAACAAGGCTTTTATACTGACATCACTGATAAAAGTTTGACTCTCTTTAAATTGATTAAAATAATGCTGGAAGGTTTCATCCGACCCAACCCAAAACTCGCCTTTCCCCACGGGTATAATTTGCCGGATATGGTTGTAACCGTCGGTTGTGCCGGTGGGGATCGTCCGCTCGAGTTTATCTCCCCGAAAAATATTTATGTTTCCGGCGTCGTCCCCTACAAATAATTGCCCCACTTCATTTCGGGCTAGTGAGCGGATATTGACTGACGGGATGCCTGCTTCTGTGCGGAAATTGACCGGCGCATTTTTTTGGAGCGCAAAAATGCCTTCATTGGCCGTACAGAACCATAGCGTCCCCTGGGCGTCTTCAAACATTTTAATCATTTTTTTATCGGGCAGATATGTCACAGGGTTCGACAGATCGCCCCGGTCATTATCAAAAAGAATGGCGCCGAAGGCGGGAGAACAGACCCAAAACCGGCCCAGTTTATCAGCAAACAGTTGTCCACCCGGCCTGGGCAACTTATCCAATTGGATAATTTTACCATTTTTCCATTCAAACAAAAGCAAAACTTGTCCATAGGAGTACAGTATCCGGTTTCCGGATACCTGTACCGAACTGAAACCACGAACGCCCTGTATTCGGTAAATGACCTCCACCGATCCATCGTCGTTAATGCGCATAAAATCGTTGAGACCAAGGGCTAAAAAAGTATCGCCAAATTTTTGAAAACGGACGACCTCTTCCGGAAAAACCCGTTTTTCGATCCCATTTTCATTCGCATGATAGGTCGTTTTGGTGAGTTCCGTCAGCCACCAGTCTTTTTCCGTTTGTTCGGAAATAAGGTAAGTACCTGTTTTGAAATTAATTTGCGCCAGCAGGGAATCCTGTTTTTCGGTTATAATTTTCCCATCGAGCATGTAACAGGGCTTTTTCCGGAAACAAAAGAGCCAGATTCTGCCCTCGCTGTCTTGCTGCATATTGAGCACCTCCGGATCAGGCAGGCCGTCGGCCACGCCGTAAATGCGAAAATGGGTGCCATCGAAACAGGCCAGGCCTTTGTCGGTACCAAACCACAGCAGCCCGCGCTGGTCCTGCAGCCCACAGTACACTAAGTTGCCCGGCAGCCCGTCCCGCACCGTGTAATGCAGGTACGCAGGCGACTGGGCAGCCAGCGCCTGGAGCCAAAACCCGAACAAAATGGTCCAGCATATTCTCATAGACGGCTGTTTTGCAGCGAAAAGGTACGCGATGTCTGCGAAACGTAAAGGTTCGATTGATAACCCTGTCGTTTGGTTAAATAACCGTGTAAAATTGTGGCATTTCCCATGCCAAACGTAGCATTTTGCACGGTTATCAATTCAAACTACACAGTTATGAACCGGCGCTTGCCCGGAACGAAAAGGAGGCGTTGATTTGTAGCGTTATTTAGATGTTTGATATGCTTCCGTTGTTCAATTTGCTCATTTTTACCGTCAGAACCTCCGCATTAAATCTTAAACATTAAACACAAAACATCGGAAGCGACACCCTCATTTCAAGCCAGTAGACGCCAAAGGTCTGTTACTGCAACGAACCAATAAGTCCCAAACATACAATAGGCCGCATCGGGAGGATATCCCGGTCGGCCTTTATTTTTATTTTGCCGTACCTTGTCCCCCGGTAAAAATTGTTTCTGTATGACAACTCCAACCGGCACCGGCATCATCATCGGACGTTTCCAGGTCTTCGAACTCAACCCCTTGCACGATCAACTCATTGAATCGGTGCGGCAAAAACATAAACATACCCTCATTTTCCTGTGTACCAACCCGGCGCCCAGCGACCGCAATCCGTTGGAATGGGAATTTCGCGGACAAATGTTCCACGAAAAATACGGCGAAACCATCCCCCTTTATGAAATGCCCGACCTGCCCGACGACCGTATCTGGAGCCAGGAACTCGACCGCCGAATCATGATACTCCGGCCCGAAAATGAAGTGACCCTGTACGGCAGCAAGGATGAATTTGTCGACCGCTATTCCGGGCGTTTCAACACCGCAGCATTGGACGCGCCGGAAGACGATATTCCGGAAGAACTCGTGATAGAAGGCGCCGCCAGCCCGCGCGATTTCCGCGCCGGCGTGCTGTATTCCACCCTGCGCCGGTATCCAACCGTGTATCCAACCGTCGATATCGCCGTTTTCCGCCCCGGCTATCGCGAAATCCTGCTGGCCCGTAAAGAAAACGAAACCAAATTCCGCCTGCCCGGCGGCTTTACCGACCCCTCCGACGACAGTTACGAAATGGCCGCCCTGCGCGAACTGGGCGAAGAATGCGGCGATATTGAAGTGGCAGAACTCACCTACCTCGGTTCCTGCCGTATCGACGACTGGCGCTACCACGGCTCCATGGACAGCATTATGACCCACCTCTACGCCTGCCTGATCACGGACGGCGAACCGGAACCCAACGACGATATCTCCGAACTGCGCTGGTTCGACGTGGATAAACTGCGCATCAGCCATTTTGTGCCGGAACACCAGCCGTTATTCGAGTTGCTGGAGGAGTTTTGGCAGGAGGAGCATTAGACTTTTGGTTACCGGTCGGAATGTAATGCCAGCCGGTTCCCCTCCGTATCGATAAAGATCGCCATATACCCATATTCCGGCGAAATCTGCGTTTTAGCCCGGATGACTCGCCCGCCCGCCGGTTCCACCCGGTCGAGTACGGTTTGCAGGTCGGGGTTGCCGTTGAGATAGATGAGCGGGCCGTGCGTTTCGCTGGGCTGGTAGGATTCGTGCTGACACAGCGCTGCGCCCACTTCACCCTGCGGGAACATTCCCATTTTGAAACCGCCGAAATCAAGGATTTGTATGTCCACGTCAAAAAGGGCGTCGTAAAATTTTTTCGCGCGGGCGAGATCGGTAGCGGGGATTTCGAACCAGGTGGACCAAGGTTGCATAGATGTACAGGTTGGAAGGTTAGAAGGTTTGGAGGTTTGGGGATTTGGAGGTTTAGGGGTTTGGAGGTTTGGGGGTTTGGAGGTTTGGGGGTTTGGAGGTTTGGGGGTTTGGGGGTTTGGGGGTTTGGAGGTTTGGGGGTTTGGAGGTTTAGGGGATATCTTTATCTGGATATACTGCTCCCATTACGGGCCGTTTTGTGCCTGTTCTTTTTTTTGATATGACAAAAATCAGCTCTGTGCTTCTATAGGCAAATGTAGGGCAGGTCAGACGATTTGCGCAAATTTTAAAACAAATAATTTTATAAATTTTTTGTTGCCGAACCACGTATCTCGGGGCCCACACTGCCGGACTCCGGGAGGCGTTTTTGCGCGATTGTGAAGGCCGGCAGTTTATGGTAATCCAACTATTCCCCCGGTTCCATCGCTGCGGCTTCTTCCGGTTTGGGATAAACCTTGCTTAAGCGGAAGCGGCGCAATTCGGCCAAGGTAAAATAGCGCTGCTGGACGGGGTTGGTATCCGCGTTGCTTTGCGGCAAAATGCCGCTCAGTTCGTAGGTCAATACTTCGCAAGGCCGATATTCGTCGGCGCTCAGGTTTTCGGCGTCGAGTTCGGGCTCGGGTAGTTCGTTTTTCGCGGACGCAGAAGGACAAACGTAGCGTGAACCGTAGGATGTAACGTATGCAAATGTGTGGCACAATTTTTGATTATTTATTTCGCCCTTCCGTCTATTTGCCTAATTTTTTATTAGTTTAATAATCATTTTGCCGACTAATCAGACTTTCTATTAAAACAAAAGGCAAATAAAGTTTTATCAATTAGATTTGCAGTTGTTTCGGTACATGTCAACTGACTGCCCCAAAATAACACGTTTCATCTTTTTAATATCCAATCCAATGCCTATGAAATCTTTCTTTACGTTCCTGATCCTTGGGATGGGGTGCCTGATTCCTTCAGTTTCCTTCACTCAAAACCATCTTGTGGCTGTCGATGACTCTATCTGCGTTATGGCAGGCGACATTATCGAGTATAATGTCAAAAGCAATGACACCTTCCCGCAAGGTTTTTTCAACCCCGTATTTTTAGCCACACCATCCAAATGTATCGGGTTAAAGGCCGATGGGCAATTGTATTTCCTGCCCGGGGACGAAAATTGTTGCGGAGAGCATATTTTAGAATATAGGTATGAAATATGCCAGCCGCCGGACGATTGTTTCGGCACGATCAAAGTGGTGGTCAAATGCCCCAAGCCGGATTGCTTTTTTGTCAACCTGGAAGATTTTTTGCACTCCGGCGGCACAGCAGGCGGCAATCCGGATGATCCGGATTGTGTGTTTGCCTGCGAAAATGCGCAGGCGGTGTACTACGTCAATTACGATTCCAGCAGCACCTACAGTTGGTCGGTTTTCGGGGGTACGTATGTGCCCGGTGGCAATCCGGCTGAAATCATCGTCAGCTGGGGCGCAACGGGCAGCGGCACGATTTCCCTGACCATTACCGACAGCAACGGCGAAGCCACTACAGTAGAAATCTGCGTGGATATACTCGAAGGCCCGGTAACCGCTTTTCAGGCTTCTGCCGACAGTGTTTGCCTCAACTCCCCCATCAGTTTTATCAACAATTCGGTCGGGGGCAACGGCTTTTTCTGGGATTTCGGCGACGGTAACACGTCCAATATGTTCCAACCCACGCACCAGTATGGCGGGCCGGGCACGTATACCGTCACCCTCATTGTGACAAAAGATAACTACGGCCCCAACGGCGAGCCGCTATGCTGTTGCTCCGATACGGCTATGCTCGATGTGTTCATTGATTCGCTTTCGGGACCGAATATCTACTGTGTTTCCACACTCTGTGCCGGCGACAGCACCAAATACTGGACCGATGCCACCAATTGCGGCAGCTACCAGTGGGCGGTACTCGACGCGAACGGGCTGCCGCTTTCTTTTACCGGACAGGGCAACGACACGATTTGCGTCCAGTGGGGAAACGGCCCCACCGGCACCGTGACGCTCGCCGTCACGAATTGCGACAGCGCTTATTGCGACCAGCCGGTTTCGGTGCTGATTCCGATCATTTCACCCACGGTAGGGATTAACGGCCTCACGATGGTATGTGAAAACGACGTAGCTACTTACACCGTCCCGAAATGGCTCAGCGTCGATTACAACTGGCAAGTGACGGGCGGCGCCATTTTGAGCGGGCAAGGCACCAATACCGTGGTGATCCAGTGGGGAACCGCCCCCGGGCCGGGTGTAATCAATCTGAATTATGCCAGCAATTTCCTGGGCGGGTTGCCCGGCCACGAACCGGAAGACTGTGCCGGCATGGCCGCACTAACGGTCCAGATTAAAACAAAATTCCAGGTCACCGGGCCAATTCCGCCGGTTGTTTGCGTCAATACGACTTCCGGCTTCTCTGCCACAGCCGTGCCTTATGCCAACTATACCTGGACAATTACGCCGGCGGCTCCGTTTTCGGGGCAGGGCACCAGTGCGATTTCCGTCACCTGGAATACCGGCCCGGGTACGTTTGTCGTCACGGCAGAACCCAATGACACCTCGGCCTATTGTAACCGGAAGGTAACGAAGGTCATCCGGGTGGTGGAAACACTTAAGCCCGATGGAATCGACGGCGTGACAGACATCTGCCCCGGAGGCACCTATACCTATTTCGGCCAGACGTCGCAAACCGGCGTGGGCTTCACCTGGGCCGTCACCGGCGGCACGCCAGGCACTTATTCCGGGAATCCATTGACCGTAACCTGGAACAACACCGGCCCTTACACACTTGCCGTGCAGCACTTCAGCCTGAGCGCGCCGGGTTGCACCTCCGATACGATTCAGTTGGCGCTCCTGCCTAAACAGTTGAACGGCCCCTTAACCATCAGCGGCCCTCCCGGCTGTATAAATTCCGTGAAAAGTTACTCGGCAGCTCCTGCCCAACACCCCGACGCCACGTATAGTTGGACGATCAGCCCCGTAGCGGCCGGCAGTGTGATTGCCGGCCAGGGCACCCCAAATATCCAGGTGCAGTGGAACAATACCCCCGGCCCGGCCACGCTTCAACTGACGGTATACCTGTGCAACGACAGCCTGGTCAAAACCTTGCCCCTCACCCTGAATGCAGCAGCGGTACCCGCGATCACCCAGACGGGTATCCTTTGCCCCGGCGTAACGGCCACGCTGAGTGCCGGAGCCGGATACACCTCTTATGCCTGGTCGCCCAGCGGAAATACGCAAACGATTCCAATCACTACCGGGGGAACTTATATCGTTACTGCGACGGACGCCAATGGCTGCACCGCCGTAGATACGTATCAGGCTATTCCATTGCCCGGACCGGTGGCCTCTATTTCGACACCCAACCCGACGTTATTGTGTATCAACGCGCCGGTAGGCGGGCCGGTGACCATCACCGCGCTGACTGCGCCGGGATACACGTATGCCTGGTATTGTAATGGCACACTGCAAGGCTTGCCGCCGGCGCAAAACACTTTGGTACATGCCAATACCCTAGTGGCAGCAACCTTCAACTATTGGGTAGTGGTCACTGATGCCAACGGCTGCACCAAACAATCCAACACCATTGTAGTCGTGCAGCAAACCTGCACCGCTCCCCCATTCTGCTTTCCTCAATCGCACAACCTTTCGTTTACGTCCGCCAATCCGGCTCCGAACTGCAATACCGTGGCGTTCACGGTCACCAAGAGCGCTAACGTAACCGTTACGGGTTGGAATTTCGGCGATCCGGGCAGTAACACCAATAGCGGCATACTGCCCGACGCCATTCATACGTACACCAAAGCCGGTTGTTTTTTGGTGACCGTAACCGCCACCGTACCCAGCCTTGTGCCCCCGAACAGCACTTGCACGATTACCCGCACCGGCACCGTTTGTGTGCCCTTAGTTGCCGATTTCACTTCTACGGTTAACTGTCAGAGTGTTTCCTTCAACGATTTGTCCACCTTCCAGCCCGGGCAAGGTCCTGTTTCCTGGATGTGGACATTTGGCGATGCCGGTACCTCCACCATGCAAAATCCAACGCATGGTTATACCGCTGCGGGCTCCTACACAGTCACGCTGACGGCCACCAATGCCGCCGGTTGTATGGCAACAATTACCAAAACAGTTGTGGTGGCAGGTTTGCCAGCCCCGACTGTTTCGGCCATTCCGTCGCCGGCTTGTGTGGGCGTACCTGTCAATTTTACGGCCACCGGCGCCAATATAATTTCCTGGTTGTGGAATTTTAACGACGGCGCCACCAACGGCAGCCAAAATCCCGCACATACCTACCTGACCGCAGGCAACTACACCGTTTCGCTTGCCGTGGTAGACAACCTGGGCTGTACGAACACGATCACCCTGCCCATTACCGTAAACCCTGCCCCAGCGCCCGATACGATTGCCTGGTCGCCGGACCTGACATTTTGCAGCGGCGATTCGGTCACACTCACCGCTCCGGCGGGTACCGGATACACTTATCTGTGGTCGACCGGCGCCGGCACCCAATCCATTGCAGTAGACACCTCGGGCGTTTACAGTGTGGTGGTGACCAATATATTTGGATGTACCATGACGCCTGATTCGGTGGTGACCACGGTGCTACCCGCACCGACCGCTTCTATTGCCGGGCCGCTGTTTATTTGCGACGCCGGTTGCGTGACGCTTAGCGCGCCGTCGGGTTACGGGTATACCTATCAGTGGCTCGACAATACCAACGCGCCCATATCCGGTGCAGTGGCTTCCACCCTCAGCGTTTGCGACACCAACCTGTTACCGGCCTATTCGGTGATTGTGACCGATGCCAACGGCTGTACCGCTGTTTCGGCGCCGTTTAGCGTTTCCCTGGCGGTGTCGCCGGTCTTTACCATCACGGTGACGCCCGATTCCTGCGAGGGTACGCCGGCCACGCTTTTAGTGATGCCCGTGCAACCCAATGTGGTGTATTCCTGGAGCAATGGCGGAACGGGGCCTTCTATTACCGTCATTCAGGCCGGCACCTATACCTGCATTGGAACGGATACCATAACCGGGTGTAAAAGTTCGGCTACGGCCACCATACATCCCCTGCCGGACCTCTGTATCGTACCCGCAGGTTGCTACGAAGCTTGTAACCCGGATACGATTTGCGGCCCCGACGGGCTCGCCGCGTACCAGTGGAACCTGAATGGCGCACCCATAGCAGGCGCCACGAATCAATGCCTGATTGTCACGCAAAGCGGCACGTACAGCCTGACCGGTACCACGGCATTCGGTTGCAGCGCCACCTCCGACTCGCTGATGCTGATGTTGATTGATTGTGGTTGCGGCCAATTGAGTGCCATAGCAACTCCGATTGAATCGGACAGTTGTTGCTGGTCGCTGAGTTATTCGGGTAATACCGCCAACCTGGTGGGTGTGCTGATCTACACCAATGACGCCGATTTTAATTTCAATCTCGGTAGCCTGGATGTGTCCCTCGCCGTGAATTCCATTACCGGAAATTCCATCGGATTGGTGAACAGCCAGGCCGGTGACCCATTGCCCGCGAATGCGCTGAACAACTTCCTGAATTTCTGTTTTACCAACATACAAAATACGCCACAACAAGTCGTGTTTGATTGGTATGATTTTGAATTCAACGTGGTGTGTTCCGATACCCTGCTATTCGATTGCCCGGTTGAACCGGATTGTCTTTACCTGGAATCTGATTCTATTCACTGCCAGGGCAATGAAGTGGTGTACACGATGACCGTGTGTAATCCCGCAGATGCTGATTTTTCGGTAGGCTATATCGTGCTGCAACCATCGGCCCCTCCGGGTATTGTGGTCACACCGAACACCATAGACGAAACGGCCAATCCGATCCTGCCCGGCCAATGCCGTACCTACACGTTCACGTTGTCCGGGCCGGGTATCGAAAACCAGGAATTCTGTTTCAGCCTGACGGCGCATGATGAAATACCGGGCGACGAAATTGACACAACAACCTGTTGTATGCTGGATACGATGTATTGTATTCCAATTCCGGATTGTTACCCTTGCGATAATATCGGGGTGGATACGGTCGAAACGCTTTCGGCGACCGAAGGCAACTGTTGTTACCAAATTTCCCTGTTTAACAACTACGCCGCCGGGTATTTCGACGGGATCGGCTTGTGCATGCTTTCCACGGGAGCCACCATGACGATCAACAACCCCTTCGGCTCCGGCTGGCAAACGGCCGGCTATACGCCAACAGTGATAGATTTGAATGTAGTGCCGCCGCTGGGAAGCAGTCTTCCATTGGGCGTGGTGCAATTGCCGGCCATCTGTGTCCGGTCGAACCTGGCGCCGCCCCTGCTTGTGGAAATCAAATGGATGCTGGGGGATAGTATTGTTTGTCGCGACACAATTGAGCTGGGCTGCGAGCCCCCCTGCGGATATATTCTGGGCGAATCTATCGTTTGCGACCCTGCAACCGGGGCCTGGGTGTACAGCGGTTCGATTAAAAACACTTCGCCTTACACTATGGGTGAAGCGCACGTTGTCTTCACCTCGCCGGCCGGCATGAACGCCTACAATACCAACATATCGCTGGGCCTCGGCCTGGCGCCGGGCGGCACACAAGCCTTTAGCCTGACGCTGGGTCCGCCCGCCAACCCGGGAGACAGCGTTTGTTTCACCGTTGCCCTGCATGCGCTGAACGACGATGCACAGCACACGCAATGCTGTACGTTCCACGACTGCATCGTGCTGCCGGATTGTACCGAACCCTTGAGTTGCCAATGCGACGCCACATTTCAGCAATCTGTTGCACAAGGGATTATCTGCGCGGCATCTGCGACAAACAAATTTATCTACACCTTTTCGCCGGTCAGCCGGCTGAGCGATTGCGATCAGGTGGTATGGGAATGGACCGATTTATCCGTGCCCGTGCAAACAACCGGGAATACTTCCGTCACCCACCAATTTGCGAGGACAGGCATTTACAGCGTTTGTATGAACGTTTATCGCACAACTGAAACCGGCAATACCTGCCTGGCGCAAACCTGCAAGGATATTAACCTCGTTTCTGTTGCCGAATCGACGCAATTGCGATTGTATCCCAACCCCGTTCATGGGCGGGCGTTTGCCGCGATGTCGCCCTACTGGACGGAAAGCGCCCATATCCGGGTATTCGATCTGCTGGGGCGTGAGCGGGCCGATTTTGATTTTCCGGATGCCGCGGGGCAGGAAGTACTGCCCGTGCCGTTGGACGGGCTCGCTACAGGGATGTACCTGATGATTGTGGAATCGGGCGGGAAAAAATGGGTGGTGAAGGTGGTGCTGGAGTGATAAGGGGTTGAATATCGAATGTCGAACAGCGAATGTCGAATATCGAAGTATCGTAACGTGTTCCGTGGCATGGAACACGTTACGATACTTCGATATTCGCTGTTCGCTGTTCGACATTCGACACTTTACTGTCGGGCGTCTTAGACGCGATGACGAATATTTTGACGGACTTTGCCCGCATTTGAATACGAAAGCGGACAAAGTCCGCCAAATATTTTACAACTCCGTTACATTGTTTTACATCTAAAAATCTGTTTGGTTTTGGCCGGGCCGTTCCTTTGCAGCATTGTTTCACCAACCAAACATTGTCATGTACATCCACATACTCGCCTTTTTGCTCTTTTTTCAATCCTTCGTAGCCTGCCGGCAGGTTCAGGAAAATGCGTCTCCATTGGAAGCCAACCTCGCTTTTCAATCCAACGGCGACTCCCGGCAGGAGCCCGAAAAAGCGCCGCTCCCGGCAACCGGCATCATTTTTCGATCCATCGACGACGGGCAGACCTGGCAGGATATCAGTGCAGGATTGCCTGGCGATAAGTCAGCCGACTGTTTTTTCGCGCAGAACGGCGAACTCTTTTTGGGTTCTGCCGATGGGTTGTACCGCAGCCCAATCACTTCAGCAGCACCTGTTTGGGAAAAAGATTTTCTGCTGAACGAACAAACAACCGGCATTTTCCCCGGTCAGGCCGGGCCGTATTCCCTTAGTCCTGAGAACGGTTTTTTCCAAAACATTTTGAAGGGCATCTGGGCGTCCGTGTTTTCTAACCTGAAAGAACAGATGTTGCGCAGCATTTTTGAAACTGTGGACGGAACCGTTTTCGTCGGCTGCGACAATGGCATTTTCAAATCCGGCGATCATGGAAAAACATGGAAACATGTTTATAAGGAAGGCTGGATGATTCAAATGGTGGAGTCTGGCGGCGTACTTATTTGCACCAGCGAGCAAGGGATATTGCGCTCAACTGACAGCGGTGAACACTGGGATTTGGTGGTGACCGAAGGCGGCGTTGGCATTGATGTGGAAGTTATCGAAGGTGGGTTCGCTGCGATCACCTTCAATACCGAATCGGAGACCAGGAGAGTGCGCATTTCCACAGACGGCGGTAATACCTGGCAGGCCATCGATGCGGGTCTTCCGCCGCATGCGTCTATCTCCTCCATCAAACAGGTGGGTAACTACTTCTTTTGCGGCCATCCTGACGGCATTTATCGCTCCGATGACTGGGGCAAAACATGGAAACTTTTGCTTCCTTCTATCAAGGAAAAGGTATTCAATTTGTCCGTTTCGGGCAACGTGATTTATGCTATACCAAGAAGTGGGGGGTGTTGAGTATCCTGTGCCGGGGTTGTGTCAAAAGTCTTTTGATAAAAAACCGCGACAAATTTTTCACTACGAGACACGGAGTCCTTGAATTTCGAATATCGAACACGGAATGTCGAATGTCGAAGCAGCCCTAGCACACACTGTGATTCGGTATACTCTACGTTCTTTCGAAATTCGACATTCCGTGTTCGATATTCGATATTCAAGGACTCCGTGGTGAATTAAAATAATCTACGGCGGGAAAAATTTAACATATCCTTTTGACACAACTGCGTAGCGGGTTTTCGCCCCGCAAATCATCATTGAAAAAGTAACTCCTTTTAGGCAAACCCCAGCAAACAGTAAGTTCCCGCCTCGAACTACACCTAAAATATTCTTTGGCACTTTGGCACGTTTCTTGAAATTCCATTGGCTACTATGTAAAAAATTGCCACAGGACCTATTGAGAAAACGAAACACCACTGCCAATGAGTACCCGGCCCACTGTCGCCGGCACAAACGCAAATACGGGTACTGATTACGCAACTCAAATACGAGGAAGCCTTCGATCTACTCGAACGCAGCCTGGGCGGTATGGAGCAACTAGATCGATTTGCCCCACTTGAAAGCCCGCTACCGGCAGTGGAAGCAGCACCAACAAGAAAACACTGCCGACTCCCGCGACCTCGATCTGGAAATCAACAAAATCCGTTACACCCTGCTGACGTACGCCGGCCAAATGAAAGACGTATGAGCGCAACAGCCGAATACCGCTACCCGGGCATACAGCCCTTTTCCGGCAGGCAAAAAAACCTGTTTTTCGGACGCGACAACGACCGGGAACGGCTGCTTTCGCTGCTTTTATTAGAAAAACTCACGGTTTTGTTCGGAAAATCGGGCTATGGCAAATCGTCGCTGCTCAACGCCGGTATCGCGCCCGGACTCGAAAAAGAAAGCCGGCGCGGCAAACGCGAATACGTCCCGGTGTTCGTCCGTTTCCATTCCCGCGTCGGCAACGAACAGTACGATTGGTTCGATTGGTTCGCGTTTCAACTGGCGCAACAGGCGCCCATAAACCCCGATCTATACGAACCCCGTAGCTCCCTGCCTCGCACGCTCTGGGGCGAACTCAAGCGTCGCCAAACAGGGCCGCGAAACGGGCATCGAGGCTTTCCAGTTGCAAATACTGGCACAAAACGTGGAACACCGCGTGATCCGCGGCGAAGTCGCTGACCGCAATGGCGACGGCCAACCCGACGTGGCCGTCGCCGACCTGCCTGGTATGGAGCGCCTGTACGAGGTCTTTTACGAAGATGCCCTGGATAAACTGACCGCGCCCGACCGTAAAAAAACGCGGCGCCTTCTCGAACAAGGGCTGATTTTCGAGCAGGACAACCAACGCATCAACCTGCACGAAAAACTCATCAACCGGGATTACGGCGTCGGCGAAACCCTCACTCAACAATTAATCGACCTGCGTTTGCTGCGCGCCGAACCCAGCACCTCCGGCGGACATAACATTGAACTCTCGCACGACTCCTTCGTGTTACCGATCCTGAATGTAGCCCGGCGGCGCAGGCAGGAATTGTGGCGAAAACGGGCCCTGGTATTGGGCGTTTTTGCAGGACTGTTGATCCTGGTGCTGGGCGCCGGGAGTGTATTCAACCTGACCGTAAAAAAAACAGACGCCACGGTGATACGCCAGAACGTCGTGCTGACGCATCAATTGGATTCGATCAAAGTAATCCGAAACTTAGAGGAAGAAGCCAAAGCGGTGGCCCTGAAGTATCTGGAATGTGTGAACAATCACGATATCCCGGGCGTGTCGGCGCTGATGACCGATACGTTGGAGCAATATTACACGGCTAAAAACCTGCCCCGGGCAAAACGGGAAAAACTCGAACGCGATTATTACCGGAAGCACCCGGAACAAGGCCAGGCACACGTCAATACCGTTCTGGTGGAAAAGAAAGGCCTGGTTTATGAAGTCACCCTCAATACCGATTATGTGCACCCGTCAAAGGGATTGGTGCAGGTGGTTTATAGGATCAAATTGAATGAGGGGTTGAAGATGTATTATTTGCGGTCGTTTATTGCGGAGGAGTGAGTGGTGTATATTTTTCTGAAAGGCGATTTATTTATTTCGCTTTAACATGAACATATAAAATATTAATTTAATCCCGATCTTTATTCCCCGAACAAAGTGGCGGATGTCTGACAAATATGAAATATTAATTCAGAAATACCCAAAATAGGTTGCTTGATTGCGTGGGAGGGTTTATTCTTGTGGACGTTTTGTTATATTACTCCCCTAATCTATAAAATCCCTTTCATTTTACCGGTTGCGCTAAAACCAAGTGGTGATTGTCTGTTGAATTCAGGCGGACTGGTATTTCTATTGAATTATTTATGAATACCGCTTGTCGTGTAGGGCGATGAGGGGTTGATTTTATTGCTTTGGAATTATCGATTCCGTGTTGCTTTTTAATATTTTTTCTATGATTGTCAACTATCTTTTCACTTATAAACATTTAAAAAATTAAATCATGCCAATTATTCCTTATGATCAATCCGAAATTAATACCGGAGTCAGTGCAGATTCCAATGCCTTGGTTGAGATTCCTTTTGTTGAATTTACACAAAACTGGTATTCCATGTTGATTCGCACCAAAGCAGTGAAAAAACGGAAAACGGATATCAAAATACTTATTCCGATAAAATATCCAGTTGGGGAGCAGCAAAACCAAGCCTGATGCCCGGTCCGGGCAATAAATTACCGATCAATATGCTCGGCAGAAGCACATTCGGCCGCGCAATGGTTGGCAGTATTTCAGCAAGTGGCGGCCAAAGTAAAACGGTAACCAATTTGAATGTAAAAGTTGTAAATGAGAAATCAACTTCTGCAACCAACCTTACCATTGATATAATCGGTTCAGTAAAAATTGAATTCAAGACCGATTATTTCCCCTCCTTTATTCCGGAAAAATAATAAGCACTAAAATGAACCTGACAGAAGTTGTCCTGCTCTTACAAAACGAACTGCAAAAATCTTATGAGTATTTGCGAATTAACGCCGCTCAACCGAATGGTAATGATTCGAACTTAATACATTTGAATTTCAATGAAGTCGAAATCGAATTACCCATAATGATTAAGCTAAAGGAAAGAGGGGTCGCCATCGATTCACTTAAAGATCTACCAGATTATTTGAAATTCATGCGGATTCCATTTAGCTTGGAATATCAATTAAATCAATTTTCTGCATCAAAAAAAGAACAGGCAGAAAAAAACGTTTCGGCGCAAGAAGGCAATTTAAAAATAGATATAGAAAGCATGAAAGTTGCTCCGGGAGAAGAACGAAAAATTCCGGATAAGCGATTTATTTTTGGCAATGAAACCAACATTAGGCTTCTTACGGGTAAAGATATTGCTGAAAGAATAGAAAACCAAAGCAATCTTATTTCCAAAATAAAGATCAAATTCAAACCGGTAATTTAGAGGCTATTGTATTTTTTCGTTTTTTATATATTATTTTCTTATTCTTCTATTCACCCTGCTGGCCGGAGCCTTCCTACTGTGTTCCTGTCGAGCGTCTTACATGCGCAGACAAATATTTTAACGGCCTTTGTCCGCTTTAGTAATCAAATGCCGACAAGGTTCGTCAATGTATTCGTCTGCGCCTGTAAGACGCTGGACAGCAATGAGACTTCATTTCTTTCAACCACTCAACCACATCCAATGCAAAAACCAATCTTCATCGCCCTTTTTTCGGCTCGAGCGCCCGTACTCAACCCTGCTGGCCCGATGGCTTCCATCTCTTTTCTCAGTTCGACGTCGGCAATTTACCACCTTTCGCTACCGCGACCGTCAACCTGACCGTCCGGACAAAATGTAATACCTTCCAAACCGGACATGCTTTCTGTTGGGAAGCCTTCGCCAGGCTGCAAAACGCCTGCACAGCCCCGCCGCCGCAGGCTGAAATACGCTTGTCTGCCGTCTGCACGGGCGATTCGCTGCGATTTACCCTGAAAAACATCGGAAATGCCCCCACCCAAAACCCGCACGAATACAAAATTATCCGGAACGTGAACCGGCATCTCACTGCGAACTTCAGCCTTGCCCCGCAGCAATCGTTCTCCGTGGCCGTGCCGGCTGACGGCGCCACCTGGCGCATGGAAGCGACCAAACTCGACGACGGAACCCTTACGGCAACCGCCCTGGAAAATTGCGGCGGCCTGACCCCGGGCCTGATCACCGCTTTTTGGCTCGACAAAGGTCCGCTCGAATCCGACTTCGATTGCCGGCAGGTGATCGGCTCTTACGATCCCAACCTGAAAAGCGCCGTACCCGCCGGCGCGGGCCTCAACTACACGATAACTGCTAACCGGCCGGTCCAGTACACCATCGACTTCCAGAACACCGGCACCGATACGGCCTACCGGGTATTGCTGCGCGATGTGCTGCCGGCCGCGTTTGATTTGAACACGTTCCGCGCGGGTTTCTCTTCGCACCCCTGCACCTGGGAAATCCGGGGCAATACCCTGGACGTGCTTTTCTCCCCCATCGCTTTGCCCGACAGCAACGTCAACGAACCGGCATCGCGGGGCTTTTTCAGTTTTGAACTGGATCAAAAGCCCAACTTGCCCGATGGCACATTTTTTCAAAACACCGCCGCTATCATTTTCGATTTCAACCCACCGATTATAACCAACACGGTGTATCACACCATTGGAAAACTAACCGTGGATATTGACGAACCGCAACGCTACGCCGACCTGTGGCAAGTGGCGGGCAATCCGACCCGCGATGCCGCTACTTTCAGCGCTTTGACCTTTGTTGCAGGGGAAAAACGATTCGAGTTGTACGACGCCTCCGGCCGGCCTGTGCGTACAGCCTTGTTTTCCGGGCAGTCGTTCGTGTTTCAGCGGGATTTGTTGCCGGGTGGCGTGTTCTTTTTCCGGATTGGCGATGAACGGGGAAGGTGGTTTACAGGGAAAATCGTGGTGACGGAGTGAAAATAAGTAGCTGATAAAGACATTAGCCTCGGCAGGTATTATATCCGCATTTTCCTCAAATCCAACTCTAATCCCGGACACACCCCTTCACCCGATAACACATGGTCAAAGCCGATAAAAGCCGCCTCCGTCCCATCTTCCCGGTAAATCCAGGCCTTTTCCTGCAACGGGTCGATCAGCCAGGCCAGGCGTACGCCGTTGGCGATCCAGGTGTCGGTCATTTTCTTTTTTAACTTACCGATCCGGTCGGAATTAGAGCGCACCTCGATAACAAAATCGGGCGCCAGGCGGGGAAAACGTTTCCAGTCCTCGGGTTGCAGGTTGTCTAATCGCTCATCGGAAACCCAGGAGCCGTCGGAAGCGCGGGTGGAGGTATCGGGAAGTTTGAAGCCGGTGGAAGGGCTGAGAATGCGGCCTTTTTGGTAATTAAGCCACCAGGTAGAGAGATATGCATAGGCGATCCCTTCACGGGTTCCGCCTTCGAGGTCGACGGGAGGCATAATAATGAGTTTTCCGTTTTTATCTTGTTCGATCCGGAGATGATCGTTTTCAGCGCAAAATTCCATTAGCTCTTCCTCCGTTATAGGCCGGTCTGCTTTAAACTCTATGTTCACACCCCGTAGCGTTTTTGGTAACATCAGGGGTTGTTTCAATGCTCTGGCAGCAGTCATAAATATAAAATTTGTTCAAAGATAAACAGAAAATTGGAAACGGTCTTTTGACCATGCAACCATTTAACCCTACTTGCGACTTACCATTCGGCAACCATGCACCTCTACCACGCCATCACCCTGCTCCTCTGTCTATCCTGTACCCTTTCTCCAAAAGCGCCCTCCCCTACCGCTGCCGTAGCAGTGCCGGCCGATTCCATACCCATCCCCTTTTTCCCAAAACCCGACCGAACCTACCCGGCCGGCCGCGCACACGTAGCGCAACAACGGGAAGCATTAAAGTCAGCGCACGCCGCCGGACGCATTTCCACGGATTCTGTTGGCAAGGCCTTCACAAATTGTCTTTTACAGGAAATCATCCCCCACTGGTACGGCACACCCTGGTCGTTCGGCGGCTACACGGAAAAGCCGGGACAAGACTATATCGCCTGTGGGTATTTCGTATCCACCACTCTGCTGCACGGCGGACTAAACCTCAACCGCTACCGCCTGGCTCAACAGGGCCCGGCTGATGAAGCGCTGATGCTGAGCCTCGGCGACACCGTGCGGGTAACCCGGCGCGGTGACGCGGAAAAAGCGCTGGCGCTGTGGCGCGAACGGCTACGCGACGGTTTGTATTTTATTGGACTCGGCGAAAATCACGTGGGATATTTACTGAAACAGGGCGCGGGATTGTTTCTGATCCACTCGAATTATGCGGGCCCTGTGGAGGTGCAATTGCAGCGCGCCGAGGAAAGTGTTTTAATCGGGTTCCGCGAGTTTTACCTGGCGGATATCACGTTTAACCGGCAATTGATGGAGTATTGGTTGAATGACAGGAAGGTGCCATTGCAAAAAACGGGCGTTTTAATGGAATGGTAGTTACACTGTCCTGCTGTCGAGCGTCTTCAGACGCTCGACAGCAAGAGACACGGAGAATATCGAATGTCGAACAAGGAATATCGAATGTCGAAGTTGCGTTGAGTACACCGCATCGCAGAACGCACTACGGGTATTTCGACATTCGATATTCCTTGTTCGACATTCGATATTCTCCGTGCCGTGGTGAATTAAAATAATCTACGGCGGGAAAAAGCCCAACCCTAATTCCTCCCCTGTCGCCGCTCCATCCGCTCCAGCCGTTTGGCCCGGGCTTCCTGCAGTTTGATGACTAACCGTTCGCGGAACTCCCGCTCGGCTGCCGGTATTTTGGCGATTTTGCGCAGCGGCAATACTTTGCGGAGTTTCTGGTACAAGTCGCGCTCCAGGTCCAGGTCGCGCTGGCGCATTTCAAAGTGGCGTTTGAGTTGATCCTCCACCTCGCTGTCGCTCATGGCGTCCAGTTGTTTTTTGGGTTTGCGATCGTCCTGCATTTTGTCGCGGCTGTCCTGGTATTCGTTGTAGACCGGCCAGAATCCCTGGGCTTCTTCAGCGGTCAGTTTCAGCACTTCGGTAAAGATGGCGACCCGGTAGGCTTTCAGGCGCTCGTCGCGTTTGTCGGGATCAAACTCCTGGGCCTGCAGGGAGGCGCCGAACAGGAGTATCAGCGTGGTGATAAAAAATGTGTACTTCATGGCGTATGTGTTTATCTGGTATAAAACAGATGGTTAAAGCAATTCTTCCAGTTCTTCGTCGGTCATATCGCGGAGCAGTTGTTCCAGGTCTTCGGGAGAAATCTGAACTTCGTTTTTAGGAGCGGCTGCACCTTCCGGGGTCGTCCCGTGACCCGGGTCGAGCGAGATTTGCGGAAATTCGTCTTCCGGTAAAATCATGGCAATTTGGTTAAGGTCGAATTCCTGGAGGTTGTCCAGCAGGTAAGTGGCCGCATCCTCTGCCGAAATCGTTGCATCGGCGATGACCGGGGCCACCGGCGGAGCGATGAAATAGCGCCATCCGACCACCACCATTACCAGCAGCCCGGCCACGGCCAAAGCCAGGCGCGGCTGCCAGAGGTTTTGCAAAAACTGCCACCAGGAGCGCTGCTGCTTTGTTTTGGAGAAGGCCGCCGGTTTGCGCCGCGCGCCGATGGCGTCTAATTGCCGGAAAACACTGTCTTCCAATGCGTCGAAATATTCCCCGGGCACACGCAGGCCGTCCTCTTTTTGCCGCAGCTCGTTCAGAAACGGGGCGTGTTCGTTGAGTTCGTCGTGCAATTTTTCTTTTTTCATGGTCTTTTATATATGATCCGCTTCGCGGAAAAAGGTTTCAATTTTTTTTACCGCATGGTGAAAAGAGGCTTTCAGAGCGCCTATGGAAGTATCCAGCATGTTGGACATTTCTTCGTAAGGCATTTCGTCGTAATAGCGCAGATTAAACACGATGCGTTGTTTTTCCGGCAGCTGTGCCATGGCGGTCTGGAGTTGCAGTTGCAGGGCATCGCCGTCGAACCAGTCGTCGGCACGAAGGCGGTTGGTTGCCTGACCGCCGGCCGGGTCGTCGATAGAATTGGTGCTGTTTCGGTTGCGATTTTGTAAAAAGGTGATCGCTTCGTTGGTGGCGATGCGATACATCCAGGTGTACAGTTTCGATTTTCCTTCGAATTGCAAAATACCGCGGTATATCTTGATAAAGGTATTTTGCAATACGTCGTCCGCGTCTTCATGCACCAGCACCAGCCGGCGAATATGCCAATACAGACGCTCTTTGTAGGCGCTCATCAGCATCCGGAATCCGCGGTCGAAGGTTTTTTCCGAGTGCAGGAGTTCCAGTATTTGATCGTCTGAAGCGGTTTTGTGATTGGTCGGCAGCAGCAATTCCGAAAACGTTTTGCCCCTTATGACGGGTTTTATGTGAAATGGTTTAATTTAATTTCTATAAAAAAAATCACCACGGAGACACGGAGGCACAGAGAATATCGAATGTCGAACAAGGAATATCGAATGTCGAAATACCCGTAGTGCGTTCCGTGATGCGGTGTACTCTACGCTACTTCGACATTCGATATTCCTTGTTCGACATTCGATATTCTCTGTGCCTCCGTGTCTCCGTGGTGATTAAAAAAGAAGAAACAACCGGAGCGCTTACTTCGCCGGCATATCAAATATCTTCTCGTCTATTTCCGGGTTGAGTACCAGATTCGTGATGGTGATCACCGAAGATCCCATCATCGCGCTGTTTTGTTCGATAGTGTGCGGAAACGTCAGATCGCCGACTTTTTTGAAATTGGAAAACATCGATTCCGACTGTACTTCCTGGCCGTCCACCTTCGACACCGAAATGGTTTTGATCTCGTACCAGGTTTCCGGATCGATCAGTTTGTATTCCGTTTTGTTGGCGTTGAATTCAACTTTGATCTTATGGGCTTCCGTGCCGTCCACGTCTTCTTTGCCCACATATTCCACCTTGTATCCTTTTTCCTGGTAGTTGTACAGCGAGCCGCTGAGATCGGTCATATATTTCATTTCATTGACCTGATCGGCGGTCAGCGGTTCTGCCTCATTTTTACCCATAAAAGGATTGTTCGCCCAACCCGCATCGCCATTGATCCCGGAGCTTTGCGTCATGCCCATTACCGTCACATCGATGCGCGCCGCTTTGTTGTTCACTACCGTCATCGTCATGGGAATTTCCATACCCGGGGCGGCTTGTGCGGAGATTTTGGCTTCCGATTTCATCGCTTTTATACCGTTCCAGGCTTTACCGCCCGTCGCTTCGATGTGTTTTGCAATAATTTCGTCGGCCGATTGTGCCGGTACGGCGGCCAGCGCCAGAAAGAAAAAGAGTCCGGACAGAAATACGTTTTTCATGTGTGTGTGTGTTGCGTAAAGGTTTACAATTTAAGTATTGGCGTTAAAAACAGGGGCAATACTACGGGTAGGTTTAGCGGGATCGGTCTAAAATTCGATTACAGGATGGGAAAACCGGACGAGGTGTCATCTTCGAGGAACGAGAAGGTGACATCTCGGAGCCTTGCACAACGAGATGACACCTCTCCTTCGTCGAGATGTCACCTCGTCAACGCCTCATACAGCACTTCCACCGGATGCAACGCTTTGCGCCCGGTACCATCCATGATCTGGTGCCGGCAACTGGTACCCGGCGCGGCGACCAGCACGTCCGCACCGGCTTTGCGCACGGCAGGAAACAGCACCAGCTCGCCGATGTTCATGCTGACGGCGTAATGTTCTTTTTCATAACCGAAAGAACCCGCCATCCCGCAACACCCGGAGGGGATCACTTCCACGCTGTAGTTTTCCGGAAGCCCCACAATCCAGGCCGAAGCGTCCACGCCGGCCAGCGCCTTTTGGTGGCAATGCCCGTGCAGCAGAACTTTTTTACCGGCTTTGGTAAAATCGGCCGCTGTGATGTTGCCCTTTTGTATTTCCCGGGCCAGAAACTCGTCGATCAGCAGGGCGTTTTGTCCCAGTGCTTTGGCCTCTTCCCGGTCGGCCAGGGGCACCAGGCGCGGATATTCGTCGCGGAAGCTCAGGATCGCCGACGGTTCAATCCCGATCAGCGGCGTTTCTTCCGTGACTAAAGTCTTGAAAATCTGCACGTTTTGAATCGCCAGTGCGCGAGCCTGAGGTAACAGCCCCTTGGAGATAGCCGCCCGCCCGCTTTCGGGGTGCGCCGGCATTTCCACGCGGTAGCCAAGCCGGGTCAATAACCGGATGGCTTTTTCACCGATACCAGCGTCGTTGAAGTGCGTGAACTCGTCGCAGAAAAAATACACCTTGCCTTTTTCCGGTCCTGCCGGTTGCAGGGCTGCGCCGTGTTTTTCAAACCAGCGACGCAGCGGCACGGTATTCAGAGCGGGCAAACTGCGCTGCGGCGCCACGCCCAACACGTTTTTCAGGAGCCCGCCCGTGAGCGGATTTTGCAGAAAAAAATTGCTGACGGCCGGCATACGGGCGCCCCATTCGTTGAGCCGGGCAATATTGCCGAATACCCGCGCCCGGAAGGGCACGCCGTTGCTTTTGTAATATTGGTGCAAAAACTCGGCTTTCATGGCCGACATATCCACATTGGAAGGGCATTCGGAAGCGCAGCCTTTGCAGGAAAGGCAGAGGTCCATCACTTCGTAGAGTTCCTGCCGGTCGAAAGGGTTGGTTTGTTCGCTGGGGGTCAGGAATTCGCGCAGGGCATTGGCACGCGCCCGGGTAGTGTCTTTTTCGTTGCGCGTAGCACGATAACTGGGACACATAGTTCCGCCGGCAAAATCGAGTTTGCGGCAATCGCCCGAGCCGTTGCATTTTTCTGCGGCGCGCAGGATACCGTCGGGAAAACTAAATATGGTGTCGAAGTGCTTATCCTGCTGGCCGGCCTCGTAGCGCAGCGAGGTGTTCATCGGCGCGGGGTCTATAATTTTGCCGGGATTGAAGAGGTGCTGCGGGTCCCAGGTTTGTTTGACCCGGCGCAGCAAGGCGTAGTTTTTTTCACCGAGTACCAGGGGAATAAATTCCGCCCGCACCCGTCCGTCGCCGTGTTCGCCGCTGAGCGAACCTTTGTATTTTTTCACCAGGCGGGCCATGGATTCGCCAATTTGACGCAATTTCAGGCGGTCTTCTTCTTTTTTCAAATTGAGGATCGGGCGCAAATGCAATTCGCCGGCGCCGGCATGGGCATAGTACACGGATTTTTGTCCGTAACCGGCCATCATTTCTTCAAAATCGGTGATGTAAGCCGGCAAATCGTTCACTTCTACGGCCGTGTCTTCGATACAGGCCACCCCCTTGGCTTCGCCGGGCATGTTGGACAATACGCCTAAGCCCGCGTTGCGCAGTTCCCACACGCGTTTGGATTTAGGGGCCGGAATAACCGGGTAAGCATAGCCGAACCCGTGGCTTTTCAAATCCGCAATCAGGCTCGAGGCTTTGGCTTGCGCCTCTTCAGGATTGTCGCCCCGGAATTCGATCATCAGCACGGCTGCCGGGTCGCCTTCAATAAAAAAGCGGTTTTTAGATTGTTCCAGGTTTGCTTTTGTGCAATCGAGGATCAATCTGTCCATCAGTTCACAGGCTGTAGGTTTATGTTTCATCGTAGCCACCACGGCTTCGAGGCATTCGGGCATGCTGCTGAAATGTGCGCACAACACCACATCGTGCGGCGCGGGGAGTGGATCCACGTGCAGGGTGATCTCCGTGGTAAAAGCCAGCGTGCCCTCCGAGCCGGAGAGCAGTTTGCATAAATTGAGGTCCGGTGTTTCCGGGGTAAAAACGTTGGTGTCGAGCAGCAGGTCGAGCGCGTAGCCGGTGTTCCGGCGCGGGATGCCGGGCTTGGGGTATTCGGCACGGATTTCAGCCTGCGCTGCGGGTTCCGACAGGGCTTCGTACAGTTGCCGGTAGATGTGGGCCTCTAGGTTGTCGCCTTTGCGTTTTTCCTCAAATTCGGCCTTGGTCAGACTGGCAAACCGCGCTTCCGAGCCGTCACTGAGCACCACATCGAGGGCCAGCACGTGGTCGCGGGTGGAGCCGTACACGATGGAGGTGGTGCCACAGGAGTTGTTGCCCACCATGCCGCCCAGCATGCAACGGTTGGCGGTGGAGGTGTTGGGACCGAAAAACAGGCCGTAGGGTTTGAGCAGCAGGTTCAGTTCGTCGCGGATGACGCCCGGTTGCAGGCGCACCCAGCGTTCTTCGGCATTGATTTCCAGCACCTTGGTCATGTAACGGGAAATATCCACCACAATGCCGTCGCCCACGCATTGACCGGCCAGCGAGGTGCCTGCCGAGCGGGGAATGAGCGAAGTGTTGTTTTCGCGGGCAAAATTGACCAGTTTTTTGATATCGTCTGCGTGTTTCGGGTACGCCACGGCCAAGGGTAGTTCGCGAAAAATGGAGGCGTCGGTGGCATAGATATGGCGCATCAGGTCGTCGAAATATAGGTCGCCGTCCAATGTTCGTTGCAGTGCCTGGAGTTGTTGTTGCATGGTGTTTGGTTTGTTGATTTGTTGATACGTTGATACGTTGATTTGTTGATTCGTTGATTTGAGACACGTTGTTCAAATCAACAAATCAACGAATCAACAAATCAACAACAGATGGCAAATGTCCTGAAACTCTGCTGGATTTTTTCGCTGTTTCGGTGTGGAATTATATCGCCTGGCACTACACTTCTTTCTGTTTTAACATTTCTTTATTCCACCTTCCAGTAAACTTCGGCGATAAATCGCGTCAAAGGACCGGTGAATCAAAATCGTTTCATTTTAAAACAACCGTTTATATCATGTTATTAAAATCATTTTCGAAATTACTACTGGCCGGTCTGTTCATTGGCGCAGCATTTTCCGTAAACGCCCAGGGCACTACCACGCCGGCCACCTCGCAAAAGCAAGCCAAACAAGAGCAGCGCGCCGCCAAAAAAGAACAGCATTACGACAAACAGGCAGAAAACCTGAATCTTTCAGAAACCCAGAAAGCGGAGTTCAAAAAGGTGGATGCCGAGTATCAGGCTAAAATAAAGACCGTTCGTAAGGAAAACAAAGCCGAAACGGATCGCCTGCGAGACGAACGCCGCGCGGCAAAACGCGCCCTGCTGAATGCAGAACAAGCGGAAAAATTCGATCAGCAATACGCAAAGAAGCAGGAAAAAAAGGCTAAAAAGGCAGAAAAGAAGAGGCAGTAAGGTATCCCCTAGTGCGAAACACAAAAAAAGAAAACCCCGGCGCGCGATTAATCTGCGTGCCGGGGTTTTCTCTTTGTATATCAGCTGGTGACCGTTCACCGAGCCTCACTCTAAAAATTCTTATCTGATTCCCAGTTTCCCGGGTTGTTGATGATATAGGTGGAAATATTGTCAAATGCCCCGACATCTCGAACCAGGCGTTCATCAAAACCACGTTGCCAGATTTTATCGAGCCAAACACCCGGCTGATTTTGTTTGTGATAATTCAGATATGCTGTGGACACCGTTGATTTATAAGCGCCAATAATCTGACCAAGGTACGGACGAGTAGCCCATTGTATTTTTGAAAACGGGTATTCCGGTGAATTCACGGTGTTCGGAGTGACTACGTCGTTCGGGGCGACCACAATGGTCGTTCCTGTTTCGATATTTGTAACGGCCGAAACAGGTCGATGAATCAACAGTATCCCATGCATGTGATTAGGCATAATTTGAAATGCACCCAATTCCACATGCGGCCATCGTTCCGGCAATTTTTCCCAATCACGGTATGCAATCTCCCCAAAAGGGTTTAAAATCATAATACCATTTTCTACCTCCCCGAAAAAATGCACTCTGTTTTGGGTGCAAATAGTAATAAAATACATGCCTTCCTTACCATAATCGTATCCCCGGAGACGTACACTCCGTCGGTGGTGGATATTTGGATCATATTTCATGGTTAGGTTCGATTTTTAATACGCAGCGGTTAAATGCGAACAAAAATAGAAAAAACGCGAGATGTTTGGTAGGATTTTGTGTGGCCTATGCCGCAACGGGCGACCACGCAACGGGCGACCACGCAACGGGCGACCACGCAACGGGCGACCACGCAACGGGCGACCACGAGGGTCGCCCCTACACCACCAACCGGGCATCCGATCCTGTTATTCCCCCGGTAGGGGCGACCCTCGGGGTCGCCCCGGTCGCCCGTGGGCGCCCGGGCCGCCCGGGGTCACCCGGGGCCGAGCGAGGGCGCCCCGTGCACGGGAGCACAAAACGCAATA
>CAUJEY010000249.1 GCA_963169325.1 Bacteroidota bacterium
AATGCGCTGAAAACGCGTCAAACCAAGGCTTTAGGCAACTTTTATGAATATTTCCTGAAATCCAACACCCGCATCCTGTTGCCATTGGCCATTGTCGTTTCGGTTATTTTGATGATCAACGGTACGCCGATGACCTTCGAAGGGAAAGACACGATCGTCACGATGCAAGGCGATACCGTACAGGTAAGTCGTGGCCCTGCAGCGGCGATGATTGCCATCAAGCAATTGGGCACCAACGGTGGGGGTTATTTCGGGGTAAACTCCGCGCACCCGCTGGAAAATCCGGCCTATTTGACGAACATGCTGGAGAACATCTCAATCCTGCTCCTCCCCATAGCCATGATTTTCGCGCTGGGTTTTTACCTGAAACGGCGAAAACTGGCCGCTATGATTTTGGGTGTGATGACAATTGGATTCCTGGTGTTGCTACTTCCCACTATCGTACAGGAAATGAAAGGCAACCCTGCTATTGCCGGCACGGGTGTCGATCAAAGTCTTGGCAGCATGGAAGGTAAAGAAGTACGTTTAGGCACGGCCGCTTCGGCCTACTGGGCCATCTCCACGACCGTAACGTCCAACGGCTCCGTTAATGGGATGCACGATAGTTTCACGCCTTTATCCGGCATGAACGAACTGCTTGCCATGATGGTCAACAGCTTTTACGGCGGCGTAGGCGTAGGATTCCTCAATTTTTACATTTTTATAATTATCGCCGTGTTTATTTCCGGCCTGATGGTCGGGCGAACGCCGGAATTTATGGGTAAAAAAGTGGAGGCACGCGAAGTGAAAATTGCCATGCTTACGGCGCTGCTCAGCCCGCTGCTCATCATGGGTGGCACGGCCCTGGCTGCCTGGATGCAGGTACGCGATCCCAGCCTGCCCTGGCTCAACAACCCCGGCTTCCACGGTTTTTCCGAAATGTTGTATGAAATGACATCCGCCAATGCCAACAACGGCTCCGGTTTCGAAGGACTTGGAGACAACAACCCGTTTTGGAATATTGCTACCGGTTTCGTGTTGATTCTCGGCCGGTTCATTCCGATCATCGGACCTCTGGCTATTGCCGGATTGCTGGCATCCAAGAAGTACATCCCAGAAAGCGCCGGCACCTTACAGACCGATACGACAACCTTCGGTGTCATGGTGTTTTCTGTGATTGTCATCATCACCGCGCTGGCCTATTTCCCGGCGCTGGCGTTGGGGCCGATTGCGGAGTTCTTTTCAATGTAACGCGTCCCTCAAACCATTCAAATTGCTCATTCAATCATGAAAAATAAACATAAATCGGGTTTATTTCAGCCCGAATTGATACGCGCCGCACTTTGGCAATCGGTCGTTAAACTCGACCCGCGACAGTTGTTTCGCAACCCGGTGATGTTCACCGTGGAAATTGGCACGGCAATCATGCTCGTGGTTACCATAATGTCTATGATGCCCGGCGCTGATGTAGTAACACTGGGCCATCCCGGATACAATTTCGTCATTTTCCTCTTATTGCTGCTCACCGTGTTGTTTGCCAATTTCGCCGAAGCATTTGCAGAGGCGCGGGGCAAAGCACAGGCCGAAAGTCTGCGCAAAACCCGCAAAGACACGCCGGCAAAAAAATTGGGCGCCGGTGGCAGTATTTCGATCATTTCTTCCTCCGAACTCCGGCGCGGCGACCAGTTTGTTTGCGAAGCCGGAGACATCATCCCGACCGACGGTGAAATCACCGAAGGTTTGGCGACAATCGACGAGAGCGCCATTACCGGCGAATCCGCCCCGGTGATTCGGGAAGCCGGCGGCGACAAATCCAGCGTGACGGGCGGTACGAAAGTGTTGTCCGACAGGATCGTCGTAAACGTGACGGTGCAACCCGGGGAGAGTTTTTTGGACAAAATGATCGCGCTTGTGGAAGGCGCGAGCCGGCAAAAAACGCCGAACGAGATTGCGCTGACGATTCTGTTGGCAGGTTTTACCATTGTGTTTGTCATCGTATGCGTCACGCTCAAACCCTTCGCCGATTACGCCAATACGCCAATTTCCATCGCCGCGTATGTGTCGCTTTTCGTGTGTTTGATTCCAACCACCATCGGCGGTTTGTTGTCGGCCATCGGCATAGCGGGTATGGACCGGGCCTTGCGGGCCAACGTCATTACCAAATCCGGCAAGGCTGTGGAAACCGCCGGCGACCTCGACGTGCTCCTGCTCGATAAAACGGGCACGATCACCATCGGAAACCGCAAAGCCACGCACTTCTACCCTGCCACAGGGGTGCCCGAAGCCGATTTTATCCGGTATGCAGCGCTTTCCTCCCTGGCCGACGAAACGCCCGAAGGAAAATCCATTGTAGAACTGGCGGGTAAGGCAACCCAGGGGTTGAGCATCGAGGGCGCGCGGATGATCAAATTCACGGCTGAAACCAGGAGCAGCGGGGTCGACCTGCCTGATGGCAACCGAATCCGCAAAGGTGCATTCGACGCTATCCGGAATGTTACTGAAAAAGCCGGTAATGCCTTACCGGCGGAAACCGAAAACCAGGTGGTTGAAATTGCCAAACAAGGCGGTACGCCGCTTGTGGTATCGTTAAATGAAAAAGTAGTGGGCGTAATTGAATTGCAGGACATTATCAAACCGGGCATCCGCGAACGTTTCGAACGTTTGCGCCGCATGGGCGTAAAAACAGTGATGGTGACCGGCGACAATCCGCTGACGGCCAAATACATCGCCGATGTAGCCGGCGTGGACGACTTCATCGCCGAAGCCAAACCGGAAGACAAAATGAACTACATCCGTGCTGAGCAGGAACAAGGCAAACTCGTAGCCATGATGGGCGACGGTACCAACGACGCTCCCGCACTCGCCCAGGCCGATGTGGGAGTGGCCATGAACAGCGGTACACAAGCTGCCAAGGAAGCCGGCAATATGGTGGACCTCGACAACGACCCGACAAAACTGATCGAGATCGTCGAAATCGGCAAACAATTGCTGATGACGCGCGGTACCCTGACCACTTTCAGTATTGCCAACGACGTGGCCAAATATTTTGCCATTGTGCCGGCGCTGTTTATGGCAAGCATTCCGGCATTGCAACATCTGAATATTATGGGCCTGTATTCGCCGGAATCGGCTATTCTTTCGGCCGTTATTTTTAATGCGTTGATTATCCCCGCATTGATTCCACTGGCGCTGAAAGGCGTGGAATATAAACCGATCGGCGCATCGGCTTTGTTGCGTCGCAACCTGTTCATTTATGGTTTGGGCGGCGTAGTGGTGCCATTTTTAGGCATTAAACTGATTGATTTACTGGTGACTATGTTGTTTTGAAATGGTTGTTACGAATAAACATCACTCTTAGTTTTATAAGAAAATCAAAAAAAATGAAATCGCATATCTTAAATGCTTTAAAACTTACCCTATGCTGTATCGTATTTTTAGGGGTATTATATCCGCTGGCCATGCTCGGCGTTGGCAAAGTGGTAGCGCCCAATGGTGGCAAGGGTGAAACAGTAGAAGTCAATGGCCGTGTGGTCGGTTACCACCGCGTTGGCCAAAATTTTGATGAAGACCGCTACTTCTGGTCGCGGCCTTCGGCAGTGGGCTACAATGCTGCCGGATCGGGTGGCTCCAACAAAGGCCCGGGCAACCCCGATTACCTGGCCACCGTTCAAGCCCGGCTGGATACTTTTTTGGTACATCATCCCGGCATACATGCCAATCAGGTACCGGCCGAATTGTTGACGGCTTCCGGCTCCGGTCTCGACCCGCACCTTTCACCGCAAGGCGCCCTGGTGCAGGTAGCCCGTATCGCCCGAGTGCGCGGTATTTCGGAAGACCGCCTGCGTCAATTGGTAAACGAACATACGGAAGGTCCTTTGCTGGGGCTGTTCGGGACTTCGACGGTAAATTTGCTGGAACTAAATCTGGCGTTGGATGCACTTAAAAATTAACATGACGCCTTTTCCAATCTAAACCATTGTTTTGCAGGCAAATTGAAACCATGCCTTCAACATTTTTAAAAAAATTGTCATGAAAAAAATTGTCATGAAAAAAATCCTGTTGCCACTAAGCCTTCTATTGCTGTTTTTCAACCAGCTAGGCGCCCAGATAGACACTACTGAAATAAACTTTTCCATTTCCGGTTACGCCGAACCCTATTACGCTTATGACCTGAACCAACCGGCCGACGGCAACCGCCCCGGCTTTGTGTATGCCCACAACCGCCACAACGAATTTAACGTAAATATCGCTTTTCTGAAAGCGTCGCTCAGCGCCCAACGTATGCGCGGCAATCTCGCCCTGATGGCCGGTACTTACGCCAACGCTAACTTGTCGGCCGAGCCGGGCACGCTGCAAAATGTGTTCGAAGCAAATGCCGGCGTTAAACTTTCAAAAAACCATGATCTCTGGATAGATGCCGGTATTTTCGGCTCGCATATCGGTTTTGAAAGCGCCATCGGCAAAGATTGCTGGACGCTCACGCGCAGTATGGCTGCCGATAACTCGCCGTATTACGAGGCCGGCGCGAAACTATCGTACACCACGCCGGATGGCAAGTGGTTTTTGAGCGCGCTGGCCCTCAACGGGTGGCAACGTATACAACGGGTACCCGGCAATTCGGCGCTCTCGGGCGGCTGGCAGATCA
>CAUJEY010000250.1 GCA_963169325.1 Bacteroidota bacterium
CTCCCAGGTGTATAGGGACACGGATGACGCCGACTTTGTACGCGGATTTACGCGGATTTCTTACCCCTGTAAAGGAGTATGCTTACTCGATCGCTTCTAAATCCTTCCGGAACCGTTCGATCAGATCGGCAGTAAACCCGGAAATGACCTGGTTTTCCTCCGTGCTTTTACCGGCGTGAACGGCCGCTACTTTTTCGAGCAATTCAATCAGGAAAGGGTATTCTGGGTCGGGACCGACTTCCTGGCAGGCGTCTATCACTTTTTGATATACCTCTTCCACCGGTCGGCTGCTGCGCGCCTCGTAATCGAACGACCACTGGATGTCTGTTCCCCTCGGGTGTTGTTCCAGGATTTGTTTTACCTGGGCCAGTTCTTCAGGTTGAATAGTGCCATCGGCCATGGCCAGGACGTAGGCCAGTTCGCCAAACGCGTCGTAGAGTTGGTCTTTTTTTGTCATGATTTCGAATGTTATCCGGTTTGCAAACCGTAAAGGTAAAGTGCAATGGTCAAACAATGAAAAAAGGGACCACACATCGCTGCGTAATCCCTTCCGTGGTGGAGAATACCGGAGTCGAACCGGTGACCTCTTGCATGCCATGCAAGCGCTCTAGCCAGCTGAGCTAATCCCCCCTTGCGTTAAGCGGGTGCAAAGATAAATGAAGTCTTGAAAAAAAGAGAAGCCTAAATGAATTTTTTTTCACGCTCCCCCACTCTACCCAAACCACCCATACATTTCTTCCAATTTCAGGGTTCCCTTCGCTCCTGTGTCCAAATCGCGCGCGACCTGTCCGCCGGCCATCTGGATCAGCCGGTTGCCGAAGCGGTGTGCGTCGCGCAGGTTGTGGGTAATGAGCACGGTAGTCAGGTTGTATTCCCGGATAATACGCTCCGCCGTTTGCATCACCACTTCGGCAGATTTAGGGTCGAGGGCGGCGGTAGGCTCGTCGAGCAGCAGGATATCGGTATGATCCATCACGCTCATCAGCAAGGTGAGGGCCTGGCGCTGGCCGCCGGAAAGGGAGCCGATGGGTTGTTGGATTTTATTTTCGAGCCCCAGGCCCAAGCCGGCTATTTTGTCGCGCACTTCGGTTTTGAAACGTTCATTGATCCCGATAACCAGCCGTTTGGGCCGGGTGCGCAGGGCCGCCAGGCGGAAATTGTCAAGAATGCTCAAATCGGGCGCCGTGCCGGCCAGCGGGTTTTGAAAAACCCGTGCCACCCAGCGACTGCGTTTGTGCTCGGGCAGGCTGGTAATATCCGCTTCGTGAATAATAATGTTGCCGGTGCTGGGCCGTATTGCCCCGGAAATGATATTGAGCAGCGTTGTTTTGCCCGAACCGTTAGCGCCGATCAAAGCGATAAATTCGCCTTCGGCTATTTGCAGGCTGAGGTCGTGCAGGGCCGTCACCTCGTTGATCTGCCCCCGGTTGAAGACCTTCGTGATATGGCTAAGTTCGATCATGCTTGTTGGCTTCGGGCTAATCGTGGGATGCCCACGATGGCCAATACAAAAACGGAAGTGATCAGTTTGAGCAGGTTCGGATTGACGCCCAGCGACAAGGCTACGGCCAGCACCGATTGAAACAAAATACAACCTATCAAGATGAATACCAACTGCAACCAGACCCGCCGGATACCGAGCCACTGGATTAAGGCATCGCCGATAAGCACCGAGCCCAGCCCGACCAGCACGATACCGATACCCATATTGATATCCGTAAAATTTTGATATTGTGCCACCAGAAAACCGCTCAGGGCCGTGAGCGCATTCGCGATGGCCAGACCGATAATCTTCATGCGGTCGTTGTTGACGCCCAACGCGCGGGTCATGGATTCGCTGTTGCCCGTGGCCCGCATGGCCAGACCAAAATCGGTGCGCAACATATAGGCCAGCAGAGCGACCAATACGCTGAGAAAAAGCAGACCTACCCACAACTCGTTGAAGATCGGGCGGTCAAAAATGGCCAGCGCTTTAAAGATGGTCGGTACGTCGATCAATGGAATATTAGAGCGACCCAGGATACTGAGATTCACGGAATACAATCCCGTCATCACCAAAATACCCGCCAGCAGGGCGTCTATTTTCAGGCGGGTATGTACCAGCCCCGTGAGTACGCCTGCCAGGGCCCCGGCAATCATCGTTACAACAATTACTGCCGGCAACGGCCACCTTGCAGTGAGCAGTATGGCCGTCACCGCCGCGCCGAGCGTATAGCTGCCGTCGGTGGTAATGTCGGGAATCCGGAATATCTTCATGGTAATGAAGATGCCGAGTCCCATGGCGGAGAGGCAAAGACCGAGGATGAGTGCAGAGAGGTAAAAAGTCATTAATTTAAGGCTTCGTAATTTTCAGGCACTGAAATACCAAACCGCTTGGCAGCACTGCGATTATACACCCGCTTCCGCACTTTGACCATCTCCCATTGCAAACCCTCCAACGATTTAGTTTTAAGAAACTGCGCCGCCTGCTGCCCCGCCTGATAGCCCCATTGGTACAAATCGGCGCCGTAAGCCGCCACTGCGCCGCGCGTCACCAGGCCGGCTTCGCTGGTAAACACCGGAACGCCGGCCTCGTTGCACGATTTTATAATTGTTTCAAACGCGCCGAAAATGGTATTATCCGGGTTGGCAAAGAAGGCGTCGATGTTTTCATTCAGCAAGGCTCCGGTCACCAACTGCGCGTCGGCCGTGGCATTGACGGGCCGGGCCACGAGTTCCACGCCCAGGGCATCGGCCAGCCCTTTCAAGCGTTCGTAGGCTTCCACCGATTGCGGCTCCGATTGGTTGTACATCAGTCCTACCCGCAACTTCGCCCCTTTAGGTTTTATCAATCTGGGAATAATAGAAAACGAAGTGTCTATATAACCCAGGTTTTCGGCTACGCCGAACAAATTGGCCGGCGCTTTACCGCCGGCGTCCTGCACCTTCATCAACTCCGGCGTTGGCGCCACCATCATAAAAATCGGAATCTCTTTGGTATTTTGCAGCGCAGTGATGGTGGAAAGCGATGGATTTGTGGCTAATAAAGTCACGTTTTGTGCAATGAAATACTTCACGATCTGTGTCAACGTCGGGATATCGCCCTGCGCATTGCGGTAAACAAATTTGATCGTCTTGTCTTCTTCCGAAAAACCGGCCGCTTTCAGCGCAGCCAGAAAGCCTGTTTTAGCCTGTTCGATGGTACTGTCTTCGAAGGCGTCGGCAAAACCGACTGTCGGCAAGTTGGTTTGCGTTCCGGTGCAGGAGGTAAAGAAGGCAAGTAAAAGGAGATGAAATGCCAGGGATTTTGTTTTGAAAAATTTCATTTTTTATATCTTTATAAGGACAAAATAAATTCGCTTCGTTTTCTGCGTAACATCTGTGTATTACTTCTGCGTAACATCTGCGTGAAATTTGTCGCGTTGGTTGCTCAGCGTAGCAAATTTCACACAGATGTTACACAGATAAAAAAGGCGCAGATGTTACGCAGAATGTTTGCTTAAGCATGTTAGGCAGGCGTTTGCCAGACAACGGGTTTCAAAGGTATGACGTAAATCCCGTTTGCCGGAATGGCCTACCTTTGTAACTTTCTAGAAATAACCACGGTATTATGGATCAATTCATGCAAACAGCCATCGATGAAGCTTTGCTCGGCAGGCAGGAAGGCGGTATCCCCATCGGCTCCGTTTTGGTACACAACGGGAGCATTATCGGCCGGGGCCACAACCGGCGCATTCAGCGCGGCAGCCCGATCCTGCACGGCGAAATGGATGCCCTGGAAAATGCCGGCCGGCAGCCCGCTTCCGTTTACCGCGAATCGGTGCTGTACACCACCCTGTCGCCCTGCGCCATGTGTACCGGCGCCATCCTGTTGTACGGGATTCCCAAAGTGATCATCGGTGAAAACAAAACCTTCCTGGGCGAAGAAGAATTGCTCCGGCAAAGGGGCGTCGACGTGGAAGTCATCCACAGCGCCGATTGTATCGGGATGATGGAATCCTTTATCCGCGAACAACCGGCGCTGTGGAATGAAGACATTGGAGAATGACGACTTACGCCTTATGACTTACTACTTACAACTTGCGTAGAGGCCGCCTTAGAGTACGTTACGGTCCCCTCTACGCAAGTCGTAAGTCGAAAGTCGTATGTCAAAGTTCTCTTGCCCAAATATTCCGGAAACGCACCTTGTCGCCGTGATCTTGCAGAATGATAGGCAGTTTGTCCGGGTGCGGAATGTAGTACGGCGTTCCGATATAGATGCAGGGGCCTTTCAACTCGTAGTGGTTTTGTACCAAAACGCCGTTGTGAAACGCCGTGATGGCAGCCGGCTTGAGCACAGTGCCGTCTTTGGCAAACCGGGGCGCCGTAAAAATGATATCGTAGTATTGCCATTCGCCGGGAGGCCGGCAGGCATTCACCAATGGAATCGACTGTTTGTACATCGCGGCGGCCTGACCATTGGGGTAGGTACTGTTTTCATAGGAGTTCAGCACCTGAATTTCATAATTACTCATCAGGAAAACGCCGCTGTTGCTGTAGCCCTGGCCGGTTTTACCCGTATCCACGGGCGCCAGCCACTCGATATGCAACTGCACGTCGCCAAAGGATAATTTCGTTTCGATGGGCCCGGCGCCGGGTTTTACGATCAGGGCGCCGTCCTTTACCTCCCAGCCGGCATCTTCATACTTGGTTACGGTGCCGTACTTTTTTATGACGGCCGCCACATCTTCCATTTTTCCGCCATAACCCAGCGCGCATTTCCGCCATTGCGACAGGTCTTTCCCGTCGAACAGGATGACTGCATCGGAAGGCGGGCTGCCGGGGAAAATACCGGGTGTCACTTTAGGCGGTATGGGCGACCACACCTCGGTGGCTTTCGGGTCGGTGATTTGTGCGCCGGCCAGGGCGGCCGTACAGAGGGTAAAAACCAGGGCAATGCTTTTCTTCATATTTTTTTGCGGGAAAAGGTAGGGAAAAAAGGTGTAAGAAGGTTTAGAGGCGTATTTTTGTCAAAAATTTTACTCCATGAAAGAACATCAGGTATTGCTGCAACTCCAACAACTACCCGACAACCTCAAACAAGAGGTGCTGGATTTCATTGGGTATTTGTTTGAAAAGCACAATTTAGCCCCCTCAAAGCCAAAGCGAAACAAGAAAAAATACTTCGGCAAATATCGTGGAAGCTTGAAAAGCGGGCTTTCCATGCACGAGATAGATGCACAACTTACGCAGCTTCGCAACGAATGGGAACGACCTATCTCCTAGATACTAATACAGTTATCTACATATTAGTTATAAATTGAATGAAAAATCAAACACTTAAAAAAATTGCCAATACCATTCGCGGCCTCGCTATCGACGGCGTGGAAGCCGCCAACTCGGGCCATCCCGGCATGCCATTGGGTATGGCCGACGTAGCGTCGGTGCTGTGGTCGGAATTTCTCAAACACAATCCCCAAAACCCGCACTGGTTCGACCGCGATCGCTTCGTGCTCTCGGCCGGACATGGCAGTATGCTCATTTACAGTCTGTTGCACCTGTATGGATATGATTTACCCCTGGAAGAACTCAAAAATTTCCGGCAGTGGGAAAGCAAAACCGCCGGCCACCCGGAATACAACCATACCCCCGGCGTAGAAACCACCACCGGCCCGCTGGGTCAGGGCATCTCCAACGCAGTAGGCATGGCCCTGGCCGAAAAAATGCTGAGCGCCCGTTTCAATAAAGGCAGCTACCGCGTGGTCAACCACCATACCTACGTGATCGCCAGCGACGGCGATCTGCAAGAGGGCATCTCCCACGAAGCCTGCTCTTTTGCCGGCCACAACCGCCTGTCCAAACTCATCGTCCTGTACGACGACAATCAAATCAGCATCGACGGCGACACCCACCTGTCGTTCAGCGAAGACGTGCTGAAACGTTACGAAGCCTACGGCTGGCACACCCAGCGCATCGACGGCCACGACTACGACGCCATCCGCGCCGCCATCACCCTGGCCCGGGCTTCCGACCGACCCTCCATCATCGCCTGCCGCACCGTGATCGGCTTCGGCAGCCCCAATAAAGCCGGATCGGAAGAATCGCACGGCTCGCCACTGGGTAAAGCGGAGGCCATTTTGACTAAAAAGAAATTGGGCATCCCCACGGAGCCCCCCTTTTATATCAACGACGAAGTACTGAAAATAACCCGCAAAGCCGTGCCCGATGGCGCCAAAGCCGAGCGCAACTGGCAGGAATTGGTGGAAAAACACCAGAAGTCGCGCCCCGAATTGGCCGCCGCGTTCCAGTCCTGCCTGAACACAGAAGTATCCGCCGACGCCTTGAATATCCCCGATTTCCCGGCGGGCAAAATGGCTACACGTATTGCCTCGGGCAAGGTGCTGGACCTCATCGCCGCCAAAATTCCCGCCCTGGTAGGCGGCTCGGCCGACCTTACCCCCTCCAATAAAACCTTTGCCAAAGGACAAACGCCGTTCAGCCTGAAAAACCCCGCCGGCCAATACATCCACTACGGCGTACGCGAACACGGCATGGCCGCCATCATGAACGGCATGACCCTGCACGGCGGCGTCATCCCGTACAGCGGCACCTTTTTCGTTTTCACCGACTACATGCGCCCCTCCATGCGCTTAGCCGCGCTGATGGGTATCCGCTCCATTTACGTGCTCACCCACGATTCTATCGGTCTCGGCGAAGACGGCCCCACCCACCAGCCTATCGAACACCTGACATCGCTGCGGGCCATGCCCAACCTGTCAATCATCCGCCCGATGGACGCCAACGAAACAGCCGTGGCCTGGAAAATGGCGCTCACCCGCACCGATGGCCCTACCGGCCTGGTGCTCACCCGCCAGAACCTCGCCAACTACGACCGCGCCGCCCTGGGTATGGGCGCGGCGGAAGAAGCCCGCAAAGGCGGCTATGTGCTGGTGGAGGATAAAGATTTTCAGATCATCCTGATCTCCTCGGGTTCGGAAGTGGAGATTGCCGTGGCAGCCAAGGCACTACTCAATCAAAAAAATATCCGCGTGCGCGTGGTATCCATGCCGTCTACCGATGTTTTTGACAAACAATCCGCCGCATACAAGGAAAACGTATTGCCCGCCTCCTGCCCGGCGCGGGTAGCCGTGGAAGCGGGCGCTTCGCTGGGCTGGTACAAATACGTCGGCCTGAACGGACGCGTTGTGGGGCTGGATCATTTCGGGGCTTCGGCGCCGTATGAGTTGTTGTATGAGAAATTCGGCCTGACGGCGGAAAATGTGGCCGGGGTGGCAGCGGGTCTGATAAAGTGAGATAGAGAAATATGGGGATTCAGCCCTGTGCTCAATTCCTATATCTATTAACTTAGTACTAATTTGACCACACTACTGGAAACTTTCAATTTTCGTATGTAGCCCCAACCTGAACTATATCGGCCCAGCGGGCCGATATCTTTGTAGTAGAAAGGCCCACGTTTTCTTCCAGGCGGCCCAGCGGGCCGATATCTTGAGAGCAAATTAAAGGCCGACACAGGCAAAGTTAGTGGCTACATACGAAACCCTGCTGGGGTTGTGCCAAAAGGGTATGCTAAATCTTTCCCGCCGTAGATTATTTTAATTTACCACGGAGGCACGGAGGATAAATCTCCGTGTCTCCGTGTCTACGTGGTGAAAAATTTGTCGCGGGTTTTTATCAAAGTCTTTTGACACAACCCCAGCAGGGGTACAATATCCGGATAGTGAGGTTAAAACAACGGAGCAACTTAAGCCTCATTTGTCTCACCATATCATCACCGCTTCGCCGGAAGCAGCTCCCGGATTTTTCGCAAAAATATCGCCGAGACCCGGTCGAAACCCACGTCGTTGGGATGGATTTCGTCGTCCCACTGGTTGTCGGCCACACGGCCGCGCAGGTCGAGATAGTGCACATCCTTATATTCGCCGGCCATAGTTTTGAGTCGTTTGTTGAATTCGTCGATCATCAGGTGTACGGCGGCATTGCGGTCACCTTCGCGCAGTAAATTCTTTTTGTCGAAACATTCACCAAGCCAGCTCGATTTTTTTATACCTGGTTTTAGCGGGCGCGGGTAATCGTAGCTATGCACCAGTATGGGCATGCCCGGGCGTTCTTTTTTCAGGCGTTCAAATATCTGGCGGTAGATCTTTTGTATCTCGTCCAGTGTTTTCGAAAATGATTGGTTAAAGAACCGGTCCGGGTGCTCGCCCTCCGGAGCATCGGCGAATTGATCGTTCATAAATCCGGACATTTTGTCGCCGAGGATATCGTTTCCGCCGCCGCTCAGCAGCAGCAGCGCCGGTTTCATCTCTGCCAGTTTTTTGAACAAATCCCCTTCCTGATAATAGTTCTGGATAGTATCGCCGGCAGCGGACAAGCAATAGACCGGATAGTTTCGCCCGATATTATCGATGATATCGACCAGCAGCGGATGTTGGAACCAGGAGTCGCCTTCAGCCAGAAACCTCGGCAACTTGGGGTTCTTCTCCACCATTTTATCGTACTGCCGGCTGCGCCGCCAATGCGCCCAGAAATTGCCGGCAGCCAGGGCTGTATCCCAAAAGAGTCCTTTTTCCGCAGACCTGACGCCCTTTTTTAACGTCAGGGCGCCGTTCAGACCCGGTTTTTTGTCGAAATACAAGCCGAACAGAAAATGTGCCAGGTAAGGGCTGCCGGTTTTGGGGTCAATGGAGCGCTGCAGCCACCGGGTATCCACTTTGTTGTATTCCGGGTTGGGCACCCGGACTTTTACGACGAAGGTGTTCCAGCCTTTGGGCATGGGCGTGGGTTTGGGTTTGCCGATATTCAGTCCCCTTGAGCCGGCGGTTCGGTATTGCTCAATCAGGTGTGGTTCGGGGAGCGGCTCCAGTTGCAACATGCCGGTGTCGAAACGGTCGGCACTGGCGAGAAACTGAAGATAACTGTCTGCGAAGGGGCGGTTAAATACCCGTGTGCTTTCATCCAGGGCGCCGGTGATGACTGCGCCATCTTCTTTCAGCAGAAAAACGCTTTCACCGGGGTCCAGCAGGGTGGCGGTGTTGGATTCCAGCAAATGGGTGGTATTGACGCCGAATTCGGCCCCCAAATATGCGGCGGCCACATACAGGTTTCCGGCCGTCTGGTTGGTGAGCCGCACCTTAAATCCACCGGTCCAGTAGACCCGCCCGTTTTCGTCTTTGCCCTCCTGGTGCAGGTCGATTTGCAGGGAGTCTCCTTTGAGGGTCAGGGGCCGTTCGTCGGGGGTTAAAAATTCGACTTTCAACGCAGACAGGGGTAGTGGCGTGTCGGTGTTGTTTTTTAGTTCTTTGGTAAAATGCCAACGGGCGATTTGTTGCAGGTGTTCGCATATTTTGGCCGCGGCATCGTCGTGATCCGTCAGGGCAGGCAGCACCAGTGGCCGGAACCAGTCGCCCGGATTGGTCAGGTAAAACATATCGCCAAAACACAGCACATCATAATCGAGCCGGGCGGTGGATTCCGTCACTTCCACCCAGGGTTGCATGGCGGGTGCGGTGAGCGCATCCACGAGTTCCTGGGCCCTGTCCGGCGCGGCATCTTTGTCGAGCACACGGATGCGCAGGCGACGGGTGTCGAGGTTTTTCACGCGGGCAGGCATGGCATTCTGGGCTAGTTGGTCGCGCAGTTCGGGAGCGAATGCCACCGCGGCGTGATCAAGTTCGGCCTTAGTAATGCGGCCGGTATACCATTTTTTATCGAAACCCTGCACTTCCACGGTGGTGTGGCCTGGCTTAACGCGGTGCAGCACGCCGAGGTTGAGCAAGTAGCCGCCTTTGCCGTCGGGGTCGAGCCGGCCGGTTGCCGAGGAGGCGTCGGGTGTTTTTTGTAAAAAACCGGTATTGGCTAAACGGGCGGCCTTGGCGGGGGTATAAATTTTGGGGCGCTGGCTGAAGCGGTAACGAATCTGGTTGCGCACGCGTCCCACAAGGTCCTGGTAGGTGAGGTGGCCGCCGGTTTCCCGGAGGATGCGCAGGAGGTGAGCCGTGAGTACACCCTGTCGTTTGCCATCGATAAAATCTTCCATGGCCGGTTCGTTGCTTTCGCAGGCGGCGATCTGGACATACTGCCCTTCGGGCAAAAGCGCGGCGATGCCTTTTTCTTTTAGTAATTTCAGTTCTTTTGGGCCGCCGAACACAAAATCTGACCAGGGCCGTATGGGAAACACGAGATCGACCTGTTTGCGGGTAGCCACAGGCATGCCGGCGGACCGGGTATTGTCGCCGGAGTGGCAACAGTCGAAGATAGTCAGGATATGGGCGCCGGTTTTATTGCTCAGTTCGCTCAGCAGGTAGCGGAGTTCTTTGTCGGCCAGCAGGAATTTGGAAGATTGTTGGCCGGTGTAGTAGCAAACGATGCCTTCCAGCCTGCCGTCGCTTTCGGCGGGCCATAAGTTAGGATCGGCAGTTTCGACGCCGCCATGGCCCGAGTAGTACAACAACACCGAGTCGCCGGTTTTTGCCTGGCCAAGGTGCCGGCGGATACCTTTAATGATGTTTTCTTTGGTGGCTTGCTTGTCGTAGAGTTTTTCGGCGTGCAGGTTGATCGCCGGGTCGTTTTTCAGGAACTCCTGTATGGCATCGGTATCGGCTACGCAGCCGGAGAGCTGCGGGAAGGAAGCCATCCGGTCGATGACGATCTCTTCTTCGTAGGCATTGATGGCGATGAATAGGGCGTAAAGGTTTTTGGCGGCGGTGGATTTAGTTTTTGCTTTTGGCATGGTGTGGGTGTTGGTTTGAGTTCATGTAATAGGCCACAAAAGTCATTATTTTTCGAACCAAATTCATCCTAGATTTTGTTATCTTTACGCGCCTGAAAAAAGGGGCATTAGCTCAGTTGGCTAGAGCGTCCCGACTCGTCAGTCGGGAAGGCTACTGGTTCGAGTCGGGCTATACTCCAAACAAACAAAAGGGGCATTAGCTCAGTTGGCTAGAGCGCTACGTTCGCATCGTAGAGGCCACCGGTTCGAGTCCGGTATGCTCCACTTTTTTAAGAATTAATTCGCCCATCTCCTCCAGACAAGGGCCACGAAGGAAAAAACGCCGTATTCACGTTTCAACAGCGGCGCCAGTTTTTCCTGTATGTATAACCTATTCCAATACCTTATTCCACTTATCCTGTAAAAATTATGAACAGACTATTTCCCCTCCTCCTGCTTTTGGCCGGTGTATGCCAGGCCCAAACCACTATCCATTTTTACACCGTACCGTTTAAGAATGCGTACCATGTACAGGCACGCGATCTGGGCAACGACGAATTTATGTTGCTCTTCGACACCTATTGTTATACCCCGGGCTCTGTGGTTATCGAGGGTTGCCCCAGGGGCTATTATCTGTACCGGCTGGATGCCGGGCATGATACCTTGTGGACGCGCCATCTGCAACTGGATTACCCTGATTTTCGCGCGCTGTTGCCGGATGAAACCCAAGGTAAAATAAAAGTTTTCGGCGCCCTTTCCCCGGAGTCCGGAACCTGCAACGATGAGACGATATGGGCCACCAATTTTTCCGGAATCAGCCGGCCGACCGTCCATAATTTTGATTTAGCCGGCGAGTACCTGGATTCTGCAAAATTTACCGTGGACGACTGTTTCCTGGAATACCGCTTCGCCCGGAAATTGCCAGGCAACCGAACCTTGTTCGGCGCCCAATATTTTGAAAGAGGCAGTCAAGGCCCTTTAGGCTATGCCGAGGCCCGGTATTTTGTCCTGAATGCCCAAGATGAAACGGAGCAGAGTTTCGTTTATCCGGATAAATATTATTTCAATACAAAATGGACGGAAGTCGACGACACGACCACCCTGATCGTTCATTACAATGTAAAAAGCCAACAACATGAGTTCGTAAAAATAGATCAACAGGGCAACGAAATTTGGGCAAAACCCTATCAAGGCCCCCCTGTGGTGGTCATTAGAAACATACAAATACTTAAAAATGGCGATATCGCTACCCTGGGCGTGTACTACGACAATCAGGTGCGTAAAAATTTGCTCAACCGGTATGACCCGGATGCCAATCTCCTGTGGTCGAAAGAATTTAACAATTCAAATGCCACTACCGCGCTCGGCGAATTAGACAACGGCCAACTTATCTACGGCGAATCCATGTGGAACGGCGCTTCCTCCCAGGACATCATGCTCCGGGTTTTATCGCCGGACGGGGATTCTATCCATGCAAAATGGTATCCCCTTTCTCCGGGAATAGATCAGATCGGCGCCATCCTCGCCAAAGGAAATGCTTTTTATTTTACCGGTGACGCCTATGGCGGACTGGATTCTACCTACGGCCCGTCCAGACCCTTTTTGGCCTTCGAAGACGCCATTCTGACCAACACAAAAGAACAAATATCCGACGCCGGTTCACCATTTACGATAGTCCCCAATCCGGCGGCTAATACCATTCAAATCCGGAATTTATCTGCTGCGCAGATAGAATTCATAGAACTGTATGACAGAACAGGCAGAAAAATCAGAAACATTACCGCCGATTTTGACAGGATAAACATTTCGGACCTCGAAAAAGGAATGTATCTCCTCCAGGTTTGCGATGCAGAGAAAAAATCTGACATACTCAAGTTCTTCAAATTATAAAAAAAATGGCGTAAAACCGGAAAATCGGGAACAATCCGAAATCTTGCATTCCCATGACAACCTCCCGTCCGTCAAAATGTTATCTATTCCAGGCCCATTGACGATACAACCCCGCCAAGCTTCCTTATTCACCCTAAACACAAGTATATTACGATGCAATGTCCCGTTTGTTCCGAAACCCTCGTCCTCTCCGACCGCAACGGCGTGGAAATAGATTATTGCCCAAAATGCCGCGGTATCTGGCTCGATCGCGGAGAACTCGATAAAATCGTCGAGCGCGCGGCTGAACACTATTCCAACAAGGACAATTACGATGCCGACCGGCACAAGTACGAGCGCCACCCAAACCCAAAACACGTATATCCCGATCCCCAATACCGGAAAAAGAAGTCGTTTTTGAACGAGTTCTTTGATTTTGACTAATTCATGCGCATTCTGGTAGCTGCCGATTCCTTCAAAGACGCCCTCTCCGCACCACGCGTCTGCCGGGCCATCGCTACCGGTATCCGCCAGGCGCATCTGGACGCGCAGGTCACCGAATTCCCCCTGTCCGATGGCGGAGAAGGCGCTTTTGAGGTACTGGCGTATCATTTGAATTTAAAAACGGTGGAAGCAGCGACCGTTGACCCACTCTTCCGGCCCATGCAGGCATCGTATGGCCTTAGCCCGGACGGCCGAACGGCTTTTGTGGAAATGGCTAAAACCTCCGGATTGCAGTTGCTCCGGCCGGAAGCGCGCAACCCGCTACATACTACCACACTGGGTACCGGCATGTTGCTGGCCGATGCTCAACGACGGGGCGCCACGCGCGTCGTGCTGGCCATCGGCGGCAGCGCCACCAACGACGGCGGCATCGGCATGGCTGTTGCACTGGGTTGGCGTTTTTTGGATACACAAGGCCGGGAAATCAGTCCCGTGGGTGGACAGCTCCACCAGATCGCCCGCATCGTGCCGCCCGATACGCCGGGCACGCTGACCGGTGTGGAGGTTATTTGCGATGTCACCAATCCGTTATACGGCCCGGTTGGCGCAGCACAGGTGTACGGCCCGCAAAAGGGCGCGGATGAGGCAACCGTAGCCACCTTGGACGCCGGCTTGCAACACCTGGCGCAACTGGTAGAACAACAATGGAACCGCCCCGGCCTGGCGCAAATACCCGGCGCCGGCGCGGCGGGCGGGTTGGGTTACGGCGCCGTGGCGTTTCTCCAGGCTACCCTGCGCCGCGGCATCGATCTGATGCTTGATCTGACGCATTTCGACGACGCACTCGCCCAAGCCGACCTCGTTATTACCGGCGAAGGGCAATTGGACGGGCAAACCCTGCACGGCAAACTCATTCACGGCATCTGCCGGCGGGCAGCCCGTTTCGGCGTACCGGTAATCGCCTTGTGCGGCCGCTTGGCCGCCACGCCCGAACAAGTGCAGGCAATCGGCCTGCAACAAGCAATCTCGATAAATAAAGTGGAATTGCCCCTGCCTGAAATGCTGGCGCGTACGGAAGAGAATCTGGAGCGGGCGGGGCAGGAATTGGGGGGTAGGGTTTAGGGTTTAGGGTTTAGGGTTTGGAGGTTTGGAGGTTTGGAGGTTTGGAGGTTTGGGGGTTTGGGGATTAACGGGGTGTAGCCCTAAACCCCCAAACCCCCAAACCCCCAAACCCTAAACCCCCAAATTACCGCTTCGCAACTTTCGCTACGCTGCTGCCGATGCTGCTGTCTACGCGCACCACATACAGACCTGCGGGCAGGTGCCGGATATCGAGCGAAAGCGCCTGGCCGGCGAAGAGATTGTTCGTATTGTGTTGCAGGGCGATACGGCCGTCGGCGCCGATGACGGTAATTTGTACCGGTCCGGAAGCGGATTCGCCGATCAGGAGCGTGAGCATCTCGCTGGCCGGGTTCGGCTGAACGCGCAAGCCCAGGGCGTCGGTGATCGGGTCGTTGGTACCAACGGTGGCATCGGTATCCACGATGACGCCACTTTCGGGCGCCTTGGCGCAAGCCACATCGCCGCCATCGGCGGTAACACAGGCTTCGCTCTCGTAGTTCACCATGTCCATCAAGTCCACCTGGTCGACAATCCAGCCGCCATCTGGCACGTTGGTATTATCGTCGCTACCGAAACGGAAGCGGAAGAGAATTTCCTGGTCTTTGTATTCGCTAACATCAAGGTAGGAGCGCACCCAGCCGTTGGAATTGCCGGAGAAGCCACTCAGGAACGGAATAGCGAAGGTGCCGTACTGGATTTTATTATTATAGCCTTCACGGATACCTTTTTCCGCCGCGATACGCCGCCATTGCGACTCACCTGCTTTCTGGAATTCTACGAAGCCGGCATCAGCGCCGCCTTCCGTATTGTAGTTGTGCCAAAAGCGCATGACCGGTTTAGCGCCGGAAACTTTAATGAGCGGATCGAAGAAGAGCAGCACCTGGTCGGTCTCGGTCACCGGTGCTTCGGCGCGCCAGGCGAAATCACCTACTTTGACGGAGTCGCCTTGCAGGAAAAAGGTCTGGTTGCCCTTATCGTTGATCAGGGGAATCCAGCTGGCGCCTTCCGTGTCCATATTGTCGCGGAACGTAAGCAGCGATTTGTTGTTTGGATTCGACTTAGCCGTATAGTTCAGCACAACCACCTGACCGGAGGCCATCGTACCAAGATTCCAGGTAACGACGCCGCTGTTGTCGACGCCGCCGTTGCTGGCCGAACCGAAGGATAAACCGGCCGGCAGTGGGTCGGTAACCACGACGTTGGTGAGGGCTTCATCCTTGTGGTTGGTCACGGTGATGGTGAAAAGCGCATCATCGCCTGCTTCAATGATCGGCGTAGAGGTTTCCTTGGCGATTTTCAGCGCTTTTACACAGGTGGGGATCGGATCGAAATTTTCGACGCCGTCAGACGCATTATCCGCTTCGCCCTGGCTGGCAAAGATGCCCATACCGCGGCGGGCAAATACTTCGCTGATAAGGCAGGTATCCACGCCGGCATAGTTTTCCATATCTGCGGCGATGATCGCATCACGTCCGGTGATGAAGCCGGGGCTGCAAGGTTGCAGTTTCATCCCGTCCATCACTAATTGGATTGCCCGGTGGTTACCGCTGCCGGTGTTGCTAAGGTCGGCGTCGTAGCCGTATTTTTCCACCATGGCCCAATACAAATCCCAGGTGACAGCAGTCCATATTTCACCCAAGGCGTGTACTTCGGTATTTTCAGCGACCGACGAGAAGGTGAGCGGGTTGATGCTCATGTCGGTAGAATAGGGATAACGGCGAATACCCTGTCCCTCGTTCGATTGCCGAAATACAAAAGTGCCCACGCCGCGTTTTTGTGCGGCTACATCGCCCGGTTTTACCGAGGTAACCAGGGTAAACCAATCGCTCCAGCCTTCGCCCATTTGTTCGGCATTGCCAAGGCAACCGGCCTGGCTCGGGCCGCCGGTCAGGCGGTTGGAGATACCATGTCCGTACTCATGAGCGATGATACCGTTGTCGAAATCACCGTCGAGTTGATTCGGGCCTGTATTCGAAGGCAGGGTCAGTGAAATATTCAGCCCATTACCGGCATATTGCCGGAGCAAGTCGCAATCCGATTTAATCATACTGACTGTCGGGATCGTCACCTGGCCGCCCACCGCGCCGGCGGCCATGCCGAACGGAGTGTCGTCAAAGCCGCAAATAATGCAGGCGATAGCGCCGGCCTGTTGGGCATTGAGGGCTTTGCGGCCGAATTCGCATACGCCGCGGTCGACCATGGCAATTTTTCCCTGGACGCTGTTGATAGGCGGCGTACAATTTTGGTTGGCCTCGGATGTGCCGGAGCCGTCGTCGGTAAGCGCCACGTCGGCCGTAAGCGGTGTGGCGGTGATAGCACCTCCGAAGCCGGCAGTAGTGGCAGAGTAGGAGGCAATAACTGCGCCGGGCGCATTTACATGAACAACTTGTCCTCCCCGACGCCCCCAGGGATACATTTGCATACGTCCGGAGCTGCCGTCAGCGGGGGTAGCGAAATTGGCATTATCGGTGCCGCTGCCGTCGAGCGCCTGTGCCGATACTTCGTCATCACCGAGTCCACCATTGCCGTAGTTGTTGGTTTGGAAGTTACCTGCTTCTTCGTCGAAGCCGAAACGGTAGGTGATGTCGTGCATCATGTTGTTGATGTAAAACAAGTTTGTGATCGCGGCCGCTTTGTTTTCAACCGGCTCAGCGTCCGGGTTGAAGGGAAAATCAAACACAAGATTTGCGCCGCCGTCGGCTGACTCGTCGGGTGAGCCGGTATTATCGTTGGCGCTGTCGTCGAATGCCCACACGTTGTTGCCGCGGGTGTAGGTGTACTCGGCGCCGTCGGCGCCGTTTACATCATGCCAGCCGAAGGGTGAAGCCTGCAGGTCGTGCGGATTCACGATGAGCTCGTGCGGACCGTGCGCAGGACTTTCAGTGGGCAGGGCAAATACCCGGTAAGAGGCATCGGCGGAACCGGCTGAAGTTTGAAGTTTGAAGTTTGAAGTTTGAAGTTCGGGGGCTTCTGCCGGGCAATTTTCACCCGCGACATGGGCGTGACCGGCTTTGCAGTAAACGGTGTGGTTATGCTGAACCAGCATTTCACCCGATTGGGCATCCACGCACAACGTCCACAAGTCAGAGGAATTCGCCTGGTCGATCGTGATTTTCCAGGCGAGACGGGGCCTCTTTTTTTCATTCAGGGCGTAACAGATCGTCACCGGAATCTCTGCCCTTGAAACGGCGCCGCTTTCGAACACCCAGTTTTGTTCGTTGATCTTGCGCTTCACGCCCGGCGTTTTGAAGCCGGTAAAGCCAAGATTGGCCATAGCCAGTTCGAGCGCCCGGGATGCACCCAGAGATGGCAGGGTGGTATTCACACTTTTGGCCAAACCCGGCACAAAACCGTGGCCGAGATGCAACACGGAACCATCGGGCCGCACGTGCAGACCAAAAAGGGCATTGTACACCGGGATTCCGGCATATTGTTGTTGTACCCAAACGTGGGTGAGGCCGTTGTGTTTGGACACGTAGGCGTCGGTAATACGCACGTCGGAAACGTCTTCGCGCGTCAGGTTAAACTGGGTGGGAGTGCCTTGCAGAAAACGCAAGGCGGTTTCTTTAGCAGAGGAAATGTTCTGGGCCTGCGGGAAAACGGCAATTAAAACAATTGCGCCCACAGCCAGCCAAAGGCGATGTAAAAGTGATCGACTCATCTTACAGACGGAGGATTTGGTTAACGAAAACGAATATGTACAGACAGGAATAGGAGGCTTCTCGCGGCCAAAGGTAGCATACGGTATATTCACCCAATAACCCGGCAACCGATTTTGTCAGAATTGGCTAATAAATGGCAGGAAACGTGTACGCGGACGCACTACGAGCGGGGCGGCGGAGTGATTTTGAATTTTGGCCCTATCGTTTAAAAACCGATTCATACATCCCTACCCAATCCTCCGGGCTCATCTTCTGCATGAGTTGGCCAATCAAATCAAAGGGAATTTGCTCCGGCTTTTTAAACCGGATACAACTTTTACCCATGTCCAATTTGCTTTTGCTGTGCTTCGGAAATTCGGCCACAAACCAGTCCAGCAATTCCGGATGAGCATAAATCCCCATGTGGTATAAGGCGATGAAGTTTTTTTGCGAAGCAATAGCAACGAAAGGTAGCGGCAACTTCGGGTCGCAGTGGTAACCCTTCGGGTATAGCCGGTGCGGCACCACATACCCGATCATGCCGTAACTCATTTCCTCCTGGAAACCGTCGGGAATGTTTTCGAGTATGGTTTGGCGCAGTTTTTCAAAAGATTTGCGGCGCTCTTCCGGGATGGAAGCGACGTATTCGGCTGGAGAAGAGACGTGGTAGGTCATGTTTTTAGACTGTCTTGGCTTTTGCAAGATAGGTTCAGGTGGGTATAGATTGATCCCTTGTTGCACTTTTCCCTGCTCGCTTTTTTTGGGGAGACTTTAGGGGGGGGCGCATTTTTTTAGCCGTTTTTTTGTAAAGAGCTATCGCTTCACTGATCATTTTTTGATCCTTTTCAGTGGGTGGCTTAGATTCAACCACAAAATCAACGCCCGGTGGTTCTTTAATATGTCCCATGACAATTTATTTTAAAAAGTATTGCTATCTCCAGTTACTCTGTTAGCAATGCTGTTGGTTAATTTATCAATTTCAATATCTAACTGATAATCAATTTTCTTTGCCATATCAAAGGCAAATTTACGGAAAATTTTCAGGTATTCATACTAAAATAGCAACTTCACGCCGCAGGGACAGCCCAGTGGATAGAGGTTGCCGTACATGTAAACTTCAAAAGTATCGGCTATGTTTTTGAGGAGGTTTCGCGAAGTTTCCTTGTTTTTTACCGCTCCACCACCAATTTCCGCACCGCCTCTTTCCCATCTGCCGTCCGAACCAGCACCAGCCAGAATCCTGCCGGCACCTCATTTATATCCAACCGAAGCATGGCATCAGCGGCCGAAATCTGCTCCGTACGGAACAAGGCGCCATTGGCATTGATCAGGCGCACTTCGGCTTCCTGCCCCAGCGGTTCGGCCAAGGTGATTTGAACGAACCGGCTGGCCGGATTGGGATACAAGCGCAAACCGGCAGCCCAGGGCGCCTCGTGGGAAGCCACGGTGTTATTGAGCGTCAGTTGGCTGCTGCCAATGACACACCCATTGGCGTCGGTAACGACCACGGCATATTGCCCGGAAATCAGGTTCAACAGATTTTGCGCTGACGCGAAAAACTGCCCGTTGCGCGTCCAGGCAAACGAATATGGCTGCACCCCGCCCGTCACACTGATCTGGATGCTCCCGCTGCCGTTATTGCCAATATCGTGAATCAATTGGACTACATCGAGGCCCAACGCGGCAGGCGACTGGATCGTGGTCTGACTCGTTTGTTTGCAACCGGCCGCATCGGTCACGGTAGCGGTGTAGGTTCCGGCACAAAGGCCGGCTGCACTGACGCCGGTTTGGCCGTTGCTCCAAAGCACATTGAAAGGTCCATATCCGCCGATAGTCGTTAGCGTGGCTGTGCCGTTGCAATCGCCGGCACAGGAAACACTGGTAGCAGATACGCTCAACGCGGGCGGCCCGTGTACCAGCACGGTGAAACTGCATTCGCCGCTGTTGCCGGCGGCGTCGGTGTAGCGGAAAGTCTGTGTGGTGGTACCCAGCGGGAAAACAGAGCCGGAAGGCAACCCGCCCAGGAACTGAAGTTGTTGCGGGTCGGTAGGACAGTTATCCTGTATGCCCGGGAGGTTATACGCGAGCGTTGCCGCACAAGTTGAGGTGGTAATATTGGCCGGGCAGAGCAACTTGGGCGCCACATTGTCCACTACATCAATTTGAAAAGGTTGTACCTGGCTACAGCCGTTGGCGTCGGTGACGGTGGCAGTATAGGGGCCGGGGCACAGATTGGTCGCACTCGTTCCGGATACGCCATTGCTCCAGGAAATATCAAACGGCCCTGTACCGCCGCCGATACTTACCGTGGCCAACCCATCGCAGGAGGCCGTACAGCCGGCCGGTTCGGCGATGGCCATGATCTCGAATGAACTGTTATTGGCATTTGGCACCACAAACGGCAACTGGAGGCTGCATCCATATACATCCTGGAGTGTCACGGTATAAGCAGCCATGCACAAGTCGTTCACCTGAAAACCCGTTTGGCCGTTGCCCCAATCAATACCGGAAGCAGGTACGTTGCCGGCCGTCAAAGTCAGGATGGCCGCTCCGTTACAGGTGCCGGAGCAGGAGGCCGGAATGATGAAAAGATCGCCGGCAGGTAACGGCTCAACGGTGATTTCAAAATTACATTCGGCGCTGTTTCCCGCCGCATCGGTGTAGGTATAGGTTTGAAGTGTTTTACCGACGGGGAACACGGAGCCCGGGGCCAGGCCGTTTTTCAGCGACAGGTTGGCGGGATCGAAAGCGCAATTGTCCGTTACATTCGGCAGCGTAAACTGCACGACCGGCGTGCAGGCGCCCACGGTTTTATTTTCGGGGCAATACACCGCGGGCACTATATTATCGGTGATGGTCACGGTAGCCGTACCGGTTTTGCTGTTTCCATTGACATCGGTAGCGGTGAGCGTCACGGTGCGGACGCCGAGTTGGGCACAGTCGAAGCCCGTCGGCGAAACCGTCCAGGAAGCGATGCTGCATTCGGCGTCGAAACTGCCGTTGTCAAACATCGCGGGCGTCACGGTGGCCGCTCCGTTGGCGGCGAGCGCTACCGTGGCGTTTTTCAACACCAACTGCGGCGGATTCTGATCGGTAATGGTGATTTGAGCGCTCAGGCTTTTCGAACAACCTTTGGCGTCGGTTACGGTAACCGTGTAGGTGCCCTGGCCCAGGCCGGTGAGTCCGGCAGTCGTGGCGCCGTTCGACCAGGCAAAGGCATAGGGTGTCGTTCCCCCGCTTACGCCGGCCGTCAGTATACCGGTTGCCGCGCCGGTACAGGTCACATTTTCTTTTGCGGCAAAAACCAGCGCCACAGGATCGGGGCTGGAAATGACAGCGCTCAGCACCGTCGAACAACCGCTGGCATCGGCAACCGTCACCTTGTAGGTACCGGGCGCGAGGTTGGAAATGGTTTTGGTTTGGGTATTATTCGACCAAAAGTAGTTCACCGGGTTGGTGCCGCCGGTCATATTGGCCGTGGCGGACCCGTTGGCGGCGCCGGAGCAGGATACGTTAGTAGCCGCAATGCTGCCACCCAGGGTACAATTGACGGCGTTTACATTGGCGGTTTTGACGAGGGTGCAACCCTTGTTGTCGGTAATGGTGACGGTGTAGGCGCCGGGCGCCAGGTTGATGATGGTGGCAGTAACCGCCCCGGTGTTCCATTTAAACGAATAGGGCGATGTGCCGCCGTTAGGTGAAACGCCGGCAGTGCCGTTGTTTACCCCAAAGATGGTTTGCGGCGTCACATTGACGAGGGCTTGCAACGCAGTCGGCTGGTTAATCAGTATTACATCGCCGGCGGAACAGCCTTCCGAATCGGATACGGTGACCGTATATAAACCGGCACTCAGCCCGGTGGCTGTGGCAGTATTGCTGCCGGTGGACCAGGCGTAGGTGTACGTGCCGTTGCCGCCGCCGGGTTTGACGGTAGCCGAACCGGTGGCCGTACCGTTGCAGGCCACGTGTACCACCTGGTTAATCAGGGCGGTGACCGTGGGCGCTTTAATGATCTCTATGCTGTCCAATGCGGTACAGCCGTTTTGGGTGTTGGTCACTTTTAGTGTATAGGTGCCCACGGCGTTCACACGGGGAAACAACCCTAAGGTGCCCGACACGATATTGCCGTCGAAGGTGGTCCACAGATAAGTAATGCCATTGCCGGTAGAGGAGCCGGTTCCGTTCAATTGAATGACCGCATTCATACAATTCAGCATCGGGGCCTCGCCGGCATAAGCGTTCGGCGTGGTGGTATTATCAAAAACCTGTACCTGCGCGCCGGAGGTGCAACCGCTTGCCGGGTGGGTAGCCACCACGGTGTAAAAACCGGGCAGGGTAACTTGTGGGTTTGGGCCGTTGAAGGTAAACCCGCCGGGGCCGCTCCAGGCAAAGGTTGCGCCGGGCGTGGTTGAACTCGCGGTCGGTTTGCCGATGGGGTTAGCGCAGGTAATGGTGCTCGTATTGGTCAGCAATACGGGTACGGCCAGGTTAGACGCAACATTGACGCCGGCGGAGTTGGTGCAGCCATTGACCGGATTGGTGGCAAGTACCGTGTAAAAACCCGCCACGCTGACCACCGGATTTTGCAGACCGGAGGTAAAGCCCCCCGGACCGGTCCAATAAAAAGTCAGTCCCGGCACCGTCGAATTAGCCTTCAGCGTCACCGTCGGGTTGGTGCAGGTTTTGGTGCCGCCGGTAGCAGACAAACTGGGCGAGCTGTTGTTCAGCACCACCGTGGCGGAAGCCGAAGCGGTGCAACCGTTTGCCTGGCTGGTCGCGGTGAGGATGTAAACACCCGGGGAACTGACGCCCGGATTCAGCAGGTTGGATGAAAAATTGTTGGGGCCGGTCCATTTGTACGTCGTGCCGTTGACCGGTTGCACCGCACCGGACAACTGAACCGTAAAAATCGTACAGGTCAGCATATTGTTTGCGGCAGCCGTCACGGTAGGAGGCGTGGTGTTGCCGCTCACCACGACAAGTGCCGAGGCGGTGCAGCCATTTTGCGGACTTGTAGCCGTTATGGTGTACGTACCGGGCACGCTGACTGCGGTTATCGCATTGTTGCTGGTATAGTTGTTGGGGCCGGTCCATTTAAAAATGGCGGTCGGCAGGTTGGACGAAGCCGTCAGGGTAACCGAGGGATTCAGACAGGAAACTGAGCCGCTCGCAACGCCGCTGACCGTGGGGTTAACCATATCGGTGACCACCAGGGCCGTCGCCGCGGTAAAACAGCCGGTAATCGTATCCGTCACCGTAAACACGTAATTGCCCGGAACACTCACTGTTGGGTAAAATAATTGGCTGACATAATTATTCGGCCCCGTCCAGCCATAAACGGTATTGATGGCATCGCGGGTGGCTTGCAGGGTAATGCTCGCCGCGGCGCAAGTCAGGGCGCCGCCGCCGGCCGTGGCTGCGGGCGCCAGGAACTGACTACCAATCGTGGTGGCACTTTCGGCCGTACATCCGTTCCCGGTATTCGTGACCCGGAGGGTGTAGGTACCGGTATGGTTTACCGTGGGAGACAGGGTATTGACGCCGGAGACGACGTTTCCGCCGTTCGAGGGCGTCCAAGTATAGGTAAACAATGCGCCGGAGGAGCCGTTTCCGTTGAGTGTGGTAATCGAATTGGAGCAAAGCAGGTTTTGCGGCGCCCCGGCCTGCGCAAACGGCGGCGCGATATCCTGTTGAATGCCGGCACTCAGGGTTTCCATGCAGCCGTGGTCGTCGGTGACGGTGACGGTATAGGTTCCCGCCGGAAGCTGGCCGGCTGTAGCGCCGGTCTGGTCGTTACTCCACAGGTATTGGAAAGGCAGTGTACCACCAGCGGGAGCAACAGACAGGGCGCCCTGTGGATTCAGGCAGTTGATGTGTTGAATGGCGCCGAGCGTCAGGGTAAGCGGAGCGGGTTGTTCAACTAAAATTGCCGTCAAAACAACTTGTACATCCTCGGCGTCTGTAACGGTAACGCTGTAAGTGCCTGCCGGAATATCCGTTAAATCAGGTTCGCCGGAGCCGGTATTCCATTCAAACATGAATGGTTCATTGCCCTGAACCGTCAGATAAATAGCGCCATCGGAGCCGCCGTGACAAGAAACATGGAATACCTGTTCGATTTCGACCGTCAGTGGTTGGGCAGGAAGTGGATGGGATGGTTTGTTTGCAAAAATGTTGTGGGAGAAGAGACAAAAAATCGGAAATAGGAATACAAAAGCACGCATCATGGGAACAATTGATTAAGAAAAAAGAAAAGGATATCAGGGGGTATGAGAAAACCGTGCCTGAAATCCTTTTTTTCTTAATCGGGGATTAAATAGGGGTTAAAATACCATGAATACGGGGGGGAGTGGGTCATTTCGTCATTGGGTCATTGGGTCATTGGTCTTGGGAAAATTCAGATACCATTTATCGGGGGCCGGCAATTCTCGGTTTGTACGATCGACCAGGTTTTTGAGGTGTCGTCTGCGAGGTACGAGCAGGTGACATCTCGAAAACCATCTTGGAATACACCATTTTAGGTTAAAAAAGGTGTCGTTTTAACTGTTTTTGAGATGTCACCTGCTCGTGCCTCGCAGACGACACCTCAAAAATCCGCCATTCCTGGCAAACCGAGAATCGCTGGTCAATCACTTTTTCTTCAAAGAAACCAAAACGGCTTCCACTGTTTGCCCTGTTTTCTTCGATGTGCCACACCAGGCGCCGTTTTTGGCTTTGGCCAATGTTTTGCGGCCTTTGAGCCGGGCGGCGTAGATCAGTTCGTATTGGCCGGCGTTGGCGCCCTCCAGTTCCAGGGCAAATCCCATAATCCGGCGTTTGGCGTCGGATGCGCCGACGTATTCGCCGGCTTCTCCGCTTTCGGTGATGCCGGAAGCGGAGGCGTTTACTTTGTATTTCAGTTTCAGGCCTTTAGCGGTGGGTTTTAGTTGCAGACGAAACCCCAACACGCGCCGGGCCGACGATTGGGCATCACCGATGAGCGCCCCGTCCTTCAATTCGGCTTCCCGGCCGGTGTTGAATTTTACCGAGCCGGTGATGGCAATATCCGCCGCGGCCGGTTGGGCAGTTTTCAAAGCGTTTTCTACGGCAAGTCCGGCATCGATGCGGCCGTAGCCGTAAAATTTGCTGTGGCCGTCGGCATTGTACTGGCCGCCGGCTTTGTCGATTTGCACACAGGAGTCGCGCAGCAGTTTTTTGACTTGCGGCGCCGTGAGTTCCGGATTGACCGACAGCATCAGGGCTACCACACCGGCTGCGCCGGGACAGGCGGCGGAGGTGCCGCCGAAGGAATTGGTATAGCTGCCATCGACGTAGCCGGCCCGGGACAGCCGGTCGGTGGTACGCACGCCTTCGCTGAGCGGGTCGGGATGCTGGAACGGCGGCCAGCCGAAATCGCCGCTGGGAAAACACAACCACACGGAGTCGCCATAATCGCTGTACACGCTGCGTTTGCCGGTGTCGTTGCAGGCAGCCACGGCAATGACGCCGGGGTAGCTCGCATAGCCGTCGTTTTTAGTGTTTTCGTTGCCGTTTCCGGCGGCGAACAGGATGACGCAACCTTTGCCACCGCGCCCTTTGGTGAGTGCATATTCCATGGCTAATCGCGTGCTGTCGGGAAGTCCCGTGATCCGGTTGTGTACGGGGTCCATAGGATCCCACCATTTGCCGTCGTTGGGGCCCCAGGAGCAGGAAATGATATCGGCGCCATGGTCGGCGGCCCACACGAAGGCGTTGGTTTCGGCCATACTACCCAAACCGCTGCGCAGGCGGATGGGCAGGAGCGTGGCTTCGGGCGCGGTACCGGAAGCGCCGTTGGGCAGCCCGGTGGCGCAGGCCATGCCGGCACAGGCCGTACCGTGGTTGTCGTCGTCGGATCGGGGGGTTGGCGCATTGTTGTTTTGCGTAGCATCGAAAGGGTGTACCACCCGGCCGGCAAATTCCGGATGGTCGATCTCGACGCCGTCGTCGATGACGGCGATGACAACGCCCTTGCCCTTTGTGAGCGTCCACGCTTTTTCGATATTCACGTGCGCATCAATCACATTGCCGTTGATTTTGGTTGGCGCCAGGTGCCATTGCAGCGGGTTCACCCCTTTGAAACGGCGCTCCTGCACGAGTTCCGGGTGGCAGAATTCCACTTGTTTTTCTGCCAGCAGCTTTTCGGCGATCTCAAACACCTCCAGCCCCGTGCCTTCGGGTGCTTCTACAAAATAAGAATTCGGTGCGAACGGCAACTTGTTTTTGACCTTGAGTTTGTATTTTTCGATCACTGCCAGGCAATCCTTTTCCGCCACATCATCTTTGAATTTGACAAAAAAGTTTTCGGTGTACAGCATCACCTCTCCGCTGTCCGAATCCTGCAGTACCCGCCCGGCAAAGCGGATATTGTCATCCTCCTTCAGGGTGGCCCGGGCATCGTCGCGCTCGCGGGTACCGCCGGTCGATTCGAGATCGCTCGAGGCCATTACCCGTTGTACGGTGATGCCGGCTTCCGGAAAGGCAGCTACCTCTTCCATTTTATCCATGACTTTTTGGCTGGACCGATTGAGGGACGTTTCGTTGATGTCCTTGTTGCCTTTGGTGCGGATGGCGACCATGTTGGGGCTTTCCACCAAATTGATGGTTTTGCCTTTTTTGCCGCCGAATTTTACTTTGTACATGGGTGCTTAATGATGAATGACGAAATGACGACGAATGACGAAATGACACTCAATGACGAAACGACGCTTCACGCCGGTTGCCCTGCGGTTCCCATCATGGCATCGGAGAACTCGTCGCCATTGAGCACGGCCGTCATAAAAACGTAGTCTTTGTTTTGGACATAACGAATATCCTTTTGCAAAAATTTCAGGAAATCCTCATGTTCTGCCCAATGCCGGCCGACGAGGCAGCCTTCGCTCCATCCGCCGACGCGTTGGAATGTTTGCCCGGCCCGGGTGGAGTGCTGGTTGATGCCGGCAGTTTCCACAGAAATCTTGTCACCTAAGCGGGAGCCGTTGGCATCGAGATCCCGGTGCAGCCGTACGGGGCTGAATTGTTTGAGACAGGGGTGGGTGAGGCCGTATTTGGCGGTGAGGTGAAATCCCATTTTCCAGGCCTTGTACTGTCCAAAACCGATACGAGCGGCGCCACCGCGCTTTTTGGCTTTTAACGACGCAGCATAAGCCTTGTTGGGCTCGGTGGTTGCCTCCGCATTGAGTACGATTTCCGGGACGCCTTTGGCGGTGAAACGAAGTAAAATCCGTCGGTCATTCCATTCGTCGTCGAGGTCTTTGTTTTTCCGGCCGTCGGCATTGGCGCCTTCGAGGTAAACGATATTGATCATCTGTGGCGAACGGGCCACCCAATACCCTTTGGATATCAGGAATTGGACGAGGCGTTTGGCTAACCGGGCTTGATCTGTGTCGTTGTCGGTCTCTTTGAGATTCAGCGGGAGAAATTTTTCCGGCGTGACTTTGATCAGTTTTTTGACCAGTTCGATGGGCACGGTCCCTAAAATGGGAATACCGGCGATTTGGCCGAAATGTTCCACAGCGGCCAGGGTTTCCTTGTCGGGCACGTCGTCGTGACTCGGCTCCGGCGCAAACGGGGTTGTTGCGGAGCCTTTAATGACCGGATCGAGTACGCCCAGGGCGGTGAGTTTGTCCTGAACTTCCCGTACCAACTCAGGGCGGGTTTTGGCAGCGGCGAAGGTGATGACCTTGTTTTCGGCGATAAATTTTTTCAATTCTTCCATTTGGATCGATAAAAGTGTTGGTGTACGGTTTAATTTTAAAAGTCAGGTTGGCTGTTATGCAGCCGGTTTTTTTCTTGAAAAGTCATTTTTTATTCTTCCTCCTCTTCTTCGGGTTTGATACGTTTCGGCGCTCTTTGCTGCGCACCTTTAAATAAACCGGACCCGGGTTTGGTCAGCAAGGGCGGCTCCGGCGCCGGCGGAGTGGCCGGTGCAGCGGCAGCCTGTCCGCCCGAAGCGCCACTGCGCATGTTGACCAGTTGGCGCAACAAGTCGAACCAGAATTTGGCGCCCAGCGACACTGCGATTGCGGTGGTCAGCCAACCAATGAGTTTATACAACCACCATTGTCCTTTGTTTTCAGTCGGCCACTGCACGGTATCCCAGCCCAGGCCCAGCGGCGAACGGATAGCGGCGATGTTTTCGTTCATCAACGTACTGAACTGCTCCTTGGCCTTATAAAAATCGGGATTGGCCACCACGCTGTCCACGGCGACGGGTTCCGGCGCGGTCTGGACAAATTGTTCGGCCGCATCCGCCATGTATTCGCGCAGGGTGGCATTGGCCGACAGGCTGGTGTAAATATTGATCACGTCTACATTGAACGACACGGCGATGGTGAGGCCCACATAGAACAGCCAGATCCGGACATTGCTCACATACCACTCGGAAGCGCGCTCCATCACTTCGTTGAACCATTCCTCTACTTTTTTGCGGAAAACGGTGATATCGTCGTAGGATTCGCGGTACAGGTATTCCAGCACTTCTTTCAGTTTTCCGTCCGGCAGGTTTTCAATGGCCGCTCTGGCCTCTCCCGTGGTGTTCACCTGCAAAATATCCATTAAAATAGACGTGAAGGTGCCGGGGCGGATATAAGAGGGCGGCAACGGCGCCTTGCGCAAAAAGCGGAACATGTTGGCCTTTTCGCCCATTTGTTTGAAATAGGTATGGTTGGTAAACATTTTGGCTTCCCGTTCGCCCAACATGCTTTGAAGGGCGTTGATCAGGTTTTTGCCGCGCAGGGTCAGCAGGCCGGCCAACATTTCCATGATGGTGGTGGCCAGCAGGCTGAAGAGCAGCAGGACGAATACGATGCCGATGACGATGGAGAGGAGGTTGAGCATGACGTGGTGTTTCCGTTTTGATGTTGGGCAAATGTAGCAGTTTGTAATATTATTCTACGGCTTTGTTTGGGCGATAAAGAGGCCTCCCGCCCGGTCAGCGCAGGGTTTTTAAGCCCGGACAAAAACCGGGATCGGCTACTGCCTGGCGGTAAACAGTCATGTATACCAAAGTGCGTGGGAGGTTATCAGGCCGGACAAAAATTTAGCCAGACGGGCAAAGGGCGGCAATGCGTGTTGCCCTGCTTCAAAATCGAAATCCGCCCAAACGGGGTGGTGGCCAGAGGCTTCTTCGGGGGGGGGCTTTGGTTACGGTATCGAAAGGTTGCCAGGTGTGGGGGTGGGATGCAGATCATGATGAAGGGATTTATAGTGGGGAATTAATGATAAGTTCCCCCCGTTGGCAAGACCTGCCCGGACACGTATCAAAGATAACAATGACTTGTATCATTGCCAAATGATGATATATGGCCATATATTTCATTCGTGAAGAGTCGGTCAATCCGGCTGTTATGAAATTTAAACCTTAAAAGTAAAGAGAAAATGCTTAATCTGGATCATATCAGGACGGTCATTGCAGAAGGCGAATTAAAAGCAGCGCTGGATGAACTCTTGAAACTATTGGAGAGCAGTGATCAAAAAACGCGCAAATTGCGCGACGGGGTCATTATCCTGCATAGTAAATACCAGGATTTGGCCCGCAAAGAAACCCTCGGCCTCATTGAAGCCGATGACGCCTTGCGCGAAAAAGGCCAGATCAACGATGGCGTGCTCAGGCTGATTACGGATATTGAAGTCGGAACTGCGCCCGCAACGATTACGAACAACCCAGATGCTGCTCACCAGCAGCGAAAATGGCTGTGGTTACTATTGCTGATTCCTCTCGGACTGGTTGCCGTATTCTGGAAACAAATGGCCGGAAAGGATAAAAAACCGCCGGAACCCGCGCCACCTGTCGAGGAAAAACGGGTTGAACTCGGCATCGAAGGCTGGAACTGGAGTCCGAAGCCGGTGGTCAAAGGGCAACCGGCCAGAATCCATTTTGAAGTAAAAAATACCGGAACGGCTGATGCTGCCGGCGTAGAGGTCAAATGGTGGGCAAATGCTACGGAAGCCAGTTCCACGCAGGCCTGGACCATCGACACCTTAAAAGCCGGTGAAAATAAGGCCTTTGATTTCAGCTATACCTGGCCGGGCGCCCTGGCCAATGCCGTGACCTCCCGGATACGCATTGACCCGGTGCGAAAATTTTCAAGCGACAACCCGGACGATAACGTGAAGGAGGCCAGTGTTGACCTCGTTGCAGCGCCCCCGGCCAATAGTGATCTGACCATTGTTGACTATCACTGGCAACCCACCCAGGTGATGAAGGGCAGGCCGGTTTCTATTGTTATCGGTATAAAAAACAACGGCCCGGCGCCTGCTTCCAAAGTGCAGGTCGAGTGGTGGAATAATATTTCAGGCCCGGGCCCGGGAAAAATCTGGATGGTCGAACGGTTGAATCCCGGCGAACAAAGACAACTTGTATACACGCATACCTGGCCGGACAACCCGGGGAACAGTGTAATTACCCAGGTTCGTGTTGACCCGGCGAACACCGTGCCGGATAATGACCGCAGGAACAATATTGCTCGCAAAACCCTGTCGTTCGTTTCCACCGACCGGCCCGGCAGTTGCGACCTGCTGGTGAGCAGAAGTCTTACGTCGCCGAATATGGTACAACGCGGCCAGGTATTGGCCATTGTATTTGATGTAACAAACCGTGGGCAATCCGAGGCGCGAAATTTTTCAGTGTACTTCTATTCCCCCATTTCCGGTGCGCAACCCGCCCAAAAATGGGAGGTGGACCGTTTGCCGGCCGGGCAGATTAAATCTTTTCGTGCGCAATACCGCATACCTACAAATGCGTCGACTTTAGTTGAATTCAGGATCGTGCTGGATCCGGCCAGGCGTTTACTGGACAACGATGTGTCGAATAATACAACAACAGTGACAGCACACGTTCGATAGTCCGTGCCGCGTAATTGCCGCCCGGGAAAACGCACTTCCAGCGCTGACCGCAATCACCCCAACAGGACTTGACCAATTCCTGAAAATGATCTAGATTGAAAGCCGTTTGACCATCCGTTCTTAAACATCCCACCTATGAAAGCAACTGCCGCTCCCGCCATAGAACACCAGTCCTCCAGTACGGCTTTGCATGCCGGCAAGCAGGGCAACACGGCGTTTTTCGGCCCCGCTGCCGGGAACGAAGCCCCGTTTTTTGCGCCCCGCATTCAAACCAAACTGACCATCGGACGCCCGGGCGATAAATACGAACAGGAAGCCGACGCCGTGGCCGATCGCGTGGTGCAACGCCTCGCCAATCCCGGGCCGCCCGTTGCGGTACAAAAGAAATGTCAGGACTGCGAGGAAAAGGAAAAACTCCAGCGCAAAGAGGAGGAGCGGGAAGAGCCGGTCGTGATGCGGCAGGTGGAAGATGAACAGGAGGAGGCGCCGCCGATGCAGACCAAAGCGGAAGCAGGCGCTTCAACTTCCCCGAACCTGCAAAGCCGCCTGTCCTCCGCCAAAGGCTCCGGCGCCCAGATGGATAAAAGCACCCGCCAACCTATGGAAGCCGCCTTCGGGCAGGACTTCGGCCAGGTGCGCATACACACCGACGGCGGCGCCACTCAAATGAACCGCGAACTGAACGCCCGGGCGTTTACCCATGGGCGGGATATTTATTTTAATGCGGGGGAGTATAGTCCGGGGAGTACGGAGGGGAGGAGGTTGCTGGCGCATGAGTTGGTGCATGTGGGGCAGCAGGGGGGAGGGGTAGATATTAATAAAGAACTAATGAGTTTGAGTGCTAAGGATCAAATGATTCAAGCACAATATCAAAAACGACGTCCTCCAAGAATTGTAAACAGACCTCCAGATAGTGCCACCATGGCATTTTTTGCGAGAGAATTTTCTGTCAGCGCGTCCCGTGCTAAAGATCAAATAGGAAAGGCTTATAATTTAATAAAAGAGGTAAATGAAACCATAGATGAAGTCAAAAGAAATGCTAATATAGGTAGCGAAGTTAGAAAAAAAATCAAAGTGATATTAATATCTGAAGGAGAAGACAGGGTGACACAGGCAGTTTTTGCAGTGGCGAAGAACCTTTTTGCCGTAGGTTCGGCGTTGAGAAATCCTACTCCTGCAGGAGGGATTGGAGTATTTGTACAATTTATGAAAGATATAGCTGCTTGGAGTAGTGCCGTTAAATCGTGGAGGCGCCAAGTGACAAGCCCTGATCTGAGTGATAGAAAGTTATCTATAATAATACAGGGATTAAGCAATATCAATACAAGGATAAATCAAATTCAAAAGAGTAGGGGAATTAGTAGATTTATAGAGTTTAACCAAGTACTTGATTCAATTAAAAAAGAAATTATTTATGATAGCAATGTGGGGCGTCCACGAATATATAATTCTTTTATTTCTATAGTTGAAGGCTTTAAACTAAAATCTAAAAATAATGAAGTTTATAGTCCTGGAGATATAAATAAAATAATGACAGAAATAAATAAAGCTTCTGTGATAATTAATGAATGTTATATCTTTCTTTTAGGTATTGAAAAATATGCCCATGCTATGTTAGTTGGTGGCGGAAAGGCGTTGTTGACCCCTGGTTTTTTAAACACTTTTTTGGCTTTTTCTAGAGCAAAGAAATTGAAGAGATACTCTTTTAGCCCAATAAGGGAAATAAGTATTGGTTCTGCACCTAATGGATTAATAAGAGTGAAAAATGAAGTTTATAGCTATTTGAAGGATAAGAATAACACTATTCTTAATCAACTTGTTAACCCTAATACTTCAAGCATTATTTATTCCTCTGGTTCTATAAAATACAATAAACCTAAAACTTTGTCTTTGAATTTATTTAAAGATAAGTATAAGACTTATGAGCCAATGACCATATACATCATACCTAATAGAAAAAGATGGGTTTTAAATAATTTTTATCCTCAAAGTAATGGATGGTGGAATGATCCACTTTTTGGGACGTTCTTGCAGAGAATAAACAATATATATATTGCCGAGCCATTTCGTGGATTCATGTCCCTCAAAATAAAAAGTTCAAATGAAAATTATGTTGATCTGTCTTTTCCAAAATAATTAGGGTCTGCTGAAAAAGTCGGTTCCATATTTCATCAAATCAGTATTCCTCGAAGAGTTGTTCCCGTTCACCCAGGGTAGGTAGGTTCGTTTCTAAGGAAATTCAGTCTATTAAATCGTATATCGCCCATAGAATTCGCCCATGGCCTCAGTTGTCGGCGGCAATAGTTCTTAAATTGGCTTAAAGCCATCGCTAGGAGGCAGGCGAATGCGCTGGCGCGACGTACCAGTTCATTGACATTCATGACGAAGAAGATGATAGTGATCCAACTTTCGGAGGTTAGCTGGAGTTTGGCTCGTATTTTATTGAGATTGAATCCGTTCTTGCCTTCTCCGAATTTGCCTTCCAGGTCATTTCGATGGATGTGATCAGGTTTGACCGCCACTGCCTCCGTAGGCGGCCTTCCCAAGGGTTTCACTTGTAAGTGGATATGGCGTTGTTTGCATCACTGGCGGTTTTCACGTGTTCCGTAAATGTGATCGACCGCTACTTTTTCAGGCCAGTAGCCCTGTGTGACCCGATAAGCCTCGACTTGTTCTTGTAGAGTCTGGCTTTAATTGAACGCTTCCCAACTCAGTCAACCAATTCAAAGTTGAAGGCTAAGCAATTGAAGGATCGCTCAAAATTTTGCCGATACGTCAGTTCGTTGTAGCAACCTTGGCGTTCCATGTTTAAAAAATTGAATTTACCCCGAAAACTCAGGGCCAATCGAAACAAGTGCCGCAAAAAATATCGCTGCCACTTGCCTACGTCCGACATCTTACTCAATATTGTGTCCGTGAGTGTCTCGATGCTCATAGGGCAAAAGTTGCTTTACGATTCGCACCACAAACTTAAATTTTTGCCTTTTTTTATAGGGTTTTCCCCCACATGGGGCCAGCCGAAAATCATTACGAACCATTGTTACTTAAACCTTCAATAAATCCTTTATTGCTGATAAATCATATGCTCCGCCCAACAGTATTTTATTATTGTCAACGAACGGCAGGTCGTCAAAACTCATCCTTTCATATCGGTTTATCTTCATTGATAAATTCACCTTCCAAAGCGCAATCTGATGGTGGTAAAGTTTCATAAAGTTTTTCGATCGTCATCTTTCCTATCCAATCTCCAAAAAGTGATCCGAGCATCCCGCCAAGTGTACCGCCGATAATTGCCCCCGGAAATGCGCCTGCCACGCCAAAAAGAGCGCCTATTGCTGCGCCAGCTGCTGTACCTAAATTTGCGCCAAGGGCGCCAAAAATGAGTGCGCCACCTATGCGGACCACTTCTTCAAGGGCTGTTTTAGTTTTTTCTCCTTCGGGCGCCAAATAAACCCGCACGCCAGCTAAGGCAATATCAATAGCGGCCATAATTCTACCGCCTATCCGAAGGCGACCGCTCCAGCGATTCACTGATATATTAGTAGCACCTGCACTTCTAATAATTTTTCGATTAATCGCCTCTGGCGAAAGCCCCATTTTCCTGTATTTTCGATATAATCGTTTATAAGAAGGCCCAACCTTATTTTTATACTTATGTAAGTTTCGATTTTCGAAGACCTTTTTCAAAATCGGATTACCCGCATTTCTGATCTTAACTTTAAGTGAGTTTCGGGCGTCATTAGCCCATCGGGCTGCATATTTAGGCTTCAGCCCTTTATTAATGAGTTCGTCCGCCGTATCTGAAATACCCTTTGAAGATGCATTATAAACGTTGCGCAAATAATCTTCATGCATTGCAACGCTACTGCTATATTCGTTTACAGAACGAGTACCTTCAATGATAGGCGATTCAAGTTGCGTTGGTTCTACAGTAGACGCATCCTCCCTTGCAACTTCTTTAGTGTCGGTGGGACGAATTCCTTTAAAAGAAGAATGACTGTAAACATAGACAGGCGTTCCATCAGAAACTGTATTGAAGAGATTGATTGCGTCGGGTTTATGCATCCGAACACACCCATGGGAATGTGGAGTTCCATCAACAATTAGTTCATGTGGAAATCTCAACTCCGAGTCTGACTTGGGGTTGCAATAATTCTCTAAACCTGTCTCACATAAAGTTTTTCGCTTCGGATAAGTTAGATTGGAATGGAAACCGATTTCGCGTGGGGGATGAAATAACGCAAAGTATTGCAACCCCCAATTCCCAACTTTTTCAGTCGGATTGGCTCGTTTTTTTATGTTATAGGGGGCAGTTCGAATCAGAGACTCTGTTTCTGTACCTGCTGACACCTGAAAAACTTTATTGTGGTCGTTTTTCGGAAAAAGTTTGACCGATTGTGGTCGTCGCAAATTGACATGCACCTCCTCCTTAAGTTGGAGTAGATTATTACCGGCCGGCCTTGATATGTATGAATTAATTTGTCGGGACAGTTTTCCCTGCTGCACCACATGCACCAACTCATGCCCTAACAACCTCTTCCCCTCCGTCGTTTCCGGCCGGTATTTCCCTTCATTGAAATACACGTCCGACCCATGCGTGAATGCCTGCGCGCTCAGGTCTTTGTTCAATTGCGCCGCATCGCTTCCGGTATGCACCCGCACACTCCCGAAATCCGCGCCGAAAGCATTCTCCATTTGTGACCGGGTACCAGCGGGCAAGGGATTTCCGCCGCCTTTGGTAGTATCGAGCCGGCTTTGGAGGTTGGTAGGGGCAGCGCTCGATCCGTGTTCCGGCTTGGTCTGTACAGGCGGTTCTTCTTCCGGTTGCGCTGTCTGCCGTTGCAGGTCTTCCTCCGGTTCTTCAACGGCGGGTTTGCGCTGCATAGTCTCCGGCTCTTTTTCCTCCGGTTGCCGCTGTACGAATGGCGTAATCTCCGCCGCCAGTGGTTTCCGGTTGATCTTTTCTTCTTCTTCGGCCAACTCCTGCCGCTGCACCGCCGGCTGACTCACCACCCGTTCCGCCATACGGTCGGCCTCCTGTTCGTATTTATCGCCCGGCTGACCTATGGATAGTTTGGCCTGCACCACCGGCTGCGGCCGGGGCTTGAAAAAACCATTACCACCCGCATCGCTGCCGCCAAAAAACGCCTTCTCCCCGGCTGTTTGTCGGCCGGCGGGCGCGAAAAAAGGCTTCTCCTCGGTCGCCTTTGCTTGCAAGGCGGGCGTAGTTTTGGTGGATTCGACGGTTTGCATACCCTTGCTTTTAGTACTTCACCAAATCCTTCATTTCCAGCAGATCATATTTGGCTATCGGCCGGGTGTGGTCCAGTTTATCGCTGCTCCCCACGAGACAGGTACTGTTTTTCAAAAATGCATAGTGTCTTTTGTCGTTGGAGGCCATGTACAAAATATGATCGATGGCGACATCCGGCGGCAACTGACAGCGGTGGATATCGTGTTTATCCAGGTCTTCGCTGACGCCTCGGCCCACCCAGAGTTCCGGACCTTTTTTGAACCAGGCAAAGTGCATTTTATTGTTGCTGGTAATCCAAAGGAGATTGTCCGGGTTGGCGCCATGGGGCAGTTGTGACAGGTACCAGTCGCGTTTGGCGCCCAAGGCGGTTATGGGACCGGCACAAACCCAGAGGAAGTATTCGGGGTCGCCTTTGGGTATGCGCTCGATGTACCAGGCAAAATGCAGGGAGTCATTGGAGGAGATACTTGCCAGGTCCTGAATTTTTATAGAACGCCCTTTGAATGGTTGGATAACAAAGTGCCGGGGAAACGATTTTGCATCGTGGTCTTCGCGGGTTCCAAAACTCACTTCCTGGGTGTCGTACCAGGCGAAGTGTTTAGTATTGTCGGCAGATAAAAATAGCGGTTCCATAGTATAGTGTTTTATTATGAAATATTCGGCTCCTCCTTCCCCAAATCATCCCCGCTGATCACCGTCGTCACAAACACATACGCCTTGTTCATCACATACCGGAAATCCTGGCGGATGATCATCATAAACGACAGGTGCCAGCGGTAGCGGCGGCCCACGAGGCAACCGGCGCTGTATTTGTCGACGAGGGCCGGGGTGACGTTGGGGCTGGTGGAGTGCTGGTTGATACAGAAATGGCTGCCGACATCGACGGGATCAGAGCTGCTGCGAAAGGTGTCGCGGTTGCGGTCGCGGTGCAGGCGGAGGGGGCCGGCTTGCACGAGAGCCGGCTGGGTGCGCCGGTGCATCCCGTCGGTCCAGGCTTTGTACTGGCCGAAAGCGATACGGGCCACACCCAGGTCGTTGGTGGGATTATCCGTGTAAAATTTCCCGGGCTCGGTGGTCGCCTGATCATTCACGAGCATTTCCGGCTGGCCACCGGGCAGGATGCGGATCACCATGCGCCGGTCGTTCCATTCGTTAAAAGCATCGGCATTGGGCCGGCCGTCGGGGTCGAGGCCCTCTACGTACACGATGTTGAACATATCCGGCGTCCGGGCGATCCAGTAGCCTTTTTTGTTCATGTACCGCAAGACACGTTTGGCCAGGCGGGTGGCCGGCTGGTCGGTGTTGCTGTTTTCAAATTGAATGGGCAAGAAGGTATCCGGCTGCGCCTGTTCCAAAGCCTGGAGCACGGTGGGAGAAAGCAAATTGTCCACATACGGCAGATTTGCCGCGTGGTGAAAAGCGATAATGGCGTTGCGGGTATCCAGGGTCAGCCGGCCGTCGGCCGGGCGCAGGGGCCGGAAAGGGGTGGCAACATTACCGCCAATCACGGGATCCAGCAGGCCCAACTCGCACAATTTAGTTTGAATCTCCTCGAGGAGGGGCCGGTTGGCGGGTACCCCCAGATCGCTGATCGAGCGGTTTTGCCCGCGCGCTATAAGTTGTTGCAATAGAGCAGCCATAACAAAAAAGTTGGCGTTTTATTGGGAGAGCGTCGGTTCAACGGCACATCACGGTTGGTCGGCGCCGGTGTAAGAGGTATCCAGTTTTTTCAACACCGCCGGCGGATTCAGGATGCCGTGGCCGTATTCCACATCCTCGCCTTTGTTGAAGGATCGCCGGGAAACGGCCGTTTCCCGCAACAGGTCAAACACGGTTTCCTTTGCGGTTTCCTGGTATTGCTCCCGTTGCCATTGGCGGATCAGGGCCAAAAAGCCGGCTGTAAATGCCGCGGCGATGGAGGCGGATTTCAGATTCGACCCCGGCTGCTGTCGTGGCGAGGAAGTCAGCAGGCCCTCGCCGGGCGCCAGCAGATCGAGATCGTAACTCCGGGCGGAAAAGTTGCTGCGTTGCCCGTACACATCGTGTGCGCCCACCGATAACACACCGGTCATCCGGGCGGGGTACCGCGACTCCGGTTTTTTATTGTCCTGCGTACCGACCGGCGCCACCAACAGTATCCCCCGGGCCATTGCCTGGTCGATCAGTATTTGTAGTTCTTCCCGCCGGTCCTCCGCGATGTCCGGGAGGTCGGCCAGCATTGCCACCACATCGGCGCCGGCGCCGATCGCCCAGCGCAGGCCGGCGATCAGGCCCTCCGCGGTGATCAGGTGGTCCTGATCGCCGATTTTGCCGATGAGTAAGCGGGCTTCCGGGGCCACACCGAATACGGAAGGTCCCGTACCGGCGGCGATCACGGCGGCCTGCGTGCCCAGGCCATGGCGGTCGGCCATCGGATTGGCATCGTCGGGAAACTGGAAGAAACCGGCCTGGTTGCCGAGGTCCGTATGGTCAGGCGGGACGCCGGTACCGAGTATGGCGATGGAAACGCCTTTGCCGGTCAGATGGCGTTGTTGCCACCAGTCGCGGGCGATGCGGTAGTTTTGGACGGCCCAGTTTAATTTTTGCGGCGTCGCGTTTTGCCAAAAGGTCGGAAAATCCGGAACCGACTGGGCTATGGCTATATCCCGGGTCGACTCCAACGCCACCTCGTCCGGCACAACCGGCGGCCCGGCAACGGGCTCCAATTCACGTACCGGCAGCGGCAAGGCGGCGCCTGTGCGGGAGTGCTCTTCGGCGGCCAACAGCACTTCCAGGGGCGGCACCAGGCGCGTCTCCCCCAACGGAATAGCCTCGTGGCTCAACAAGGCATCGTCGTTGGCCGGCGGCGGAATGGCCGGCGGAATAGCCGGATTCCCTACCGGATGGGAGGGGGCGGGCTGTGCCGGCATGACCATCACGCCACCTATCGTTTCATCCGGCGAAGCAGGCTGTTGTTCCGCTACTTTTTCAGCCCTGCCCGACCAATAGTACCAGCCGTTTTGGTCGTGGTACCATCGGTCAATATCTTGTATGGCATCGCCTGGCGCCGGGTTGGGCTCCACTTCAATTTCGCTGCCCTTATACATCACGCCTATAGGTGGGTCGCCCGTCAGGTGGGGCGCCTTGCGAATATTCGTATCTTCCAAAAAACGGATTTTCATGATTGGGCATTTAATACTTGAATGTTGCACTCACCCTACCGGTTTGTTTTTTCCGGTAGCAGTGGGCTTTTCTGCCGCGATTTCTTTTTTCAGTATTACCGGTTTTTCCTCCTCCACGGTTTCCTGCGCGGGGGCCGGGGCCACCTGTATGAGTGTCGGGACGATTACTTCCGGCTTTTTTTCTTCTTTTCCGGCAACGGGTAGCATTTTTTTCAACAAGTCGTACCAAAACGGCGCCCCAAAGGTGACGGCAATAGCCGTGATCAGCAGGCCGGCCAGTTTGACCAGCCACCAGGGCAGGTTTCGATCCGCTTTCGCAGAATTCCAGCCCAGACCTATCGGAGAACTGATTTGCTCGATGTTATTGAATGCGGAATCCGCTTTTTCGACAGCCTGCTCCAGAGACAAATTCAGGCTGGGCCCCGTAACGGTATCCGTGTCGGCAGTATAATCCCTGGCCATGGACACCAACATTTCCTGGGTGGCAGGATTAACGGATATGTTTTGATAAATTTGAATCGTGTCGGCGTTTAAAATGGCAGCCAACACGAAACCGACGCCGAAAACCCACCATTTCATCGTGCGTTTATACCAATCGGAATTACGCGCCATTACTTCGTCGTACCAGCGCTCCATCTGCGCTTTAAACGCCGGAAAATTTCCGCCGGACTGCCGGAGCATGAATTGCATCATACGCTTCAGGTCGCTATCCTCGAGATTGTTGATCTTTTCAGCAAGCCCGTCCATATGACCGGCATCCATCAGGTCATGTAAAATGGAGATGAAGGTTTCTTTGGAGACCGCGCCGGGCAGGTAGTAGGTGGAAAGCCTGGCGCGCCGGTTGGTGGCATAAGAAATTTGCCGGAACAGGGGATGCCGGATAAAGTCGTCCATCTTGTCGCCAAGCATATTTTCGAGCGTATAACGCAAGTTTTTAGCCTTGAGCGACAATATAGAGGCGATCACATCCACCACCGACGAGGTAAGCAAACTGAACAGCAAGAGGACGAAAACCAGGCTGATAACGATGTTAAGTGTGGCAAACATGGCTGTAATTTTAATGTGGGCATTTCGTCATTGGGGTCATTTCGTCATTGGGGTCATTTCGTCATTGGGGGCATTCGTCATTGGGGTCATTCGTCATTGGGGTCATTCGTCATTGGGGTCATTCGTCATTGGGGTCATTTAGTCATTGGGGTCATTCGTCATTGGGGTCATTCGTCATTGGGGTCATTCGTCATTGGGGGTCATTCGTCATTGGGGTCATTCGTCATTGGGGTCATTATCTAATCATCCAACCAGAAACCCCCAAACTAATTACTCACCACTTTATTCTCTTTCACAAATTCGCGGTTGATGCCGGCCATGAGGTTGTCGGCCGTGATCACGTTGGTGTCGGCGGCCAGGGCCTGGAGGCAGCAGTAATGCACGATATTGACGATGTTGGAGCCGGAGAGTTCGTATTTGTCAGCGATTTTCCGGAGGTCGATGGTTTTATCAAGTTGCACGGCTGCCGGGAAACTTTGTTGCCAAAGCGCGAGCCGTTCGGCCGGGCGGGGCACCGGGAAATAGACGACCGACTGAAAACGCCGGGTAAAGGCGTCGTCGAGGTTGCTTTTGAAGTTGGAGGCCAGAATGCTGAGGCCGGAGAATTCTTCCACGCGTTGCAGCAGGTACGACACTTCCTGGTTGGCGAATCGGTCGTGCGCGTCATGCACGTTGGTGCGTTTGCCGAAGAGGGCGTCGGCCTCGTCGAAGAACAGTATCCACTTTTTGTTTTCGGCTTTATCAAACAGGGCGGCGAGGTTTTTCTCCGTTTCGCCGATGTATTTCGACACCATCGTGGACAGGTCGATGCGGTACACCTCGTGGCCGGTGTATTTGCCCAGCAGGCCGGCGGCCATGGTTTTGCCGGTGCCGGGGGGGCCGTAGAACAGCGCGCGGAAACCCGGTTTGATCTTGCGGTACATCTTCCAGTCGTACAGCAGCGTGTCGTTGTGTTTTATCCAGGTTTCCACCTCGCGCAGCTGGTTCATGGTCTGGGGGTGGAGCACCAGGTCGGTCCAGTCCAGTTCGGTTTTGATGAGTTGCGCCGGAAAGTTGCTGCTCATGCGGGGCGGTGTTACGTAGCCAAGGGTGAACAGTTCAACATATTCAGGGTCGAGGATGAGGCGGCCGCTGGCAGCGGGTTCGCCGGGTTTCATGTCTTCGAGGTAGAGGATGTGTTCTTTGCTGAAATAGTGCTGTGAGCCGAAAACTTTTTGCACTTCCATACGCCGGACAAGGTCGTTGCCGGCGAGCAGGAAAAGCGCGGTTTCTCCGGTGGGTAAAAAAGTGCGGCTGTTGGTTCCTTTGACGCCGCCGACTACCGGCAACTCGCCCCCCTGCGGCAGGAACTCCTGAATGACCTCGTCGAACAGGAAAGGCTGGACATGCGGCGCCAGAGCCGCAGCCAGTACGACAAATTCATCCACCGTCAGCCGCCGGTGTTGCACGAAACGCGTGAACGGTGTGTCGTCGTCGTCCAATACCGGCACCACCGGCGCCGTACGGGTGGTATCGGCCCGGCCGAAATGCTCCGTGAGGCGATAGTGCAGCAGGTCGCGGAGGAAGGTGAGGGTGGTGGAGAGGTTGGGTGACATGGATGGGTTATTTTATTGGGTGTTTTAGTTTTTTGTATCTTTTCGTATAGCGAAGCGCTTGCCCGGTTTGAATAGTGAGTAGAAAACCAAAGCCGTATGCAATGGATATGATCTTGGTCCCTTTGTCATGTTTAGTTTTCCCAACACTAAGCCTTCTTTTTTTGCCAGTACAAAGGTGCTATCAATAAAATACTCTGAAAGGTCTAAACCGCCGCGTTCGGGCAATTCCTCCGCCAAGACTTCCAAAATCGTTGAAAAAACACTGTTTTCAGCCCACTATTGAAAGTGTAGGTGGCAGGTTTGATAGGGTGAATATCGTCCCGGTAGGCCTTGCCAGCGGGTGCTGGTTCTTAAAATCCAAAAGATACCATCCAAGACAGCACGGGCTGGTTTTGGTGGACGACCGCAACCGTCGCTGCGGCGTTTTACTTGTATAATTAGCTCAATTAGAGCCCATCGTTCATCTGTAAAATCCATTTTAGCGTAGACTTTTTTACGCTAATTTACAAAATGCCATTTTGAGATGGCTTCTAATATTTATTTTACAGTTGCTAACAATTCGTTTAATACAATTCGCGCCTGCTTATCTTGGGTAACGATATCTACAATGTTACGGCAGAATTCAACTGTAGTAACGTCTCTAATAACAACTTTTTTCAACAATTCACTATAGTTTTTAACCAAGACTCCATAATAGCCTTTTCCTAATATTGTGATTTTCCCAATAACAGTTCCTGATTTCACAGCTACATTTACTGGTTTGTAAAATGCAACAGCGAACTCTCCTCCTTGCTCTCTTGTAATTTTAGGAAGTTGGATGACATCGTTTCTATCTTTATATATTGATTCTATTCTGGTTATTTCCTTCTCGTCCGATGTTACTATACTTTTAATCCCTTTAGCTATATTTTCTGTTCTTGATTGGTTTTCTTCTTTTTTTTGAACTAATTTGCTGATGCTTTTCTGCTGCACCACATGCGTCAACTCATGCGCCAATAGTCGCTTCCCCTCCCTGCTTTCCGGCGTATATTGTCCGCTATTGAAATAGATATCCGACCCATGCGTAAAGGCGCGGGCGTTGATGCCGGCGTTCATTTCTGCGGCGCCGCGGTCGGTGTGTATCCGCACCCGGGAAAAATCGGCCCCGAAGGCGGACTCCATGTGCGCGCGGGCGGGCGCGGGCAAGGCCGAACCGCCGCCTTTGGAAGCGGAGAGCCGGTTGCTCAGGCCCGCCGTGGCCGTGAAGCCGCCACCGGCCGATTTGCGCATCAGTGGCATCATCTGAACGGGCGGTTTTTCCTCTTCTTTTTTCTCCGGCTGCCTTTGCACCGGCTCTTCTTCCCTGTCTTCCGCCTGCCGTTGCAAGGAAGCCGTCGCGTCTGCGGCCGAAACGGGCGCCTGACCCTGAGGCGCCTGCACCACGCGCTCAGCCATGGTGTCCGCTTCCTGTTCGTGCTTGTCGCCGGGAGCGTTGATGGTCAGTTTGGGCTGAAAGAAGGCGCCCTCTTTATGTTGAACCGATGGTGAACCGGATTTTCGAATACGGGTACTGAACATGGCTTTATACATTTAATAGTTAGAAAATAGTAGGAGTTGAACCTTTTTACCTCTGCCAGGCACTGGATGTTGCCCTAAACCGGGTTTACAATATTTTTCAAAGTCCTGATCACCATTACCCAAATCCTGTCCGAATCGCTCGATATTTTTATTTCAACATTAACAACAACAACATTCAATTTGACGTCATCAGGATCGGTGCTGATTTGATCTATTTTAAGACCTGTGATATACTTATTTATATCTATTTCAAAATCGGTGTACGAAGCCCCGGAATTTTCATAATTCGGGGTGCTGAACAGTTTTATTTTTCTAAAGAGTGACATAGCGCAATCCGTTTAAGATGTTGATAGATAAGAATTCAGGTTTTGCCGGCAAAAGATTACCATTCCACTTGCACCATTGAGGGCATCCACGGCAGGCGTACCACCGAGTAGGTCCAGGGCAAGCGGTCAAGCAGCAGATCTTGTCCGAGCTTTTCGGGGCGGAGCAACCAGCCCATACCGGATTCCGTTCGGCTGAGTTGGCCCATCCGTTGCAGGAATCCGCTGCGCAGACCATCCGGGCTCGTGTTTTTCAGCACCGGCCAGTTTCGGATAACGGCTTCGAGCAACTGGTTGCATTCTGTTTTTTCGGCTTCCAGGAGTTGGATTTCAGCCGGCACAGGCGTTTCGATGTCCATGCCGCAGAGTATTTTGGGCAGTACCAGCACCGGTTCCTCCGGGTTTTCAAGTCTGGTAGCCAGGTAATGCAGCAGGTGCACGGCCCGGTACTGTTGTTCGGGGCCGGCAAACGCCTTTCCTTCGGTGAACGCCAGGGCTTCGAAGAACGCCGGGAGATAGACGGCGAGCAGCACCAAACCCGCATGATCGATGTACAAGGTTTCCACCTCCAGTGCGCGCCGGGGTCCTCCAAAGGCGTTTTTTTGTTGCAGCGACGGCAGAATTGGTTGCGAGTGCCCGGGCGACCTATCCGTTTCCGGGAGCGGTTGATTTTGTCTGGTATCCCATCCGGTTTGATCGGACATATAGGCTTCGGTTACACGGGGCGTTGCTTCGGCCGGCAACTCCATACCTCCGGCTGTGTCCGGAACCTCATCACCTGACGTATTCAGGGTACTACCGGCGCCCGTGCGGGTCTGTGGTCGCAATATCTCCGGTGAATTTGCGCCGGAAAGCACTTTCGTTTCCGGTGTGCCTGACTGGCTTTCATAAAACAGGCGTGTCACCCAAGGCGCCTCCGGCAGTTGTGGTAGCATTCCTTGTGCAGGCGCCGCATCCAGCAATACCCTGAAAAAGGCAAGGCGCTCCGGCCCGTTCATCTTTCGGCCGCGTACAATTTGCAGGATTTGCTCTGCCCGTGACATCCACCCCGGCGACAGGCCAAGCGAAGCTTCTATTACCGCGGCAACAAATGCCGGGCTGAACTGCCAAAAAAGCCGCTGCCGAACGGTCGCATTTTGTTTGAGCAAGGGCAAAAAGTCGCGGGAGAAGGCCACCGGATCAGTATTGATACTATGCAGGACAAGTTCCTCCACCGTTTTTAGCGCCATTTTCCGGGCATACCAGGGCAAGGCGCCGGCTTCCAGAAAATAACGGAGCACCTCCAGCGCGCGCGCTTCCGGGCTCAGGGACACCGAATGGGGATGCGCTGCTGTGCCCGGATCAAAAGTCGCTTCCGTCACTTGTCGTGCAATTTGCCGCACACACTCTTCTATAAATTGTTGCTCCCAATAGTCCTCATTGATCACACCCATATCAATTTCCAGTTGTTCGATCCGTATATAGCGGTCGGGTGGCGCAATCCGGTCGAACAGGGCATCCAGTTGGGGCAACACCTGCTCCTGAAACACCCGCCCCATCTGGCGCTGTAATGCCACGGCACCTGCCTCACGGGGCAGTTCAAGATCGAGGATTTGACGGCGGATACGGTGCATAATTAGTCTGTTATTTAGGCGTCTTTATTGTTTATTTTTATTTCCAATGCCTCCAGGCGTTCGGAGGAAGCCTTTTTATCCAATTCTGCTTTGACTTGGTTAAGTTCGGCAGCAGAGGCTTTTTGGTCTATCGCTGTCAACAAAGGTTCCAGGTCTTCCCTTGATACCTTAACAGCCAACTGGTTTGTCAAATTTTCTAATTCTGTTTGATCAACTTTTTGGTGCAGAAAAGAATATAACCGCTCCAATTCCACTCTGTTTTGATCTATTTGGCGCCCTAGCCGGTCCAGGCCATCTTTACAAACCGCTGCATCTGCTGTGTCCCAACTTATATGATAAGGAAGGCTGAAGTCTGCGATGATCCGCGGATCGGATACGGTTTTTGTTGTTTCTTTTTTTTGATTGCTGGCGGCACGGCTACTATCGTCCTCGTCGGTGACAAGAATTAAAGTTCCACCCTTGGGGATTCCAGCCAAATGTTCTGCTCCGAGTATATCATCAATGAATACATTAAAAGACTCATCATTATACAATATTCCATTTTGGTTAATCCTGCTTATTTCTATGATTTTGTATGTAAAATCTAAATTATGTTTTCTGATAATATTATCAAGATTTGCTTGAGCAGACCATTTAGATTTTCCGATATGTCCCTCCACTCTGTAAAAATCATATCCATCCAGGGTATAGTACAGTGGCCGTACCACTTCACGCCGCCGGCTGTAACTGGGTCTGTCCGGGTTGTCGGTGGCGTGGTAAGATAAAAGCCGGTCGGCGCTTAGTGTTTTGGCACGGCTATAATTCCAGAAGTGCTGAAGCGATTCGGGGCTGTCGCTCAGGGGATAATAGAACGGGATAGATTGTTCACTCAACGGATGGCTGTAGTTTTTCCCGGGCGTGATCCGCATTTTACTGAAATCGGTGTGGTCTACCAGCATCCCATCATCGTCTTCATGGGTACACCAGGCGGGAGTATCGTCGGTTCCGGGGCCGGCATAATCTTCCAGGTAAAAACCTTCGATCATTTTAAACAGCCGGCGGTAGTACAGGCGGCACGTCTCGAGCCGGTCGGCATTACCGTTGTAGACAGGCGGTTGGCGGAATGCGTCGCGCAAGGCCGGGTCAAGTCCGCTGCTGTCGGGCTGATGGGCCGGCCCCAGCAGCAGGTGGCGGTATTGCAGGTTCAGCGTATCGGGTGTAAGCGGTCGTAACTCAGCCATCAGATCGATCAGGCCGGAGCGCAGTTCATGGTAAGCGGCAATCAGGTCGCGTAACCAGTCGTAGAAATATTGCGTGTAGTATTTCGTGTCGTCGCCGGAAGCATGTGCGTCGTTATAGGTAGTAAAGCGCGTCCATTTTATGGACAAAATACTCAGTTTGTGCCGGAAATGTTCTGCTTTCAGCAAAGGGAAAAGCGCGGGATGATACCAGCGAATCGTCAGGTTGACGACTCTTTCCAGTCGTTTGACGGCATCCTCGATGATCGGGCCCCAGGTAATATATAAATCATCGATTGTTTTGACTTCCGGGAATTCCGTTTGATCCAGATCGGCGGGATCACATTCTTCGGCGGCGAAAAAGCCGAAGCGGAAAAGCGGAATTTCCGGCAGTTTAATAGCCGGGTGGAAACAGCGGATCAGGTCCTCATCCGTCAGCAGATCGTCCTCGGGGCTGTAATCTTCCGGGTAAATATAGTCGGCATTGTGTTTTTCCCGCCGGTTGCACTGATGGTACAGGTCGAGAATGGCCAGCAGGTCTTCCCGGTTCAGGAGGAGGTAGTGCAGGTGTTTGCCTTCGGGCAACAGGAGCACCACCTTGTCGGTGATAAAGGGCAATTCATGTTCTTCCGCCGTTTGCGGAGTCAGGGGCCGGGCGTGACCCAAATGGCCGGATGGTTCCAGCAACTCCCAAACCTTATAATGGCCCCCGTTATCCGGTTTTTGGAAAAATGGATAGGCGGCGGCATTGTGAAAGGTACGACAGTGGGTGAAATGGCGTTTTTCCGGCTCTACAATCAAATGCCCGTCGGGTGCAACAGCAGTACCCGGAGCTATCGTGAGGCAGTCTTTTTCATCGGAATGCAGTTCCAGTCCGCCGACGATGCCTGTACCGGTCAGGCACACTCTTGCCAGGCGAACGCCCGGGCTGTTTTGATCTTCTTCGAGCCATTCCTCGCGTAAATCATCGATTTCCTGATCGATCCGATGAATATCTTTTTTATCGGCTTTGTGGTCCAGGCCGTCGTCGACGTAAGATTTGTCCGCTTTCAGAACCAAGCCGTCGTCCACGTAAGTTTTGTCGGCTTTCAGTTTCAGTTCATCGTCCACATAAGTTTTATCGGTCTTCAGTTTCAGTTCATCGTCCACATAAATTTTGTCGGTCTTCTGTTTCAGTTCATCATCCACGTAAGTTTTGTCGGCTTTCTGTTTCAGTTCATCATCCACATAAATTTTGTCGGTCTTCAGTTTCAGTTCATCATCCACGTAAGTTTTGTCGGCTTTCTGTTTCAGTTCATCATCCACATAAGTTTTATCGGTCTTCAGTTTCAGTTCATCATCCACGTAAGTTTTGTCGGCTTTCTGTTTCAGTTCATCGTCCACGTAAACTTTGTCGGCTTTCAGAACCAGGCCGTCGTCTACGTAAGTTTTGTCGGTCTTCAGTTTCAGTTCATCGTCCACGTAAACTTTGTCGGCTTTCAGAACCAGGCCGTCGTCTACGTAAGTTTTGTCGGTCTTCAGTTTCAGTTCATCGTCCACGTAGGATTTGTCGGCTTTCAGAACCAGGCCGTCGTCCACGTAAGTTTTGTCGGTCTTCAGTTTCAGTTCATCATCCACGTAGGATTTGTCGGTCTTCAGTTTCAGTTCATCGTCCACATAAGTCTTGTCGGCCTTACCGGCGAGATCTGTTTTGTCCGCTTTTTTGCCGACTTCCGTTTCAAGGTTGTTGACGCGCGTGTTATCCGCTTTTTGGCTGATTTGCTCTTTCAGGGGTTGCAGGATCGGATTCAGTTCGTCCGGAGTAATGGCTGCCTCGGCTTTCGCTTCAATGACATCGAGCCGGGGGGTCAGTTTTTCTTCTGTTTTCCGCACGGCTTCCGCAATCCAGGCCTGCGGCGGATTTTGCAACAGCAGTTCGATATTTTGCAGGCGCTCCGCCGCGGATTGCCGGAATTGTTTCAGGGCTTCTACGTCTTCTTTGATGCCCGGCAATTCTTCGCGGATAATGCGCCGGACGTCGTCAGCCGATATCCCGCCTCCGGGTGGGCGGTTTTCCAGCGCTTCTACCCGGGTAATAAGGTTTTTGATCCGCGCATCGTCGCCGGCATTTTGACCGGCCAGGTCTTCAATGTCCTTTTTGATGGGACGCAATTTCCGGTCGATCAGGTCTTCCGCTTCTTTACCGGTAAGGCAGGCTTTAATTTGCTCCTCCAACGTGGCCATTTTTGCCTGGAGGTTTTTAATCCGGTTATCGTCATTTCGATCCTGCTCCTGCAGGGTTTGTATATCTGCTATTACGGCTTTGAGGTTTTTATCGATGAGGTTCTGCGCCTCCTCTTTTGTAATATGGTCGCGGATGGCTGCTTTTAGTTCAGTTATATCGGCAAGAATACCGGCGATTTGAACTGCCAGTGCGCTATCCTGGTCCTGTAGTTTTTGCAGGGCTTCGTTGACGGGAGTCAGGCCCTCCTCAATAAGTGCCAGCGCTTCGGCGGCAGTGATCCCGCCGGCATTAATTTTTGCCTCCAGTTCGGCAATTTTTTCATAGACGGCTGCTATGTCCGTGTTATGTTTGCCGCTCAGGTCGCCGAGGTCTTTTACCACTAGCCCGATATCCTCCCGTACATTGTTTAGGGCACTGAATATATCGTTGACTTGCCGGTTTAGCGGCTCCAGTGCAGCACTGATTTTGCCGTCGACCTCATCCGGGGTAATAAACGGGAGTTCATTTACTTTTTTGACCAGGTCGTCCAAGTTGGTCCGGATCTTTGCCAGTTTGGCCCGCTCCTCAGCATCGGCAGCAGTATTTTTTGCCAATTCGGCATCCAGCGCTGTCAGGGCGCCTACAAGGGCAGCTGTCTGTTGTTGCAAGGCCGTTACCGCTTGCTGAAGCGCCGCGTCATCATAGTCGTCCTGCGTCACATATTGATCTATCGAATCTAAAACTTCGGTGAGCAGTTCAAATGCCTGCAATACGTTCGCATGCACAGGGACGCCACTGGGCTTGTTCATCTGTTCCACCTGCCCGCGAATTTTGGCGAGCAATTCGGAAATCTTGTTGTTGTCCGGCATGGCAATATATTTTTAAGGATTCCGGAAATAATTGTGTTTTAAAGGGTATCTGCAGGTCAGGTCGTTTCAGCCGGCGTTTCCGGCAGACAGGGGTTACTCAGATCGTCGTCATTGATACAGGAGCAGGAACAGGGGGTGCTATTGAGCCAATCGATGAGTTCATTGGCGGCTTTGGTGACATGGCATTCGTCGGGGGTGCAAAGGGCCTTGGCCTGCATCCAGGCCATGTACCGTTCTTCGAATTCGCGCATTTTTTCCATTTCCACCCAGCAGAAACGCGCGGCCAGTTCGGCGGGCATTTCCTGGCGGAATATTTGTTCGAAATGCTCCTGAAACTGTTTGTTTCCGAATTTTTCCGTCCAGTTGGGTATTACGACGCTCAGCCAACCGGAGTATGGATCGGCCGCCGTCCCTTCCGGGTCGCCCCCCGGTGAAATCTGAAGGAGGTGGTCGGCGTCATCGTTGGGACGCAGCAGAATGTGCTCCAGGACGTGAAAACCTTCTCCCTGGTCGGCCGGTTTGTAGGAAACAAGGTCGGTGATATACCGCAGCAGCAAGCGTGCTTCTTCGGCCTTTAAGGGTTCGCTGAACAGTTGCGTTTCGCCATTGATTTTAAACAGTACGGCATATTGCTCCAGGTCTCTTGGATGATCTCCCACGGACAGGTTTACGGGATTCCAAATCTCCGAATACCATACATCGCGCTTTTCCTGGGCCACCTTTTGGGAGGTAAAACGCGCGCTTTTCAGCAGGACACCTCCATAAGGCGCCGTTTCTTTTGGCGGAATAGCTTCGGGTAGCACCTTGAAAACAACCTGGTACTGCAGGATACTTTTTCTGCCGTGTACCGGCACTACATCCAGGCGGTACAAAGGTTTCGAAAGCAGGGAGTGCGTGGTCCAATCGCCTTTGAGTGCGAGCAGGCGGTGCACCCGTTTTTTGATACCGGCAACATTTTCCGTATTCCAGATTCGGTGTCCGCGGTAGTTGTAGGCTTTGCCGCGGTCGTGCCCCAAGGCCGGCAATTCGCGCAGAAAATCGGCTTTACCCTTCAGATAATTGATAAAATCCTGTTGGTAAGGGTTCTCGCCGGCTCTGGTATCCGGACGGAGCAAAGCGACTACATAATCGCTGAACACCTCGCCGAAACGGGCCAGCAGGTGGTTCAGTGCGCGGTTGTGGCGGTCCTCGCGGATGGCATTGCTTTCGGCTTCATACCTGATTTCAGGGTCAATGATGCCGGTCAGTTCCGGGAGGATGTCGAGGCCGGCCGGCCAATATGTCGGGCTTAATTGCAGCGTTTTTGTATCGTTGTTTTCCGTGATACGTTTGGCGGCATCCGTCGAGAGCAATTGTGAAACGTGCTCCAGTTGAAGCAGGTAAGACGCCAGAATTTGGTCGAAAAAGGCCAGGTAGGCCTTCAATTGTTTGCGCTTGGCTTTGCGGTCGGCCGGGGCATCCGCGGCCACATCGTTTTCGCCAACGCCGTAGATAGCCGGCAGGTCGTACTCCAGGCTGCGGTACTCGGCAAGGTCGGGGCGTTCAATGCCAACGGGTGTTTCGAGGCCCCCTGGCGCATCGGAACAGTCGGCCAGCAAATGCAGGAGGCGCAGCGGTTCGCGCAGCGCCGATTCCGGCATTTCGCGACGATGGCCGTTCTGGGTTACGTATATGTGGGAGTTGTGGAGGTAGATCTCCGCTTTTTTCGGTTGGGCATCCTCATCGAAAACCGTGTATACTGTTTTGACAGAGAAAGCACTTGCTTCTTGGGGGACCTTAATGCTTAACTCCCGCACGACAACGCCGGGGCCCGTAGCGGCGTTGGTAAGGTCAGAGTGGTAAAACTCTTTGCGCAACCGGGCCTCATCCACTTCCGCGTCGTCGAGAAAACCGTGATCGAGCAGGGGGCCGTTGTAAATCTGTTCGACCGGGCGGCCTATCTGCCGCATTTCCCGGAAGGTGTGAAAACGCAAGGCAGGAGTAAGGTGCTGTTGCATACGCCATATAGCGCCGGCAGCCGCTTCTGCTATATTCTGGCCATCATCTACTTCGAGGTGCAGACAGATGGCTACGGGCAGTTTACCTACAAGTACCACCGGTGTCACATAGTCCTGGCCCAAAAAACGATGAGCGTTCAGGCGCTGCATCGCCCGTTCCACCACCGGTCGGCATTGGTTTTTGTTGTCGGGGTCGTATTTGTCGTCAAGATCGAGGGTAATTTTAATGAGGCCGTTGTAGGTATCTGTATTTTTTTCCAACCAGGCATTTTTCACCCCATCCAAATCTATGAGTAGCTTTCGGAAGTCACGGGCGGTTACAGGTGCGGAAGGCAGCACCTGAAGCGGGCTAAAAAAACCGGGATCGCCCTTGGCCAGCAGGTCGGCGATGGGAAGTTTACGGGTGCGGTAACCCAGGTCGGTAATTGCGTAACAAAGCAATTCCAGCAGGGTGATGCCGGGGTCGTGTGCGTTGAAGTCGGTCCATATCTCGGTAGCCAGATTTTCCAGGTGGCTGATGCCTTCGGTACGCAACAATTCAAAATCCAGGCTCGGATGGTCCGGACGTGTTTTCGGTATGGTGGGCGTGAGCGTCATGGTCGCTTATATTTTACTGGCGTTATTTGTGTTTTTTCCCAGGTTTTTTGGGCGATTTCGGTGCGGGTTCGGCGGGTTTTGCGGGTTGATTTTTGCCTGCTTTCGGCTTCGGGGATTGTACCGCTGCGATGGTGGCTGTTTTTGAGGCGGCGATGTCCGGTTTTCCACCAACAGGGCCTTCCGTTGGCCTCTCGGGCGTATCCGGAACGGGAGTAGGCGAAACCGGCGCAGTGACTGGTTGTTGGCCGGTTGATATATCTGAAATTACAGGAGTAACTATAATATTTTCCGCATCTGCCGCCAGAATCGAACGTGAAGTGCCCGGGCGGATGTGTTCAGTGTCAACCTGCGATCCTTCGACCTTGATTATGAATGGTGTTCCGCCCTGCGTTTCACCTTTTATATCAATATAGTCCACATAAGGCCGCTCTTCGATAAACTGTATAATGCCGCTGCTGCGCAGAATGCGGCCAAAAACCGGGGGCTTCCCGGAATCATGCAGCCAGGTGCTGATATAGTTGACCAATTCCTTTTTCAATTGAGCGCTCCTGAATGCCTTGTCTTCACCGTTTTTGAATTCGACATGAACCTCTATGCCCACTTTTTCATACAGCGGATTCAGCACCTTGAGCCGCCCCGAATCGATGCTGGCTACGATTATATTGGCCCGGCCGGACAAGAAGTCACGCATTTCTTCCAGATCGCCCCGGGTAAATCGCGGTTCCGGCCAGGGTTCGCCTTTGCGTTTGTCCAAATTGGGGATCACGGCTACGCTGACGAAGGTAGGGGCAAGGTTGGTTTCCGCTGCTTCGTCGTAGCGTGTATGCGGAATACACTTTGCCGTGGCAATAGTTGGGAAGCGCTCCAACAGCAGGCGTTCGTAATCCCATACGGTTACCGCCCGGTCTTTGTGGCGCAGGCGCTCGCTGACGCGATAATAGAATTCGAGGTTATCCGCGGCGTTCTCTGGCAGGCGCCCGCCAAAGGATTCCACGGGCTGCTCCACTGTCTTGACGGCGCTATGGCTAAAGGCCAGCCGATTGATCTGCTGTGCCGGCAGGGGCAGGTTCTCCGTTGTGCGTTCGTTTTGATTGTTTTTGAAACGCGCCTGCACGACCTGTGCGCGGATATCGACGATGGCTGGCAGGGCTTTTACAGTTGAATTATTGCCATCAGATATCGCAGCCACACGTAGCCAGTAGTACTCCGGGTTGAGCATTGTATTTTCCCGCACGATATCGAACGGGATTTTGATCTGGATCATGCCGCTGCGGGTCAGGCCCCGGGTTTCGTCGTTCAGGATCGATTCTTTTGGGATGCCTGTCCAGGTGTTGTCTTTTGTCAGGCAAGACCAAAGCATCTCCGGCCGTTCTTTTTCCGGGTCCGTCTCCGTGCCCTCGGCCACCTGAACAAACAGCGACAGGTTGCTGCCGGGCCGGAGGTCGGAGAGGCCGATGAAAAGGTTGCCGGCGGCCATTTTATCGGGCTTATCCTCAGAAGGGGTGTACGGATAAATTAGTTGAACATCTACATCTTTTACAGATGCTGTTTTGGGGCCTAAGTCAACCTTTTTGTGGCCTTTAAACGGAAGCAGGTAAAAATACTGATCGATCTCGTTGCCATCGAGGTCGCGGTTTTCTTCGCCGGTAATGATTTGAACGGAAGTGTAATCCAGGCTGATGCCATTGGTAGCGGGGGTATAAGGCGGGTTGGGCACAGGCGGCACACTTGCCTGGCCACCATCCTCCGGGAATACGACTTTACCTTCTTTACCGGCATTGATGGCGTGCCAGAGGAGGACTTTGGGGTATTCTTTATGGAGGAAATCGCCATTGGTTAGTGTCAGGCGAATGAAACCGCGCTTTAATGTCGGCGTATATTTATCAAATTCCAGGGTACGTATATCCCGATTTAAATGAAGGCCGCTTGTAAGGATCGAGAAATTTTCTTTTATCGTTTTTTTACCATCCAGTAAGGACTGATAATTCAAGCGGCCGCAATACAACACTATATCCAAAATAGAAAAAGAGAAGGGCGAATTGGGGGTCTCCTTTAGGGACATTTCCCTCAAAGGAACCTTTAAATCGAAAAAGCCAGGATAAACAAAAAAAACTCTGTTAGCATATACATTTGTTTCAAGCCAGGCATCAGGAATTTTTATTTCATATTTACCTCCGTTATCAGAGCGGTTCAATTCATATATTTCATAGTCTCCGCCTTCATAGTCCTTTCTTAATCCAACAACGGCGCCCTCAAGCGGGTTTTTGAAAATATCACTGATTGTTCCGGCAGTGACGTAAAGGACCTCGAGCGGGAATAAGGTAACAGTTATTTCTGAATTATCGACAATAGAAATGGTATTATATCCAACCGCATGATAGTTGGGGTGTACAAATGCTATAGCAAGCGGTTCGCCAACCGGCAAATCAGTTATAGTATATCTGCCAAAATTATCAGTAACAGCGCTTTCTCTATGGTAGCGCACCATTACTTTTACTCCCTCCAGGGGCAGGTCCTTATCTTCGCCCGGCCTGAATACCGTTCCGAATATTGCACCTGTAAACGGGCGGGATTTTTTTATCAAACCGGCAAGCATGATAATTCCCTGGCCGCTCAAATCGCTCTCGCTATATGAAGTTTCAAATCTCACTCCAGCATCTTCATAAATAGCAATAATCATATAGCCCGAATCTGATCCCGGTTTATCCTTTGGTAAAAACATAGTAAACTTACCATCGTCGTCGGTAAAAACAGTATAGGAAAAATTGTCGCTTCGGCCTTCAACTGCAGAGTGCTTAACGGGCTTGCCTTCTATGTCAATTATTTTACCGACGATTTCATGCTCATTTCCGGGATACAAAGTATATATTTCAGGAACCATGGATATTTGATATTCATTTTCAGGCTCCACCTCTACCTCCATTCGTTTAAACCCCGGTTGTAACAAAGTTATAATTTCAGGGGCATTAACATTATTAACCTTAATCTTGCCGTTTGTTATTTTGTATTTTGTATTTTTAATTTCAAATTCGGTTCCGTCTGCAATCGCCGGATTAGCGAAAGTAAGTTCTACTGCATTTGCAGGCGCCCCGCTACCGGTAAGTATTGACTGTCCTGTTTCCGGGATCAACAAAACCTCCAGTTTTGTACTATCACCCACTTCGAGAGAAACAGTGGAAAAATCAGGTGCTTCAATATCAACTTTCGTTTCAGGCGGAACATCCCGCAATAAATAGGTATTGTCTTCCAATTTATGATATTGGCAGTTATTACTCAGCGACAATTTAATATCCAAAAGCGGCAGCCAGCCATAGGCGCTCCGGATAACTACTTCAACATCGCGGCGCCCTGCTGGGGCTTTTTTTATTATTTTGGGTAACTGCACCCATACATTGACTATTTTTTTACAATCAGCAGTCTTTATTATATATTTATCCTTCTCTTCATCATTATCGTTAAAAAAGAATTCCAAAGCATCCGCATCCTGTATATGAGGGAGGTAATATTTGCCCTTGTGATCCGTTTTGGTCTTTACAACAATGTCCCCGTTGCCCTTTACAGCAACCACATTAATACCGGCAACCACTTTCGCTGTTACTCTGAGGTCCCTGACTTCTCCCTCTACAGACCCGTTGAATGTCCCTCCGGATTGCTCATTAAATGGCTCCCGGCACAGGACTACATCAACAACCGGAAACCTTTTTGTACCAATATCTTTTTGTGGCCTATAGCCGTCTTTCTCAAAACTTAACAACTCTTCAAAGGACTCATTTATTTCATAGTTATTCCCCCTTTTATCGCCCTCAATATTTTGAAAATCTCCCGAAGCATTAATATTCACGCCATCCAACAGATTCCCGAACAAGTCGGTTATCCTGCCTTTTATTTTCACAACGTCGCCTTCGTTGTAGGATTCACGGCTTTTTTGTTTTGGAAAAAGTCTTACGTTAATATTTGTACTTATATAGTACTCTTTGCCAGGCACGCCGGATTCCCGGTACACTTTTACCATTACAGGGTCAAATTCTTTTGCATATTCTCCTTCCGGCGTGAACCTAAGCCACTCGGGAAAAGAATTTCCCGGTATGGTTGTAACGATATAATGCCCGGGATAGCATCTGGGTTCCTCGTATTCTGGGACAGATGCCGGCGGAATACGTTGTATTGAATAATCTTTTATCGGGTTTCCGTTCTTACCAAGGACTTTTCCTGTTATATTGGTAGTTATATCTATGCCGGGAGTGTTTTTCCCTAAAGTTTCAGTTCGTTCTATTTGATCTAAATACGGCACACCTCCGCCATCCAGAAACCCAATCTGAATGAAGGGATCAGGCGGTGCAAACCCCACCCTGGCGTAATTTTCATAATACTTTTTAAAGTCGTTTGGCGCGTCAATCCAATCAAAATGCAGGGAAATATCCTTGACCGCTTTTTGGAAGACTTCCGGGCTTCCTATGTAGAAATGACTCCCAATTTCAGGCGCCGGGCCAAAAGGAAACACCTTCTGTGTCCCATCGAAAACACCCTGATCGCTTTGAATGATTAAATTTTCCCGAATTCCGTTCACGGATACCTTTATCGTAATTCCTTCAATCGATATATTATTTAATACCTTGTAAATATTTTTATGAATTTCATTTTTTCCGGTATTATCGTTTATTCTGGAAACGGCTGATATTTTTAATACAGGCCATTTTGTATTGAATGTCGCTTTCAAATCCTTTCCAGGTTGAGCAACAGGCAATACATCCCGATCAAGGATTGCTCTTATAGAAATACGATGATACTGATTATTAAAATCAACATTAAATCCCTGCTTGTCGAGCGTTGAAACCGGATCACTATTATCGTTTAAACTGATATCCGGGTTCAATTTAATTTTAATCCACTCTTTTTCCGAACTGAGGAATACTTCAAAAGAGTCTGGCTGAAGTCCGCTTAAATTTGACTCTTGACTGAGCGTCAGTATCACATCCACCACCCTTCTCCCCTCTTTCAATATCAATTGCGGGCTGGCAATCGCAAAGCCGATTTCTCCATAAGGCAGATTTTCGTCGTCGCCCATTGCGCGCCAGTACGGCGCTGTTTCGTTGGGGAGTTCTGCATGCGCTTTATATTTCTTTTTCACATCCGGGTTAGCGTAGATTTCACCCGTCTCCGGATCGATATATGTATTTTTGATATCGGCAACCTGTGCGCTGCGAAGCACCCAGTCTTCGGTGGTTTCGTAAACAAGGGGCCGGCCCTTTTTATCTTTGCCGGCGAGAAATTCAGTCCCTTTTTCCAGCAGGTGTTCGGAGAAACCTTTGGCCAGTTCGAACAGCAGGTAAACGGTGTCGGGCGTTCCGTCGTGGGGTTGCAGGGCAAGCACCTCTTTATAGAAGTAGTCGAGGTGTTGTCTGCCTACCCCGTTCAGGCTGTCCTGGGCATGCCGGAACAGGCGCAGAAAAGTGAGGAACAGCGCAATATGGGGTTGTACGACGCGGTATTCCTCGTTTTCGGGTCGTTCCATGCGTGCCAGTTCCTTTTCAAAGCCGTCTTGGGCGGCGGTTTTCAGTACCAGCAGCGTGTCGAAGAAGGTAAAAAACAGTTCGCGCAGGGATTCCAGCGAGATGGATGGGTTGGCGGGGATGGCATCGTAGTCAACGCGGTTTCGCAGTCCCCAACGTTTGTCTTCCGTCTTGAAATTTTTGTATTTGGCTCTGTCCAGCACGGGGTCGGCCCCTTTGTGCAGGGCGATAAGGCGCCGCAGGGCGCTTTGCATTTCGTCGGTATCGCAGCAGTTGTCGCGCCGGATGCGGTTGAGTAGCAGGCTTTGCAGCGGGTGGCCGATCCGGACGAGTTTACGGTAGTCCTCCTCCAGCAGATTGGCCAGCGTGTTCAGCTGCTCCAGCAGGGGTTTGTAGACCGCCAGCCCCGGGCCTTTGGGCAGTTTTTTGCCAAACTTTATCCCCGGCGCATCGGGGTCCCGTGGAAAGGCCGCTTCCTCTGCTTCGTATAACCGGCGTATTTCGCCGGTATCGGTAGCAGCCAGCACGGCCAGGTAGGTGAGGTGCTCCATCTCCCAAAAACCTTCCCAATATACTTTGTCCGGTTGCGTATCGGTTTCATCAAAATATTTGAGCGTTTGAGCGTATCGATGGGTATCCACGATGAGATCCTGCAGGGAGCGTTCGTCCAGTTGGAACGCATCGGGTTGCAGTGCCCGGATCAACCGGGCGAGGCGCGAGGTACCTTCGCGGCGTAACGGGTGGCGGAAAGTTGAGTCGCTCATATTTTCGGTTGTATGGTCGCTTCGCGTTTATAATAATCGTACACATAATTGAACCGCCCGTTGGTGCTGCGCACCACAAGGTCCAGTTCGATTAACACCCGCCCTTCCTGAATCATGGCAGGCTCGGTGACGATGTTGATATTTTGAAGATTCACCCGCGGCTCGTAGTACAATACCGCGTTGGTGATCAATTCCTTTATGTAGGTGATCAGGCTGGTATTAATGGGCTCGAAAAGCATATCGTCCAACGCGCAGCCGTAATCGGGGCGCATTACGCGTTCGCCCGGACGGGTCCCGAGCAGGATGGTCAGGCTCTGCCGGATATCGGAAACTTCCGATACCATTTCCACGCTGCACTGGATTTTTTCATCTTGTCTCTGCTCATTCTGGGTGAGCGCATCCCGGTGAAAAGCGATAGGGAACGCCCAACCGGTACCGAGAAATGATTTTTGCGAATCCATCTGTACTGACGATTATTGAAGGTGAAACTGCGTTTTGTGTATCTCAGGGTTTCAGATGATTGGCTTCGGGGAGGGGAATTTGTTTTTGAAACCTACCCGATCAGGACAGTTGTACTGCCCAGGATGATCTGCCCCCCATGGGCGGTGATATCACCCATACGGGCTGCCGGTTTTCCGCCGACGAAAACTGTCTGAGAGCCCAAAATGATGGAGTCCGGCGGGCCAGTACACACACACATATCGCCCACGGTGGCTGCCGGGAGGCCTTCGATGAGGACGGTCGTCGTCCCCGGCGGCATGACCGGGCCGCCCACATGTGGCACCGGCCCCGGGTTTTGCATCGGGCAGGTGTGCATGTCGCCAACTCTTGCTGCTCCTGGCATAATGAATGATTTTTAAAATAATACCATAACCAAAATGGCTATCCTCAATTTATCCGCACAAAGGTTCCTTTGATAACCACATCGGCCGTTGCCTGTATTTGAGCCTGGCCTTGCGATTCGACTTTGTAAGTAGCCTGGGCTTTTTGTTGAATATTTATCCCTTCCATTAAAATGTCTTTGGCGGCTTTCAGTGTCAGGTCTTTTCCGGACTCGATGACGATGCCGTTTTTATCCATTACAATTTTATTCCGGTGTTCGTCTTCCAGCCGGATGACATCCGCCTTTTCATCTATGGTTACTTTTTTGCCGTTGGGGGTTTCAATAACCAGGCTCTTGTTGTCATCATTGAATACCATTTTCATGTTGCTGCGCGTCACCCAGCCTTTCTCGTGGTTTTTGTCGTCGGCTGCAATGGGCGCAGGGTTGGCGCCGCTGTGTAACTTGCCCAGGATGACGGATTGGCGCGGGTCGTCGTTAAAAAAACCAACCACTACCTCGTCGTTGATTTCCGGGCGCCACACGGCTCCCCGGCTGTTGCCGGCATCCTGCGCAGCGAGGCGGGTCCAAAAGCCCTGGCCCTGCGGATCTACCATGGGCAAACGCACCTGGATACGATCTTCCGCATCGGGGTCCTGAAGTTTGGTAACAATCCCGATTTGCAAGCCATGCAGGGCGGGCAGCAGGCCGGAGGCCGGCACTTCCGTGACGTCGTCAAATTCGCGGGTGAACCAGCGCTGCGACAACCCGAACTGGGCATACGTAAACCATTTGCCTTCCCCGATCTCGTGGGTGACGGCCGTTACGTACACTTTCCCGCTGTGTCGCTGGCCCACGCCCTGCAATGTCAGGCATTCGCCGGGTTTGATATCGGCTGTTCCGTCAAACTTGACTCGCCCTTTGCTTCTGGCAAGGTCACATTTTACCATTTGCGCGCGGGCCCAATGTTGCGCTTCTTCGGGGGTCAACCGGCCGGCATGTTGCAACGGGTAATCGGTAATTCCGAGCACACCGGAGTAATCGGTATTAGGCGGAGTGCCGGCCAGATTGGCCGCGGAAGCGTTCGGTTTATTCGCCGGCGTGCTAAGCCCGGAGCCGCCCGTGCCACCCGGATCGGCCACTTGCGGCGCCTGACTGGCAGGATCCCAGGTAGTTACTTTGGCCGTCGGGTATTGGTCGCGGGCGTCCATTTCCGCTTCGAATTCGAAGATGCTGGTACCGTAGTTGAGCGGGAATTTTTCCGTCTGGTTAAAGTCAGGCTTTTTTACCGTTACCGAACCCTGGTGTGCAAAAACCAGCATGCCGTTCGCCTCCGCGCGACTGATGATTAAGTCCCAATCGGTGGCGAAATACTGCACCATTTCCTTGTGTTTTACAGCAGTAGCGTCGGCCTGATGTTGGCCTTTGGGGAGGGTCCGGCGTAGTAACTGATCGATGATTTCGTGGTCGAAAGTGTTGTAGAAGTATTTGTTTTTTCGACCGGCGGTTAATTTTACGCTTTCATCTTTACATTCCACTTCGAGGTGAGAGGCTCCTTTTTGGGGAATATTTACCGAATGGCGAATAATGATGCCTTTAAATATAGTGTTGTTGTTGCCGTGGTAACCGGCGAGGATTTCAATGACGTTTCCAGGAGAAAACAGATCAATATCGCTCGATGCAAAGGTTTGTTTGGAAACTTCGCCGTCCAGAATGGTCAGGGTGGCGATGGGAATACGGTTTGCGGTGTGCGACACGGCTATACTTTTTACCATCACAGCGTCCGGGACCGGCTGGTTATTGACCTTCACAGTGAAAGTTACCAAGTCCGTTTTTTGGGGTAAAGGCGGCAGTAATTGACTCGGACTAAGGTTAGGGCTGAGCATATCGCTTATTTTTCAACCGGTGGAAAATACAGTTCTGTCCCAACGGGAAGTTTGCGGAACGTCGTGAGTTTATTTGCATGGGCCACTTCGATGTAATGCCTCGATTCCCGGTAGATGTTATGACACAGCAAATCGAGCCGGTCGTGGTCTTTGACCATCCGGCGGTGAGTGAGATCGGTGGATTGCAAGTCGAATTTGAGCATTCCGTCGAGCCGCGGGGTATCGCCGCCGAACGAAAGGCTGACCGTTGCACGGAGCGGCGTGCCATCCGGTTTGAACAAGGTATATTTGATCGACATGGACTCAAGTACGCCCTGAAACGCCAGTTTGCCATAGATGACATACAACATGTTGGAGCGGTGCTCCGCGCCGTTGAAACCGGTTGTTTTCTGCAAGAGCGCGATGTCGTCCAGTACATCGCGTTTTTCCCCGCTCGCTCCCGTCCCATCGATCAACAGGTCGAAGGAGAGCGTTTTGGCGCCTACAGATTTAAATTTTTTCTCCGGCCCTACAGAGCCCGGCGCCTGGGTATCGTCGAATTGGACGGTATCCTGTGTTTGCCAGTGCTCGGGATTGAACATGGCCACGTACATATTGCCCGCTCCGGTGAGTTTGTTATAGTCAGATACCGGTATGATAGTCAGCCGCCCGGGCTCGGGCACCATGTTCAGGAGCGAATTTACTCCGGCACTTACGACACTTACAATTTCCGAGATCATCGTTTACCGTTCGTTTTTATGTTTAAGAATGTTCGCCATTTCTTTTAAGGCGATTTCCAGCGACTCCAGCATTTTTTCATCAGGCTTGGTCGCCGGCTTGGCGCCATTGATTTGCCGGGCATCTTCCGCAGCCGACACCTTAGCCTTGATAATGAGTTCCATAATTTCGATTGGCATAGCGGCTCACAAGATTTCAAAGTATTGATAGTATAGTTCCAGGGTTTCCACCACAAGGCGGCTCTCCTGGGCATTCAGATCGGTAACGGACCATTTGAGCGGCCAGGCGTTGACGCAGTTGTACGTTTGCAGCGGCTGGTGTTTTTCGTTCAAAAGGGTCACCAAAACAGTTACCGGCTTGATGTCGAGGTGGAGGATAGCGTCGTTGGCCCACTTGATGATAGCGGAATCCAGGAACAGGCCTCTTTTCAACACCAGATTCGGGTATTGGCCCCGTGTGGGCAATTTGTAGGTAAAACGATTTTCTCCACCCGATTTGATGGATTCGGTTTCCAGTTCACGGGAAAGACCTGTGACTTCCTGGAAGTACGCATCCTGTTTTTGCAGGCCTGGAATGCCCTGAAACTCCACACGGAAATGAAATCCCACCGGTGGGTAATACATAGAAGCTGCCATGGATGTTACAGTGAATCTGGCATCCGGTTATTCCGTTGGCAGAAACCGGATGCCAGACGGGTTATTCAAATTTCATCGTTAAGCCTTCATGCGCCAGTTCGAGCGTTTCGATGGCCACTTCATTACCGTCGGCCTTGAGGTCCGTACTTTGAACTTTGACCGGCCAGGCATTTTTAACTTGCCAGGTGACAACGGGTTCATGGTTTTCGTTCAGCAGTTTGATGGTCAGGTCGCGGCGCTCGATCGTGTTTAATTTGACGGTGTTCCACCAATCATAGAACTGGTTATCGCCCTTGAAGGACCCGCGTTTGAGCGTGATATTGCTAAATTTTTGCATGCCCGGCATTTTGACTTTGTGGTATTCCGGGTTAGCGCCCTCGCGATATTCGATGACGTCCGTTTGCACGTCGATGCCACTAACTTCGGTAAAGCCGATGCGATTGCCCCCCCATTCGACCTGGAAGTGAAACTTGGGAAGAGGATATTCTGCCATGATATAAGTTGCTTTTAAGATGGATAAATGGTGGATATCACACTCGTTGATTGCCGGCTGTTTATTTTTGGATAAGTCAGGCGGCAATCAAGGATTTGAAATACTAGGCTTCCGGCAGTTTATGCATAAAGCGCAGGATAATGAACTCGGCCGGGCGTACTACCGCCATCCCGATCTCGACAATCAGACGGCCCTCCAAAATATCGAGGGCAGTCATGGTTTGGCCGAGGCCGACGCGTACGAAGAATGCCTGCTCCGGCTTGGAGCCCTGAAGCGCTCCGGCACGCCATTGAAGCGTAAGGAAATTCTCGATCATGGCACGTATGCTGATCCAGGTATTGGCATCGTTCGGTTCGAATACGAAGCGATAGGTTGATTTTTTTACGGATTCTTCCACAAAATTGAAGAAGCGGCGTACGTTGATGTAACGCCACTCGTTGCTCTCGCCCAGAAGCGTTCGCGCACCCCACACAACGGTGCCGCGACCTGTGAGTTGGCGGATGGCATTGACAGATTTGCCGCTGGCGGGGTCAACGTTCATGTTTTTTTGCGTTTCATCGTCGATCTTGATAGCAGGTCCGATTGTGCTGGCCAGGCCGACATTGGCTGGGGCTTTCCATACGCCGCGTTCGGCGTCGGTTTTGGCCCATACGGCGGCTATTACCGGGCTGGGTGGCAGTACCAATTCGATCTTGCCGATCTCTGTTTTGACCTGCTCGTACAGGACATTGTCGCCTTTGATTGCTGTGAAAGAATCGTGGTATGCGCCGTCGCCTTCGTCGCCTAGTAAGTCCTTTTTCTTGTGTATTACGTTCACGGCGTCAGTGTCGTATTCAAAATCGATTGAAGTATTAATGTACGGGTAATAGGCAGCGCCGTACATCCTGTTTTCGGTATAACTCGTCCGAAAAGCAGTCATATCGGCAGCCACCTCCGATTTTTTCGTCGCGGCCTGCCTGACATCCATGATCAACATGCGATCGCCCAGCAAATTGGCCTGTTTGAGGGCTTCTTCATACACCTCCTTCTGCGCGGCGGCATCCAAACCGGCCGCTTCCGACACCACAATCATGGTGGGTTCGTCTTCCGCCTCCAGGGCGGTCACGCCCTCTTTTAACTTGACCGAATCCGGAGTATTAATGGCCGGGGTTGTCTTGAAGGTTCCTGCGGAAACGATATAACACGGCCCACCGCCGTTGGCGAAATACCACTGTACGGCGTAGTACATATTGAATTTCGAACGCTTGACCGGGTCGATTTTCGCCTGTATCTCCCTGCTGATTAAATTTTCCTGGTTCGGGTTAGCGGCATTGATCTTGTCTACCAAATCGCTGATTTTCAATTCTATAGATTTGTCCGATTCGAATTTCGGCCCCCCGAATAATTCCTTGTAATCTAAAAAAGACGTGATGCGGGTCGGTATTTTCACCAGGTTTTTGCCGGCCCTTGTCTCAATGTTCTCCGTGTATCCGACAAAAGCCGGGATACCGGTTTCCACGGCGGCCACGGAGGGCGGTAGCAGCGGCACTTCGTCGATGTATACGCCGGGCGTTTTAAGTGTGCTTAGATTTAGCATGGCGGTGATTTATTTAATTTTAATAAGAGATATGTATGTTTTTAAACTTGACCAAATAAGACCTTGTAGCAGCGGTGCGGCTCCCAGCCGCCACCGCCCGGATGTTCAAATATGCGTACTACGCCAATGGCATCTGCTGCCGGCATTTCGGATGTCAAAAAAAGGATTTCTGATTGATTAACCGGCTGCTGAACAAAGCGATAGCCGTTTTCCGGCAAATCCAGTACTACGGAGTGGCTTGAGGGATTCAAGGGATAAGTTTTGGCTGCGCCGGCCGGGGCTAAGGGTGTGACATCAACCCCCGTGACTCCGGGTTTCGGGCTGGCGAAGAAAAACGGCGATGGCGCGCGGGAGGCCAACTGTTCCACATCCACAGGCCCTGCGGTGAGCCAGAAATGATTGGCGGGGGCTGGGGGAGGCATACCCGCCGGATTCAGGTTGTCAAAATACAGCAAACGCGCGCGACCGGAAAAGGACGGCATATTAGGGTTGGGTTTCACTTCACCTTCTATTCTGACCATATAGGGCTTGGTTTCGTTGAGCAGTCCCGTATTGCGCAAGCGCAACACGAAAGTAAATCCTTCACCGGTACCAGGCTTTGCCCGCAAGACGGCTGAGCCGTTATCTGCATAAGTCTTCTCCCCCAACACAGTCCAGCCCCAACTCGTGGGCCGGAATACCCACCCCATGCTCAGAAAGCGACTCCGGGTACCCTGCGAGGGCTCCAGTAAAAAATCGGGGGCCTGCGGCAACTCTCCGGTTTCCGGGTCCGGATTTTTATATTTACTGTGGTATACAGCTATAGAGAATAACGGATCAAATCGCCAATGCATAACCTGTTTTATTAAAAGTTCAGTTATTGATATTGCTATCCGTGCGCATTTCTTCTATCCGCCCAACCGCTTCTGCCTTACCGGCCTGAATCGGAAGCAGGCGCATTTTGTATAATACAGAGGGCACGTATTTACCGCCCAGAATACTCCACAAATGATTGATCTGCTCGAAATTAAGTGAAAACAAATCGAGAATGATCTTATCCACTGCCTCCGGATAATTGTCTTCCGGGTCAGCGGTAGCCGCCGTAAACACATTTTTCCCCTGCAGGTATTTGATAATCTTGTCCAGACGCTCCAATGCACTTGTATAGGTATCAGCGCAACTGATCAATATATACAGATTGACAAACAAAGTGGCATTTCGCTTTTCAATTTGATCGCCTTTGACCGGATCGCTTCTTCGGTTATAGAAAGAATCGTTTCGAAGTGTCTTTTCTTCTTCTATATTGACAAGCGTAATCAGCACCTTGTTTTGATTGCCTGAACTGGCGGCATCCGTATCAAGATCCAACCTCGAAACATTTCCTAATTCAACAGCAGGGTCGGCAGGATTGCCGAATTCAAAACGGTTGATTTCTTTTGCCAGGTACTGTAATGCCGGTAGTATCATTGGAGAATAGAAATTAACCTCCCGCTGGGAGCAGTGAATAGAATACACTATAAAAATACTGGACAAGAATCAAACCTTTTCATCCCCTTAATTCCGGCTTCCACATACTTCCACTCCAAATATGGCTTGTGACAGGATAAGAAATTAATTTATGGTAGGAAATGACTTCAAATCTTATAAAACAGCGATCATTCGTCTCTTTATAACGGACTCTGCCTACCCTTTTATACCCCGATTATCAGAAAACAAAGGTATCAAAAATTAAAGGGTTTGTCAATATGATGGCCATCAGCAACCCATGTGATTAATCTCATAAGGCAATCAGGTTCATCGCAACCTGAAGAAAACTAAATTGAGGCGCCATCCATACAGTATGCTGCTAAAGCAAATTTTAAATGATCGGCAAGGGCTATATCCGTTAATAATTTTTTCTGCAGTCATGAAAAAATCAACAACCAAACCCGCACAACCCAAACCCGATTCCGCCGGCCCGTTTTTTCAACCGCGTCCTGGCCTTCGGGAAAAATCATGGGATACCAAACACGAACCTTTCTTTTCGCCCCTGATCCAACCCAAACTCATGGTGGGCGCCGCCAACAGCCCCGCCGAAGCCGAAGCCGACCGCATGGCCGGACAGGTGGTACAGCGCCTCGCGCAACCGGAAGCCGTGCAGCGCGAGCCCCTGGAAGAGCAAGAAAAAGAAAAGGTACAACGGCAGCCGCTCGAGGAGGAAGATAAACTGCAAAAAAAAGCCGCAACGGAAGAAGATGAAGCGGTGCAAACCAAACCCGCCGGCAATAGCCCCGCCCCAGCCTCTGTGGCGCATTCCCTGCAATCTTCTAAAGGCGGCGGCCAACCCTTATCTGCCGCGATACGAGGCGGCGCCGAGCAAGCCCTCGGGGCCGATTTCGGCAGCGTGCGCGTGCATACGGATGCTGAATCGGCGCGTATGAACGAGGCCCTGCACGCGCAAGCATTTACGCATGGACAAGACGTATATTTTAATGAAGGAAAGTACCGGCCGGAAACGACGGAAGGGAAGCGGTTGCTGGGGCATGAATTGGGGCATGTGGTGCAGCAGGAAGGGAATAAATATAATAATATTCAACGAAGTGAAGCGTTTAAAAAAGAAAATCTTGCGATTGAATCAACAAGAAAGATAGATAAAAAGGACCTAGACAAACAGATATGGATGTTGGCCGGCATTCAGCCACATTATGGCATAGCTCCCAAAAATAGACGGGCACTCATCTCTGATATTACAAGCACGGGAAATGTAAATGCAGACAGAATACTATGGTTGTTTGAGTCAGCGGGCAAAGAAATGCGAATAAGGGATCAACTGCAAAAGTATTGTGGCGAAAAAAAGTCGCTCAGGACAACCTCAACTTTAAGAAATACAGGGGAACATTCAATATACAAGAAAATGGATGTTGTACCTAGTGGCACAACAACATGGGATGAACTTGCAGCAGCAGCCATCCATGCCGGATTTTGGGTACATGCGGAGGATATTATTTTAGGAGGGAAATATTATCCTCCAAGCGCACATGCAACCGGCCCACATCTGGATTTGTACTTATTGGCATAAAATTGTTATAGTTTTACTCCCCCACCCGCAACCATATCACCTTACCCGCATCCGCTAACTCCAGCGTGCGGGCCTCATAATAAATCACCCACTCCACTTCAAAGTCATTTTCTGTCACGAAAATATAATATGATCCGGGGTCAATCGTCACGCCGGGCTCCATCTTTTTAACACCAAAGCTGCTCTCCCCTTTGAGCATATTAAGATCGCAGCGTGAATTTGGGGCCAGGCAATCACCACAGGTTTCACAGTTAAAAAAATGGGAAGGTTTGACGACATACACCTGGACCCCTTCCATTCGGGTATTGGCTTTTCCTTTCACCGGTATGAAATCAACGGTCATGCCTGGGGAGGCCATCACAGGAACCATACTCTTGGGAATCACTTTTTTTCTGCTTTTATCAACAATAGTAATCACCTTGTTTTTCATTCGCAATAATTCACGGGTAATGGCGAGTACCTGATATCCCTCCCGTTCATTCATTGCAGGTTGCAGATATGCCAGGTTCAACTGACAGAGTAAGGATTCAAAATGATCCAATTCTTTCATCGTGTTGGCAAATCGGTATTTTGAATTCAGCCAGTCCGGATGGATCAGGTTGGTAGTGGTGTAAAATTGCAGCTTACCGCTGCGGTTCCGGTTGAAATTGGTTTATGAATAATGATTGTTTATTTGTAATAGCGTCTTTGGGTAAGGGATAAAACAGGTTTTGATCAAACATCGACCGCAGTCCTTCCGGATCGAGCGGTATAATCAGCGCCTGTTTATTCCGGCTGGGCCAATGGTATTCGAACAACAAATACCGTCCGTCTTGCGAGAACCGGACAAAATTGGGTCGGCTGCGGCCGCAAGAAAAGGTGTGCAGCCAGTAGCCGTCGTGGCTCCAGAGGCTCAGCGTTCGATCTTCGGCCACGGTGGCCATCCAACGGCCGTCGGGCGACCAGGCTACTGAAAGAATCGGCCCCTGGTGTTCAACGCCTCCGACGAGGCTGCCATCTGCTACGCGCCACAGTCGGGCCAGACTGTCCTGGCGATGTACCGAGACGAGCCAGCGGCCGTCAGGCGACAGGGCAGCGTCGATGACCGGGCTGCCCTCGCGAATCGTCAGCCTTCGACCCACTGTATGTGCAGACGGCGCAAATCAGGGTCGAGCATCAGAACCCCATTCTTGCCGGCCGATTTTGCCCATTGAGCGGCGAACTCGCGGTAATGCGGAGTAGTGTAAAAAGTATCGCCTTCGGCAAACAGTCGTCCGTAAAAGGTACGCACCAGCATACCTTGCGCCTCCAGATTTCGCGGCTCGATATCCAGGGCCTGTTCTGCCAAACGGAAAGCAACCGTGGGATTTTGCTCCGCCTGAAGCTGAGCGGCAGTGTACTGGAAACTGAAACGCGTTTTTTGCTCCTGGCGCCAGGCCCGGATAAAGGCCACAAACGCCACAAGTGCCAGCAATGCCACGATACCGGCATAAGGCGCCACCCTTCTCCGCTTCCGCGCTTCCGCGTCGCGCTCCAGGCGGGCATTTTCGGCGGCTTCCCGCAATTCGCGTTCCCGCTTGAACTGCAACACGGGTTTCAGCAGCGTGTCAGCTGCAATTGAAAAGACTCAATATCCGCCTCTCCTTCCGGCGTACCGGAAGCAGAAGAACCCAGGTGGTCCAGAATGTCTTTAAGGGCCTCCGGTTCAAACGTAAAGGGCGCACAATCGAAGCGGGCATCCGGCAAGGTCGCGGGGCCTCGGCTGCTTGTTCGCGCCGCAGCCCTTTCAGTTCGTAGCGGTTGCGCAGAATGCCGGGAATACGATCCGACAATTCGTGCAGGTGGCTGAGTTGATCGGAGCGGATAGCGAATACGACTTTAACCGCCGGCAGTTTTTCTAAATCCACGAGCCGGCCAGCATGGGCACAATGCCGGCGCGCAGAAGCGAACTTTTTCCGGCGCCCGATTTGGCAAACATGACCAACACCCGCTCCACCATGATCAGGTCGAATAACTGTTGCTTTTCCTTTGAGCGTCCGTTGAAAATCGCGGCGTCATTTTCCTCAAAGGAGCGAAGACCGGGGAAACCATAGCGGCTTATATAGCAGATTTTAAGTCCTCCCGTAAAAATTTTACATGTCGCAGGACCATGTTCACCACTTCGGCGTAGGCGGCATCCCGTTGTTCCCATTCGGCTACCGGTTATACCGTTCCGTTTTCCTGGGGCAGCTTAATGGGCAGGCGGTCAAACAGGGTGCCCTCCCAGGCGAAACGGCGCACCATAACCGGGAAAATCTTGGCCTGACGCGCCTCGAAACGCGCAATAGCGCGCGCCAGGTGGTCGCGGTAAAGATTTTCGGAACGGACGAAATCGGCGCTTGCCAGTATGATGATGAGGTGCGCGGCATCGATAGCCTTTTGCGTGGCGGTACTGATCGCTTCGCCGGGGAGCAGGCAGGCCTCATCCCAGGTTTCCACCTGTTGGTGCTCGTGCAGTGGCGCGAAGTGGGCATCCAGCTCCCGCCGAAAAACGTCGTCTTCCTGTGCATACAAACAAACGGCGCGCAATCGGGCAGGCAAACGTGCTGTGTCTCCCGGTTCCTCTATCTGACAGCGGTGGGCAAGTTCCGCGACAAAGGCCCCAGTATCAATGTCCATAAAGTGAACACCGTACTGATCTTTGAAAAACAACACCGTGTCTTTCTGAAGAGAAGCCGGCTTTTGCACCGCTCAGTGATTGATATCCTCATCGCCCAGTTTAAGGGTGTGCAAGAGCAGGCGGAGTTGCCATCTTTCAAAATCAAAGCCGAGAAAAACGAAAACGCTCTTCTCCGCTTTGCAAATCTCCAGCAGGCTGTTCGGGATGGCATCGTTGTGCTGAATCACACGAGTTGGGAGTTCTCCGTCAGGATCAGGGAACCAGGATCGCTCCAAGTGCCCAACATATTATAAATCAAGTTATTACTGACGCTCGGCTTTGTCAGGTTTTTGTGTACGGAAGATCGGTCGGTACCGGGCGGCATATAATGGATAAAACAGGGATATTTATTGCTCCCCAGCAGCGCTTTGTAAAACAGATCATCGGGCGCCGCGCTGAGGATCAGGTGAAAAGGCAGGGCCGCTAAATCTTTCTGCAAGCCGTTGGGCTGGGAGTATACGCTTAGCCGGTAAGAAATCTTCGGTTTCCCGTTCCAGCGCCGTATGACCAAAATGATCTACAAATTCGTTCGCCACCTGGAAAAGGTTATTCCGATTGCCCTCAACCATTATATTTTGCCGCTCCATCTGATCACACAGACGATGCGCCAATATTTCCGTCAGCGGCCGCTCCATGCCAACGTCATCTTGCCCTGTCGACACCCCAGACCCCAATACCAACACACAACGACCCTTCCGTATGGTGTATAGTAAGTCATCCCATGAATTCATAACCTTGCGCTTCTTTTGGGTAAAAAATAAAATAAGCTCAAAAATTACCCAAGTATAACCCTTCCCCGAAATAAAATTTAATGACAGGCCTTTGTCGGTAATATGACATACCTCTAATGAGGTACATGTGACAATCTCGTTTAATCTGCATTTGTCTTCTATCTGGCTCATTTACTCCGATGCTTTCTCTCATTTTCTCTGCACCCACCCAATTTCCCGCCCTATCTTTGCCCCCGCTTTTTTCAAAAGCCCACACACCGCATCATGACAAAAAAACGAATCCTCATCACCGGCGCCGCCGGTTTCATCGGCTCGCACCTCAGCGACCGCTTTCTCGCCGAAGGTTATCAGGTCATCGGCATGGACAACCTGCTCACCGGCAGCCTCGACAACATCGAGCACCTGTTTAAGGAGAAAGACTTCGAGTACTACCACCACGACGTCACCAAGTTTATCCACGTGCCGGGCAAATTAGACTATATCCTGCACTTTGCCTCGCCGGCCAGCCCGATCGACTACCTGCAAATGCCCATACAGACGCTCAAAGTAGGCGCGCATGGCACGCACAACTGCTTAGGCTTAGCCAAGGAAAAGAGCGCGCGTATCCTGGTGGCATCCACCTCGGAAGTGTACGGCGACCCGCTGGTACACCCGCAAACGGAAGAATACTGGGGCAACGTGAACCCCGTAGGGCCACGCGGCGTGTACGACGAAGCCAAACGGTTCATGGAAGCCATCACGATGGCCTACCACAACTACCACCAGGTGGATACACGCATCATCCGTATCTTCAATACCTACGGCCCCCGTATGCGGGTCAACGACGGGCGCGTGTTGCCGGCTTTTTTCAGCCAGGCCATCCGCGGCGAAGGCCTGACCGTTTTCGGCGACGGCTCGCAGACGCGATCGTTTTGTTATGTAGACGACCTGGTTGATGGAATTTATCGCCTGTTGCTCAGCGACTACCACCTGCCGGTCAATATGGGCAACCCCCAGGAAATCACCATGATGCAGTTTGCGCAGGAGGTGCTCGATCTGGTTCAAAACCCCAAAGCCTGGATCGATTACCGCCCGCTTCCGGTAGACGACCCGAAACAACGCAAACCCGACATCACTAAAGCCCAAACCCTGCTCGGCTGGGAACCCAAGTATAACCGGGAGGAAGGGTTGAAAATAACATACGAGTATTTCAAGCGGGTAGTGAAGGTGTAAACTCGCAGTCGGGCGACCACAATCGGGCGACCACAATCGGGCGACCACAATCGGGCGACCACAATCGGGCGACCACAATCGGGGGGCCACGAAGGGGGGCCCCCCGACGGGGGGAAAAA
>CAUJEY010000251.1 GCA_963169325.1 Bacteroidota bacterium
AAACACACCCTGAAAACATCAGTATCAAACGCAAACGAAAAAAGGCAGATCGATCAGACCAATATCGTGAACAAATACTGCGATTAAACACATGAGAGCGATAATCTATCCAGTGGGACGTTCATGCGTCTGCCCTGGGGGAATGCCCAGGCCGGCTCCAATCTGCCAGCCCAATCCGTGCCCGGAATCAGCGATAATATCTCCATCCTTATTTTCAATTTCAAAGTGTATACCCTTTAAATGAAAAACTATGACTCCCGTCAACTTCTGCTTTGATCGTGATCAGAACAAAACACACCGCCGGTTATAGGAGACGTTGCCTGAAATCAAGATAGAAATTGACCTGCGTCATTTCCTGCCCCGCCTTTGCCCGCGAATTTTGCCGCGCAACTTCATGTGGGGCTGCGGGGGCTACCTCGCTGCCGCAGTGGTAAAAAAGTAATACTGCCATGGATATAAAAAAATCTTCCATGATTAAAAAGGGGGTACGTTTTATGTTAACTACCATTTCAATCTTGTTAATTTGTTTTCTTATCCTGGTAGTGGTGTTACTGTTATACAGTCCTGGAAAATCAGCACCTTTCCTAGATAAAAATGGACAACCGTTAACAGGCAGCATCTCGGAAAAAATCCATGTCCGTATCAATGGCGTGGATCAGGGGATGTTTATTAAGGGCAAGGATATAACAAAACCAGTACTTCTTTACCTGCATGGGGGGCTGCCGGATTACTTCCTTAGCCGAAAATACCCTACCGGTCTGGAAGATCATTTTATAGTCATTTGGTGGGAACAGCGTGGTTCAGGGCTCTCCTACAGTGCCGATATTCCACCAGAGACAATGACTCCGGAGCAAATGTTATCAGATGTACTGGAAGTGACGAATTACTTGCGCCGGCGTTTCGGAAAAGAAAAAATATATCTGATGGGACATTCGGGGGGAACATTTATTGGCATACAAGCGGCTGCACGGGCACCTGAATTGTATTATGCCTACATAGGTGTGGCTCAGATGTCGAATCAACTCAAATCTGAAATACTGACGTACCAGTATATGTTAGAAGAATTCAAAAAGAAAGGAAACCGTAAAATGGTAAAAAAACTGGAGGCAGCGCCCGTCACGATAACCGGCGGCACACCGGATGCATATCGTGCCTTGCGTGACGGAGCCATGCACAGCCTTGGCATCGGCACGACACGCGACATGAAATCGGTAATTACCGGACTTTTTTTACCGTCGTTGTTATGCCGGGAGTACACTTTATCTGAAAAGATCAATTTGTGGCGCGGCAAATCCCGTGCAGGCATCAGCATACTATGGGATACGATGCTCACAACGGATCTATCCGAACAGCTGCCAGTCCTTGATCTTCCAGTCTATTTTTTTGAAGGTATATACGATTACACCTGCTCTTATACAGAGGCAAAATCTTACTTTGAGAATCTGCAAGCACCGCTAAAAGGATTTTACACATTCGACAGGTCTGCTCACAGTCCGCTGTTTGAAGAACCCCAAAAAATGCAGTATATATTGAAAGAAGATGTACTGGCAGGTTTAAATAACCTGGCCGACATAAAATAGAGGTTTGCGCGAATCGTAGATTGGACATTTTCAATTTAACACATAGGCACATAGACCACATAGATTTTAATCCTTTGATAATCAAAAAACTATGTGCCCTATGTGCCTCGTATGTTTAAAAGCGTCCAGTAGTGTGGCTGTCCATTTACTTCGTCGTTCTATTCCCCCCTCATCCAGTCACCACTACCCGTTGTACAAACTGCCCCTTGTTATCCAGCATTCCATAGATGAAATACAACCCGGGGGGCAATCCTTGTAAATCCAGTGTTATCCTCGAACTCCCCGGCAGTGTAAGAGCGGGCGCCAAAACAAGTCTGCCGGCCAGGTCGTACACTTTGATTTCCTGAATCAGGACTGTGCCGGCATCTATTTGCAACTGTCCGCGGGTGGGATTCGGAAAAATGCTGACCGGTGTCAGGCCGGGTAGTGAAATCACAGAAGATGTTTTGAAACAGGCCAGTGTGTCGTATGGATCAATGGCGGGTGGGAAGAAATCGGCGTAGAAAAAATCACCTTGGTCTAAAGACCGCTCACGCAGGGTTTCCCATTGGCCGGACAGGCTTTTATCTCCTGGCACATAATTCAGCGCAAAAAGTACCTGGTCTGTTTTGGTATATTCATTAGTAGTGTTAACAGGGCCGCTTGAAATGATCGCGCGCCGGTCACCAGGCTGATTGCCGGCACTGATCTCCGACCAGCCGGAAGTGTCGAAAGGTGCATCCGGAAAAATATGTTGTGCCAATACTGACCCACCATATCCCGTACCGCCATGGGTGAGTGGCTGACCGTCGCGCCAATGCCCGCTAATGCACCGGTAATATTGAAACTGGTTTACTGGCTCTGTAGAGTAAGCAGGCCAGACAGGATCGTCGGGATTAATCAGAATAACGTTAGTGATACCTTTCAAGTCGCCAAATGTATCCGTTATCCCACCATAAACATCGAATCCTACTACCGGGGGAAATTGATTACTACCTGTTATAATTGAAGTATCGGAATTATAAAAATAGGCAACAGAATGTCCGGGGATATATCCAAAATAATCATCCTGCGGGTCGCCGATCTGTGCGTCCATCCTGAAAGCGAGATACAAGTCGTTCAACTGATCATGTTTCGGAAACTCGAGCGTTACGTATCCGAACACTGCATGATCCAAAAAATCCGCATCATCGCAATAGTAAGTGAAAAAAAACGCGCTTCCGTTTACTGAGATAGGCGTTATATCAGGAAATTGCGCAGAAACTATCTTGACATGGAAAGGAACGAAGACCATTTCATCCGGTTGCCGTTCAATATTATAAATGACATACGTCAAATGGGGATAATCTCCCTTTGCCGGATCGTATTGATCAGGGCCCCATTCTGCATACGGCGCTGTCAATTTTCTATCAAAAGAATCCATTACAGCAAAGCCGTTATATTGCATCGACCAGGGGTTTTTTCTGGCCGGCCAGGCAAAAATATCGGGAATAGGATCATCAATAACGCCATTGTCTGCAAAATCTAACTGGTGTTTTATGATCTGATCCTTCGTTACCTTCCAAACCCTTGCCGATTGTGGAATATCACGAAACCCGCCCGCGAAATCGTTTTTGGCATTTTCCGGGTGCTGGATGGAAAGCCGGTAGTTGGCAGCGGCATCCGTTCCGCCTAACCAAAGGGACAATTCGTTAAGCGCTGAAACTAAAGTATCAGCCAAGATATTGGGAATTTGAAAATCGGTCACCAAAGGACCGCCGGCGACAATACGCGCCTGCACGGTGCCTGTGCCGATCCAGGCCTCTGTGGGGGCGGTGGTTTGGGCGCAGAGGTGTTGTGAAATAAAGAGCAGCAGTAGGGAGAATAGTGTAAATTTGGGCATAATCAGGTTTTTTAAAATTGAACGATGGTAGTTATTTTCTTCCTAAAATCTATTGCCGGCTAAGATATAAAAATTCATTCACATCTGCAATCCACTCCTTTCTATATCGGGTTAAATAGTTCTCATGCCCTGCCTCCGGGTAGGTTTTTAGTCGTTTATTGCTCCCCAACCTGAAACCCGAAACCTTTTCTTACTTTTGCCCACTTCACCAACTCTCTGCCACAACGTATGGCCCGACCCGGCAAAAACGACAAAAACGATAAATCAGCGACGACCACAACCCCGCTGATGACGCAATACAACGCGGTAAAAGCCAAATACCCCGACGCAATCCTGCTCTTCCGGGTAGGCGATTTTTATGAAACCTTCTCCGAAGACGCCGTCAAGGCCTCGCGGGCGCTGGGCATAACGCTCACCAGCCGCAACAACGGCGGTGCAGACGTAGAACTGGCCGGCTTCCCATACCACGCCATGGATATGTACCTGCCGCGACTCGTGCGCGCGGGCTATCGCGTGGCTATTTGCGAACAGATGGAAAAGCCCACCCCGGGCAAAGTGGTGCGGCGCTCTGTGACGGAAGTAGTTACCCCCGGCGTCACCACCGACGATGCGCTGCTGGAATACAACCAAAACAACTTTCTGGCAACGCTGGCCTACGGCAAAAACGAACATTTCGGCGCGGCTTTTCTCGATATCAGCACCGGCGAATTTTTCGTGACCGAAGGCGACCACGCCACCATCGACAAACTGCTGCAAAGTTTCCGGCCCTCCGAAATTATCCTGCCCAAAAGCCGCCTGAAAGAATTCACCGCCGCTTTCGGCGACAAATTCTACACTTTCACGCTCGAAGACTGGATTTTTACCTACGACTTCGGCCGCGAAAAACTGCTCCAGCATTTCCAGACCGCCGGCCTCAAAGGTTTCGGCGTGGAAGAACTCGAACTCGCCCAGGCAGCAGCCGGCGCCGCCCTGCACTACTTAGCCGCCACCGAAAACAACCGCCTGAGCCATATCGGCAGCCTCAGCCGCCTGCAAACCGATAACTACGTCTGGCTCGACCGGTTCACGATCCGAAACCTGGAACTGATCACGTCCAACCACGAAACCGGCACCTCCCTGCTCCAGGTGCTCGACCATACGATCAGCCCCATGGGTGCGCGACTGCTCAAAAAATGGGTGCTGCTGCCCCTCACCAGCCTTCAACCCATCCAGGAACGCCAGGAAGCCGTTTCCTTTTTTGTGGAACACCGCGAATTTGCCGAAAAACTGGAACCCCACATCCGCCATATCGGCGACCTGGAACGCCTGATGAGCAAAACGGCCGTGGGAAAAATCAATCCGCGGGAGGTTATGCAGTTGCGGCGGGCGCTGATGGCGATTGGGCAAATTAAGGGGATGCTCAACCCCACCCCCAGCCCCTCCCCCGAAGGGGAGGGGGGCTCGACGGCGGCATCTGGAAAGAATTTTTTGATTGGAAATACAGATTTTTCGTCTGCTGAAAGCCCGGACAAATCCGCTCAAAAAGGGCTATCCCAAACAAAAGACAACCCTTTGAACGAGATCAAGCCCCCCTCCCCTTCGGGGGAGGGGTTGGGGGTGGGGTTAAAACGCCTCGGCGAAGCCCTCAATCCCTGCCACACCCTGCGCGAACGCATCGAAGCGATCATCGCGCCCGATCCGCCTACCGATATCCGCAAAGGCGGCGCGATCGCCGACGGCGCGCTGCCGGCATTAGACGATTTGCGGCATATCGTGCGACACAGCCGGGAGTTACTGCTCGAAATCCAGCAGCGCGAAACGGAGCGAACCGGGATCACCAGCCTGAAAATCGGTTTCAACAACGTGTTCGGCTATTACCTGGAGGTAACCAGTAAATGGAAAGACCAGGTGCCGAACGACTGGATTCGCAAACAAACCATCGCCAACGGCGAACGGTTTATCACCCCTGAACTCAAAGACCTAGAGGGCAAAATACTGGGCGCCGAGGAGAAAATCCTGGAACTGGAAGATCGTATTTTCCGCGAACTGGTGGACGAAACCGGCGCCTACATCAGTCAGGTGCAACACAACGCACAAATCATCGCCCGCATTGACTGCCTGCTCTCTTTTGCCAAAGTGGCCGTGCAACGCCACTACAAACGCCCCGAACTAAACGATTCGCTCGTCATCGATATCCGCGACGGACGGCATCCGGTGATCGAAACGCAATTGCCCATGGGCGAGGCCTACATCCCGAACGACGTGTACCTCGACAACGAGACGGTGCAGATCATCCTGATCACCGGCCCCAACATGGCCGGTAAATCGGCCCTGCTGCGCCAAACGGCCCTGATTGTGCTGATGGCTCAAATGGGGAGTTTCGTACCCGCCGGCGAGGCCCATATCGGATTGTTAGACAAGGTGTTCACCCGCGTCGGCGCCAGCGACAACATCAGCGGCGGCGAAAGTACCTTCATGGTTGAAATGAATGAAACGGCGTTGATTATGAACAACATCAGCGACCGCTCGCTCATCCTGCTCGACGAAATCGGCCGGGGTACCAGCACCTACGACGGCATTTCCATCGCCTGGAGCCTCTCGGAATACCTGCACGACAACGGCCGCGCGCGCCCTAAAACGCTGTTCGCCACCCACTACCACGAACTCAATGAATTAGCCGAACAACACGAACGGATACACAATTACCACGTGAGCACCCGCGAAGTGGGCCACAAGGTCATTTTCCTGCGCAAACTGGTGCCCGGCGGCAGCAACCACTCCTTCGGTATACACGTAGCTCGTATGGCCGGCATGCCGGCTACCGTGGTGGAACGGGCCAAGGAAATCCTGCAAACCCTGGAAGCCGACGGTGGACGACTTACGGTGGACGGTGGACGGTTGACGGTTGACGGTGGACGGGAGACGGGAGACGGCGAAGAGGGGAACATGGGCAACACGGCCATTGAGACGCCGGCTCAACTGAAGAAAAAAATCAAAAACATCGTTCCGAAAATGCAACTGAATATTTTCGATGTGGACGAATACACGATGAAAATCCGCGACGAGCTCATGGCGCTGGATTTGAATACGATGACGCCGATGGATGCGTTGTGGAAGTTGAATGAATTAAGGAAGATTGCGGAGAAGAAGTGACGCCAGTTATACTTTCCGCCGGGTGTACAAGATTTTATTCGTCATTTAGAGAATTAACACCTTGTTCTTTAAGTCTTTCTAATGCGTCTTTCATTGCTTTAACTTGCTCTGATGGATGTCCTTGCCAAATGGTAACTTCGCCGACAACCTTAAACGGATGTATTGAACGATAAGATTTTGTTGGATTGCCCGGGAATTTTTTATCTGTCAAATCAGGATCATCTTCAATTTCTCCCGTTGGTTCTACTAAATAAATCCTTTCACGTCCTGTTCCAACGGCAAGTTCAGCACCCCAGATAGCAGCATCTAATGTCGCTGTCAGGAAAATGTATTTCGCATTTTTTCTTTGTCCAAAGTTTGAGTTAAAACCAACTTCAATAATATCTCCTATTTCAAGGTCTGCCTTTGTCCCATGAAAGTAAGTTTGCGCAAAAGGCGTTTGAAAGGATTTGTTTTCATCTTTGTTTTGTTCCGGTGTCATATCGATCTTCTTGATAAAGAGCAGATAAGAGATTTGTTCTATTGCTGTAAACGGGTTGGCTATTCTGGAGCTCCAGAGGGTGTCCCAAAGGCTTACGATGAGTGATTTTAATCTTGCGTTGTTTTGTAAAATTATTTCAGCTTCTGAATTTTTTTTGAATGGAGCAATGAAGTCATTTGTGTAATGGCCATGGCATTCAATTGAGCCAGTCGGACAGGTTGTTCCAGACCTTGATGGATGAGCATGGCGTTGATACTTTCCAGGTTGGAGAGTACCACCAACTGCTCAATGGTGGCGTGGTCTCTGATGTTTCCTTCTTTTTCCGGGTTGGCATCGCGCCATTGTTTTGCAGTTTTGCCAAATAAGGCCATGTTGAGCAGGTCGGCTTCCGAGGCATACACCACAGCGATTTGAGCCTTGTTCAGGGCCTCCGGAATCAATTTTTCCTTTACTGCATCCGTGTGTATCTGGTAATTGACCTTGGCAAGTGTGCGCTGGAAGTTCCACTCTAGCTTGGCGGGGTCATTTTCCTGCTTTTTAAGCCGTTGAAATTCAATAACCAGGTAGAGTTTAAATTCGGCACTCAACCAGGAAGCAAATTCAAAAGCAATATCTCTGTGCGCATAGGTGCCACCGTATCTCCCGGCTTTAGAGACTATACCGATAGCGTTTGTTGTTTCAATCCAGCGTTTTGGGGTCATACTAAAGCTGTTGGAGCCGGCCATGTTTTTAAACCCATCGAATTCGATGGAATTAAAATCCGGGTTGTTGAGTTGTTCCCAAAGGCCTAGAAATTCAATGGTGCTGCGGTTGCGCATCCAGTTTTGCAAAATATAGTCGCTTCTTTCAGCATCTCTGTGCCGGGCTAAGTCGGTAAGAGAAATGTAGTCATCCGTATCCAATCGGGTTACAGACACGGAGATACCCTGAACTTCTATTTTATTGGTTTTAGCCATTATGCAGCGAGTAATTGTTCGGTAGTACTAATTACAGTGTAAATTAAATTTCTTTGTATATTGCGGAGATTAAAAATCTCCTGATGAAAAAATCACACGTCTGTCTAGCGGATCAAGACCGCGAAGTTTTACAAGAAATGCTTTTTAAAGGCTCTTTGAGGTCGAGGACTTACAAACGGATCACCGCTTTATTGGAACTGGATAAGGGCCAGACTTATGAAGCGGTTGTTCCTCTTGCTCGTTTGTCAAAAGTAAGCCTTGGCAAACTAGCAG
>CAUJEY010000252.1 GCA_963169325.1 Bacteroidota bacterium
GTTTACCACGGAGTACCGCTATGGCGCCTGGAACAGTCCCGGCTCGCTCTACCGGCCCTTGTCGCTGCTTATTTTTTCCCTGCAATGGCAATTGTCGCCCGACAACCCGGCCGTCGGGCACATTATGAATGCCGTGGTATACGGCCTCAGCGGTTGGGTGCTCTGGATTACCTGGCGGCGTATTCTGGCCGGCTATCCACCCATATTGCCCGCGTTGGCCGTTTTGTTTTTTATGGCGCATCCGGTGCATACGGAAGTAGTGGCTAACATTAAAAGCCTGGATGAGATACTGGCGCTGTTGTTCAGTACCATTTCCTTGTACTGTATCTGGCGATACTTTGAACAAAACCGGACCCCCTGGCTGGTTTGGGGGGTGGTTTCGTACACCCTGGGGTTGTTTTCAAAAGAAAGTTCAATCACCTTTCTGGCGGTGCTTCCGCTCTGCATCTGGTTTTTTACCGATAAAAAATTGGGGGAAATCCTGCGGGTATCCGCGTGGTTTCTGTTGCCGGCAGTAATCTTTTTGTTTATCCGGCACCGGGTGCTCGGCGCTCAACCCTACCCGGAAGTATATTCGGAACTGGATAATTTTATTGTCGGTGCGAAAAGCACTTCCACCCGCCTTGCTTCGGCGTTTATGATGTGCGGTCTTTACCTCAAAACGCTCGTTTTTCCGCATCCGCTCATCAGCGACCTGGGTTATCCACAAATGAAAACGGTCTCTTTTGCCGATTGGCGCGCACTAGGGGGCTTTGTGCTCTATGCCGGCATGTTTATATGGGCGCTGCTGAACCTGGGCAAAAAACATATCCTGGCATTTGCCATTCTGTTTTACCTCGTTTCTTTTTCCTTGTTCAGTAATGTGCTGATGCTCATCGGTACTTCCTATGGCGAGCGGGTGTTGTACACGCCGTCTTTCGGTTTTGTGCTGGCCCTCGCCTGGCTAATTACCCGCTTATCCGGGACACGGCTGGAGGAAAATGTTCCGATGGCACAGCAGGTTACCAATCCCGGCGGTAAAGGCGCCCTGGTGTGGGGCATAGCGGGCATTATTTTATTGGCTTACTCCGTACAAACCGTGCTGCGCAACCCGGTATGGTACACTAGTTATAATCTCTATAAAGCCGATATTCCGAATTCACCGAATTGTGCCAAGTTGAATTACCACCTCGGTATCGAAACGATAAAGGAAGGTATGGTGGAGGAAACCGGGCAGGTGACGGATACGGTGTGGGTAAACAAGGCCATTGATTTTTATTCTAAAGCCATCGAATTGTACCCGCAATACCACGATGCTTATGGCAGTCGCGGCCTGGCTTATTTCCGCCTGCAAAAGTATGATCAGGCCTTCGAGGACTACCAAAAGGCGCTGAAACACCGCCCCAACGACGACAAGGTGTTATCCAACCTGGGCTTTATTTATTTCCTGCGCAACCAGTTGGATTCCGCCGAAACCGTGTACCGCAAGTCGGTGGCCATCAATCCGCGTTTTATCGACGCCCGACGAAACCTCGGCGCCGTACTGGCGATGAAAAAACAATTTCCGCAAGCCATCGAACAATGGCAACAAGGACTTATTTACGAACCGGAAAATGCTACCCTGCTCCAATATATCGGCTCCGCCTATAAAGATATGGGGCAACCGGAAAAAGCACAGCCCTGGCTGGAGCGGGCCGCGGCGGCTCAACAGAAGGGTAAGAAGTAGTGATTTTTTAAAAAAGCGAGCCCTGTTCTGCGTAGCGCACCGGATTTTCGTGGCGCAGCAGCGCAAGTTTCGTATCCAGTCCGTAAAAATAGCCGCGCAATTCGCCGGCTTTCCCGATCACGCGGTGACAAGGCACTACGATAGCCACGGGATTGCTGCGATTGGCCAGCCCAACGGCCCGAACGGCTTTCGGGTGTCCGATACGCGCGGCGATATCGGAATAAGCCGCCGTTTCTCCGTACGGGATATTTAATAAAGCCTTCCAAACCAACTGGTGAAATTCCGAAGCGCCGCTCCAGTCGAGTTTCACGTCGAATATTTGCCGGGCGCCGGCAAAATATTCTTCCAACTCACGCCGGCACACCGATACCGGATGGTCGTCGGGCAAATCGACGCTTGCTTCCCCGGGTTGATCGCAACGGTTTACCGTGCGCACGCCGAACGCGCTGCCGGTGATTTCAAACCAGCCAATCGGAGTGGAGCAGTAGGATTTGACTAACATTATAAAGTTTTGAGTTTTGAGTTTCGGGTTTTGAGTTATGCCGAGCAAGATAACTCAAAACTCAAAACTCAAAACTCAAAACTCAAAACTACTATCTCACCACTTCGCCTGCCGATTGTTTTTCAAACAATTCCGCATAATAGCCGCCGGCGGCGATCAGTGATTCATGGGTGCCTGCTTCGGATATTCCATGATCGTGCAGCACGATTATTTTATCAAACTGCAACATACCGTAGATCCGGTGGGTGATGATAATGGCCGTTTTATCGGCCAATGCCTGATCGAGATAACCCAGAATCTGGCTTTCCGTATTGGTATCCACCGCGGAAAGACAGTCGTCGAGCAGCACAATATCCGGTTTTTTGGCAAATGCGCGGGCAATACTGATCCGCTGTTTCTGGCCGCCCGAAAGGGTGACGCCGCGTTCGCCCACCAGGGTTTCATACCCTTTCGGCAGGCCCATGATGTCGTCGTGCACAGCCGCACTTTTAGCAAAAAATTCCGCTTCTTCCTGGCTGATCCCGTCTTTGCCAAAGGCGATATTGCCCCAAACGGTGTCGGAGAAAAGAAACATGTCCTGGGGTACGTAGCCGATATGCCGGCGCAGTTGGTACAGGTCGTGTTCCCGCAAGTCGACGCCATCCAGCAGGATGCGGCCTTCGGTCACGTCGTACATGCGAACGAGCAGGTCGGCAATGGTTGTTTTGCCACTTCCTGTGCGGCCGATGATGGCTAATTTTTCCCCGGGCAACACCTCGAAAGAGACTTTTTCGAGGGCCTTGATGCCGGTATCAGGATACACGAAGGTGACATTATCAAAAACGATATGACCCTTTAGGCGCCCCTCTCCGATGGGTGCCGCCGGCGACACAATTTGGGGTTGTGTACTTAAAAATTCATTGATCCTTTTTTGCGAAGCGGCCGCCTGTTGGGTCAGCGAGGCGATCCAGCCGATGGCCGTTACGGGCCAGGTGAGCATATTGATGTAAATGACAAATTCGGCGATATTACCGGCCGTGATATTGCCTTTCACCGCCTGTAACCCGCCCACATACACGGTAATAATGGTGCTGGCGCCCACCATGAGCAGCATCAGGGGGTAAAAAAAGGCGTCTACCCGAATGAGACTCAGCGATTTTTGGCGAAACTCCTCGCTTTGTACGGCAAAATGCCGGCCCATGGCTTCTTCCTGTGCGTAACTTTTCACCACCCGAATGCCGCTGTACACTTCCTGGGCGGTGCTGGTGAGCACGGCAAGTTGCTGCTGAATTTTTTCGCTCCGGCGGTTTATCATGGTGCTGACCCAGTAGATCGATATGCTCAGAAACGGCAGGGGCAGCAGCGACCAAAGTGTAAGCGTTACGTTGACCCGCAACATCGACGAGATGGTGAGCACGAACAAAAACGTGAGGTCCAGCCCGTACAGAATCGTCGGGCCAAGAAACATCCGCACTTTGGACACGTCCTCGGAAATACGCGACATGAGGTCGCCCGTGCTGTTGCGTTTGAAAAAGGCCAGGTCGAGTTTTTCGTAGTGCGCGAAAAGTTCTTTACGCATATCGTACTCGATCAGGCGGCTCATCACGATGATGGTCTGGCGCATGAAAAACATGAACAGCCCCATGGCCAGGGCCAGGGCGATGACGCCTGCGCCGAACCAGGCGATTTGTGTTCCGAGTTCGCGGTACGCTTCCGGGTGTGCGGCAATGCCACCTGTTTCCTGGTAATGTTTTACCTGTCGGATCACAGTGTCGAGCGCATCGCGGATCACTTTGGGCTGCCATACGCGAAACCAGTTGGCCAGCCCGACAAACACGATACCCATTAAAAACCGCCAGCGGTATTTCCAGAAAAATTTATTCAGATAGGCGAGATGACGCATGTTTTCCTTGATTGTTGCCTGCCAGGCCATGTCTAACCGACAAGCCCGGAGCGGGGAAAGAATCGGTTAACAACACCGGTCGGAAAGTGTTGCAAAGTTAAGGAAAGTATTGGCGGTGGCGCGCAACTCCTTTTCGATACCGCCGAACGGCACGCTGATATGTGGCGTTCATTCTGTCGGGATTTATGTAATTTTGTGCCGCGGCCAAAGCCGTATTTGCCAGAACCACTTTTGCCGCTTTTTCTCCGTTGCGAAAGCCGGGTGAAAAAGCGGATTTAACCTGTTACTCCACCACACACAACATGGCAACTTCTGCAAAAAAAACGCCTGAAAACGGCATCGCCGTTCCTTTTGCCCTGCCCGGCGGCAATCGTATCGTCACGCTTGACGAGTTTATCATCCGTTCGGAAAAGGATTTTGATTACGCCACCGGCGAACTGACCGGTTTGCTGCGCGATATCGGCGTGGCCGCCAAAATCATCAACCGCGAAGTAAACAAAGCCGGGTTGGTCAATATCATCGGCGTGGCCGACGGCTCGTCGGACAATGCTTCCGGCGACAAGCAGCAAAAACTGGACGTTTATGCCAACGAAAAACTCATCGAGTGCCTGAAAAACAGCGGCGAGTGTTGCGCCATAGCATCTGAAGAAAACGACGATATTATTCAGGTGCCGCCGGTCAATTCAAAAAAGAGCCATTATGTCGTCATGTTCGACCCCCTCGACGGTTCTTCCAACATCGACGTCAATATTTCCGTGGGCACTATTTTTGCCATATACCGCCGGAAAAGCGACCCGACCGGCCCGGCTACCGTGGATGATTTTCTGCAAGCGGGTAGCAAGCAGGTGGCCGCCGGCTATGTGCTTTACGGTACTTCCACTATTCTGGTGTACACCACCGGCCGCGGGGTGAACGGCTTCACGCTCGATCCCAGCATCGGCGAATTTTGCCTCAGCCACCGCAACATGCGTATGCCGGAAGACGGCCAGTTTTACTCCGTCAACCAGGGCTATTATTCCAAATTTGACCTGGAAATGCGCCGGTATATCGACAATTGCAGCGACGAGAACTATAGCCTGCGCTATATCGGTTCCATGGTGAGCGACATTCACCGTATCCTGATTCAGGGCGGCATTTTCCTGTACCCCAGCACCCGAAAATACCCCAAAGGCAAACTGCGTTTGTTGTACGAATGTAACCCGCTGTCTATGATTGTGGAACAAGCCGGCGGCAAATCCATGAACACACAACTCAAACGTATCCTCGACGTCGACCCGAAAGAATTGCACCAGCGCAGTACCATTGCCATCGGTTCGCCCAATATGGTGGATGAACTCAAGGCGTTTATCGAACGGTATTCGGCGTTGCCATTGTAGAGAATCGTCATTGGGCGTCATTGGGGGTCATTGAACGTCATTAATCGTCATTGGGGGTCATTAATCGTCATTGGGGATCATTAATGACGATAATGCCCCCCAATGACGAACAATGACGAACAATGACGAACAATGACGAACAATGACGAACAATGACGAACAATGACGAACAATGACCTAAATTTAACGAAACACCCATGATTCGCGCAGAAAATATCATCAAAGATTTTGGCGACCAGCAAGTGCTGAAAGGTATCTCCTTTACCTATGAAGCGGGCAAAACAAACCTGATCATCGGTCGAAGCGGCTCCGGCAAAACGGTGCTGATGAAAATTCTGGTCGGCCTTTTTCAACCGACCACGGGCAAAGTATGGTATGACGACGTGGATTTCACTGCGCTGAATAAACAGGAACTGCGCCCGATCCGCATGCAGGTCGGTATGTTGTTTCAAGGCTCCGCGTTGTTCGACTCGCTTACCGTGGAACAAAATATCCGCTTCCCGCTGGATATGTTTACACATCAAACGCCCAAAGAAAAACTGGACCGGGTCAATTATTGTCTCGAACGGGTAAACCTGGCGGGAAACAACAAAAAATTCCCCTCCGAACTGTCCGGGGGTATGCAAAAGCGCGTGGGTATTGCCCGCGCCATCGTGCTCAACCCCAAATACCTGTTTTGCGACGAACCCAACTCGGGCCTCGACCCCAAAACAGCCCTGGTGATCGACGAACTGATCCGCAGCATCACCATCGAAAACAACATCACGACCATCATCAACACGCACGATATGAACTCGGTGATGGAAATTGGCGACAATATTTGTTTCCTGTACGATGGCCGGCTCGAATGGAGCGGCACCAATGACGATGTTTTGCAAAGCGACAATGAAAACCTGCAATCCTTCATATTTGCGTCGCCGTTTTTGCAACGACTGCGGGAAAAAGCGTTGCGGTAGGCGTTTTATCTTTTCACAAAAGAATACTCGCTCATACCTGTTATGCACATTTCCTCCGATTCGTCTTTGCGCCAGGTAAATGGCTTGCATAACATCAGACCAATTTCCACCCTGGCTGTCGTTGCCATAATGCTCTTTTCCTCCGCCTGCCGGCAAACGCACACAGACACTCTTTTCACTTCCCTGCCGCCCGCCGAAACCGGCGTTACGTTTGAAAACCAGCTCCCGGAACAAACTGCCGAAGGCGGCATGAATATTATTCAGTACCTGTATTACTACAATGGCGGCGGGGTTGCGGCAGGCGATGTAAATAATGACGGCCTTCCCGATCTCTATTTTACCTCCAATACGGAAAAAAACCGGCTCTACCTGAACAAAGGCGGGTTTAAATTTGAAGATGTCACCGAAAAGGCCGGCGTCGGCGGCTCCGGCAGTTGGAAAACCGGCGTCGCCATGGCCGATGTGAATGCCGACGGCTGGCTGGATATTTATGTTTGCCAGGTAGGCAATTACAAATCCTTCCGCGGCAAAAACCAACTTTTTATCAACAACCGCGACGGTACCTTCACCGACCGGGCCGCCGAATACGGCCTCGACCTTTCCGCCTTTTGCACCCAGGCCGCTTTTTTTGATTACGATCGCGACGGCGACCTCGACTGTTTTGTGCTGTGCCACAGCGTACACAGTCCGGAGTCGTATAAAGACACGAGTATTTCCCGGCAGTATGATGTGATGGCCAGCGACCGGTTGTTTCGGAATGAGGCCGGATCTCACTTCACCGACATCACCCCCCAATCCGGCCTGCGCGACGGCAAATCCGGCTACGGGCTCGGCCTGGCCATCGGCGATGTGAACGGCGACGGGTATCCCGATATTTACGTCGCGAACGATTTTCACGAAAATGATTTTCTATATTATAATATGGAAGGTCGGTATTTTAAAGAAGGTATTTCACAAAGCACCGGCCACACCTCCAACTTCTCCATGGGGTGCGATATGGCCGATTTCAACAACGACGGCCTGCCGGATATCGTCACACTGGACATGAAACCGGAAGATGAAATCACGCTCAAAGCCAGTCAACCGGCCGACCAATACCCAGTGTACCAATTCAAACATTCGTATGGGTATCACTGGCAATTCCCCCGAAACTGCTTGCAACTCAACCGGGGAACGGTGGACGGTGGACGGGGGACGGGGGACGGGGGACGGGAGACGGTGGACGGTAGACGGGAGACGGGAGACGGCAGACGGTGGACGGGAGACGGTGGACGGCCCGCCGATTTCAGCGAGATTGGACAATTGGCCGGCATTGCCACCACGGATTGGAGCTGGAGCGCCCTGTTCGCCGATTTCGACCTCGATGGCTGGAAGGACCTTTACATCACCAATGGCATTCCGCACCGACCCAACGATATGGACTACCTCCAGTTTATTTCGTCTGCCGGGGTGCAGCGGCAGGCCGGCGACCTGGATATGGTGCGCAAAATTCCGTCCGGCAGTGCGGCCAATTATTGTTTTCGCAATAAATCCGACCTCACATTTGAAAATGTTTCAGCCCAATGGGGGCTGGCGCTGGAAGGCTTTTCGAATGGCGCCGCGTATGCCGACCTGGACAACGACGGCGACCTGGATCTGGTGACCAATAACCTGAACCAGCCGGCATCGGTATATAAAAACAACGCAAAAGGCCGTAATTTTTTAAAAATCAAACCCGAAGGTTTGGGACTAAACCCCTTTGCCATCGGCGCGTCGGTTGTCGTGGAATGTGCCGGCGGCCTCCGGCAAACGCAGTATCTGCAACCGGTCCGGGGGTTTCAATCGTCCGTAGAGCCGGTGCTGATTTTCGGATTGGATACCTTCACGTCCGTGTCGTCTATCCATATCCGCTGGCCGGATGGCACATCGCAGCACATGGCTGGCCCGGTAGCGACCAACCAAACGCTCCGCATCCGGCAAGAGCCCGGGAAAGACGACCCGCCCGCACCCGCGGGGGAAACCGTGTTTGCGCCCTTCCGGGACTTGCTTCCCACGCACCGCCAGAATCCGCCTGACGACATTATCCGGGAAAAACTGCTGCCCTGGTCGCTGGGTACACAGGGCCCAAAACTGGCCGTGGGCGACATAAACCGCGACGGACTCGACGATTTTTATTTGCCGGGGCCGTCGGGCGGCCAATTGGTTGTGCAAACCAATGCGGGATTTTCTGTCCCGAAAACGTTGGTAAAGTCTCCACATACCCGGCTGGAAACCTGCGCCGTTTTTTTTGACGCCAACGGCGACGGCGCGCTGGACCTGTATGTCGGTACCGGCGGAAACCAACTGCCTGGTACTGATCCCGGCCTGACCGATTTTTTATGGATAAACGACGGACGGGGAAATTTTGAAGACCGTTCGTCTGACCGGCTGCCGAAAATGTTGGAAAATACGGCCTGCGTGCGCGCCGCGGACTTTGATGGCGACGGCGACCTCGATTTGTTTGCCGGCGGCCGTTCCGTGTCGGGGGCTTATGGCGTAGCGCCGAATTCGTTTCTGTTGGAAAATGACGGCAAAGGATATTTTACCGATATAACGGAAAAAATTGCCGGGCTTGGTCGGATAGGCATGGTGACGGATGCGCAATGGGCTGACCTCGATGGCGACCAGCGACCCGATCTCATCGTTTGCGGCGAGTGGATGCCGCTGACGGTTTTTTATAATACCGGCTCTGGCTTTGAAAAAAGAGATATCCCGCAATCGTCGGGGCTGTGGAACAGTATTGCCGTGGCCGACGTGGACGGCGATGGCGACCCTGACCTCGTTGCCGGCAATTTCGGCCGGAACGCTATTCTGCGCGCTTCGTCCAAAGAACCTTTGGGGCTTTGGGTAAAAGACCTCGATCAAAACGGCTTCATCGACCCCATCATGACTTATTACCGCGAGGGGGAAAACCGTGTTTTTGCCGATAAAGACTGGCTGGCCGGCCAATTGCCGGTGGTGAAAAAAGGCTTCGTGCAATACCGGAAATATGCGGAAAGCACATTCGACGAGGTGTTCCCGGCGGCTATTTGGGCGGGTGCGATATACCGAACGGCGGAGGTACTGGAATCCTGTTGGGTGGAAAACCGTGGAAAGGCCGGTTGGGCATTGCAACCATTGCCGGCGGAAGCCCAGTTCAGCCCCGTATTTGCGATCTTGCCCGGCGATTTTGACGGCGATGGTCGCCTGGATATTCTGTTGGGCGGCAATTTGTACGAAGTGCAGCCCGCCGTTGGTCGCCAGGATGCCAGTTATGGGACATACCTGCGCGGCGACGGAAAAGGTGGTTTTATCCCCCGGACGCCGGCCCAATCCGGCTTCCGGCTGCCAGGCGCCGCGCGCGATTTGAAAGTCATCCGGCGGGCCGGCGGGCGCAGCTCGGTACTTGCCGGCGTAAATGACGGTCCGGTCCAATGCTTCGACCTTCCACTAAAACACCCAAACACTAAAACACCCAAACACTAAAACACCCAAACACCCAAACACTAAAACACATTTGGCAATGCCGCTCAAATCGATCGAACGCCTCATTTTCTTCCTGTTGCTGGCACTTCACCTGGCGCCACTGTGGTCAGTCCGGTATTTTCTCACCATCGACGGGCCCTGTCATTTGTACAATGCGAAGGTGTTGGCCGATTTTTCAGCGAGCGCCGATCTGCGCGATTTTTATGAGTCTTGGGTGTACCTCAACCTGCGTTTCGAACCGAACTGGTTCAGCCATTTTTTTATGAAATTGGGCTTTGCGGCGGGGATTCCGGCTTTTTTAAATGAAAAACTGCTGCAAACGTTTTACGTCCTATCCTTTGCGCTCGGGTTGCGTTTCGCAATTAAAAAGTTGGCGCCAAAGGGGGTGTTTCTGAGTTCGCTGGGGTTGTTGTTCGCCTACCACCACGTCTTTCAAATGGGGTTCTATAACTACTCCCTTAGTCTGGCCGGGATGTTCTGGGCCTTTGGCTATTGGCTGCGGTGCCGGGATGCCTGGACGACGGGGCGGCAAATCGGACTCGCTGCGCTTTTTCTGGCTTTGTTCTTTTGCCACCCGGTCGGCTTGCTCTTTTCCTTTTTACTGATCGGCAGCGTAATGTTGGCACAGGGGTATCGCGCGGGAGCATGGGCGGAACGGTTGCAGTATTTTCGGCAACAGGCTGTTGTGCTTGCCCTGACAGCCTTGCCAACGGTAGTGCTTTTCGGCGAATATTTATTTGCCAAAGGCTTGTCGTTTCGAAAATCGGGCGATTCCGGCACACAAATGTGGTCGGAACTGGCGCGGTTGACTTCCCTGTGTACCATGATGGAAGTGGAGCGCAACTGGACGGTGGGCGTAGCCCTGTTGTTTCTTGCGCTGGTGGTTGCCGCTTTTTGGACTAAAACCCGGTCGCGCAGCTGGGGATGGACCGACATCTTATTGGGCGCCTTCCTCGTATCCCTGTTTATTTATTTCAAACAACCCGGCAGTTTTGCCGGCGCCGGCATCATGCCAATCCGCCTGCAGATGTTGCCATATTTGGTGCTGCTGCTGTGGCTGGCTACCCTGGATTTTCCCAAATGGATACAAGCCGGTACAATGGCGGGTGTAGTGGCATTTTCTGCGCTTTTTTGGAGCATTCGTTTGCCGGCCCACTGGCGGGCCTCCGAAGCCGTGGCCGAATACGCCAGTTGCGCCGCGGCCATTCCCGATAAAGTATCCGTGCTTCCGCTGAGTTTCGATCACAACGGCCAACTATCCGATGGCCGGACGGTATCAACGGCCATGTGGCTATTCGTGCATGCCGCGGGTTATATCGGCGCAGAAAAAAGTATAGTCCTGCTGGATAACTACGAAGCGCATACCCACAATTTTCCGCTGTTCTGGCGCGAGCAACGCGACCCTTATGTGTTTTTGCCCAAAGACGACGTCGGCTTCGAAGGCCAGCCGCCGCGGGCTGAATTCCTGAATTACAAGGCCAAAACAAACAACGCCAATGTGGATTATGTGGTGACCTGGTGTTTGGATAAAAAGTTTAAGGACGATTTGTACACGAAGGAAATTAAGGAGCAGCTGGAGCGGGGGTATGAGTTAGTGTTTTCATCGGAGCATGATTTGGGCAGGGTGTACCGTAAGAGCCGCTAAAATTATTCTCTACAAATTGTTTGAATAATCAAGTGTCTTTTGTACTTTTGAGCAAATTTTCCGCTATGCAACAAGCAGAATTATATCAATCTGTTTTGCGTCAGTTGAGCCTACTCCCTGTCGAATACCTTAAACTCGTCGAGCAATTCGTTTCCGGGTTGAACCAGCGTACCCAAGATAAAAAGAAAAACCGACAAGCGATTCTGGCATTGGCAGGTTCTTGGAGTGATCTTTCAGAAGAGGATTTTGAAGAAATTCTTACGATCTCAAAACAGACCGGCGCTTCGCTTTTTTCCCGTGAAATTGACTTATGAACCAAGCATTGCTCGATTCCGATACACTTTCCTTTTACTTCAAGGGTAACCCAAAAGTGATTCAAAAAATAGACGGATATTTAGCGGCTTACGGGTTCGTGCATATTAGCGTCATCACTTTTTACGAAATCCTGAATGGATTGTTATTTAAAGACGCCCGTGCCCAACTCCAACGTTTCCAGCAATTTGTGCAATTAAATCAAATACTTCCGGTGAATGTTGTTGTGGCTGAAGTCGCGGCGAAGATTTATGCTGATTTGCGAAGAAACAATCAAATGATTGGACATAACGATGTGCTTATCGGTGCAACTGCTATTGAAAACGATTTGACGCTAATAACCAATAACATCAATCATTTTTCCCGTATTCCGGGATTATCTCTCGATAATTGGGCAATTTAAGGTTCCGTATTTGCTCGTCAGCTAATACCCAATTCCTTCACCGCCAGCCACGCCATCAATCCCATTCCCGTTTCCAATGCCGATTCATCCACATCGAAAGTATTGGTGTGAACGGGTGAGGTAATGCCGCGTGCGGGGTTGCCGGTGCCGAGGCGATAAAAGCAGGCCGGCATTTCCTGGGAATAAAATGCGAAGTCTTCGGAGGTCATACGCATGGGCAGGTCCACGACCTTGTCGGCGCCGAGCAATTCGACGGCCCATTGTTTCGCGCGGAGGGTCAGCGCCTCATTGTTGAAGAGCACCGGATAACCTTTCAGGATGTTGAAATCGCAGGCGCCGCCCATACTTTTAGCCATGGTTTCGGCGATACGTTTCATCCGTTTGTGTGCCTCGACGCGCCATTTTTCATTCATCGTTCGAAAAGTGCCTTCCAGTTTCACCTCATTGGGAATGATGTTGGTGGCGCCGCCGGTAGAGTTGATTTTACCGAAGGTCAGCACCGATGGAATGCCCGGATCGCAGTAGCGGCTCACGAGTTGTTGCAGAGACACGATCATTTGTGCCGTAATAACCACCGGGTCGATACAATCGTGCGGCATGGCGCCGTGTCCGCCGCGACCTTTTACAGTCACGAAAATTTCATCGGCTGAAGCCATGTATATGCCGGGCCGGAAACCGGCCATGCCGGCGTGCAGCGGCGGATGTACGTGCTGACCGAAAATACTTACCGGGCGCGGACGCTGCAAAACGCCCTCCCGGATCATAATACTGGCGCCACCGGGCAGTTTTTCCTCGCCTGGCTGAAAAATACATTTCACTGTGCCTTCAAAGTGCTTGCGCAGTTCGTGCAATATACGGGCGGCGCCGAGCAGCGACGCCGTATGCACATCGTGGCCGCAAGCGTGCATAACGCCTTCATTTTGTGATTTGTAGGGCACCTCATTGGCTTCCCGGATAGGCAGTGCGTCCATATCGCCGCGCAACGCAATGACCCGTTTATTCGGATTTTTGCCGCGGATAAGGGCCACCACACCGTTGCCGGCCATACCGAGTTTGTGCTGCACCCCCCATTCCGCCAGCCGCGCGGCCACATATTTACCCGTTTCCACTTCCTGGAAGGAGAGCTCGGGGTGCGCGTGCAGGTGCCGGCGGTGGGCGACGACATCGGGGTGGAATTGGCGGGCCAATGACAGGATATCTTCTTTCATATTTTCAAAGCGGCGGGGTAGGAAAAGTACGCCCAAAACAAATGATCCGCTGAGCAAATGTACTTTGATTTGTAAAGATCAAACAGGCCGATCGTTTAGTTTTGCGCACATAGCCGTACCTTGCACTCCATTCTAAACCGCCACATCAAGTTTTGAAACACTTCCTGTCGCATTTTATCCAGGAAAACTATCGCCACGGCCTGTTGGAAGGTAGTTTGCGCGCCTGTACCATGTTTGTGGACCTCAGCGGCTTTACCCGCATGACCGAAAAACTGATGCAGAAAGGTGCAGCCGGGGCAGAGGAAATGTCGACGGTGCTCAACCAGATATTTCAACCCACCGTAACCCTGGTGTACGAGCAGGGTGGGTTCATTCCCTATTTCGCGGGTGACAGTTTTACCGCCATTTTTCCGGCGCCTCCTGCGGCCAAGAAAGAAGGCGAAGGGCCGGAATCGTCGTTTGGCGGCGGCCGGGTGGAGGCGATACTCATGACCGCACAAGCGACCCTGCGGCGCTTCCAGCACGAGCAGGAAGCCGAGTCATTGTTAGCCGAACACCAGATCGGCATCAAGATCGGCTTATCGGAAGGCGAAGTGGAGTGGGGCATCGTCGGCAATCGCCGCAAAGGGTATTATTTCCGGGGCGCTCCCATCGACAGTTGTTCGCAGGCACAGGCCTTGGCCGGTAGCCTGGAAGTGGTGTGCGACGATCATTTTCTGACCATTTTGCCGCCGGATATCGTTAAAGCCATCTCATTGGGTAGTGGGTTTCACCGCTTGCACATCAATACCACGGCACTTTCGACAGCGGAAGCCGGAGAGAAAAATAAACGACTCCTGAAAATAAAACTGCCGCCACCGGATGTGAAGATTACCGAAGATTTTCTGCCTGCGGAAGCCCTGCTGGAGAATAATGCCGGTGAATTCCGCAATGTGGTCAGCGTTTTTTTATCGTTTACCGGGGTGGATACGCACGAATCGCTCGACCATTTCGCGTCTATCGTGCTCGACCAAAGCCTCAACTTCGGCGGGTATTTTAAAGAAATTGATTTTGGCGACAAAGGCGGGCTGATGTTTTGCCTTTTCGGCGCCCCGGTATCGTTCGAAAATAACACCGAACGCGCCCTGGAATTCATCGCCGCCATACAGGAGGAATTGAAACACCTCGAAACGCTCACCGGCGCCCGCTATCGCATCGGCATTTCCTCGGGTCAGGCATTTACGGGCGTCATCGGCAGTGCCGAACGTTGCCAGTATGCCGCCGTGGGCGCTCGCGTCAACCTGGCGGCCCGGCTCATGGCCAAAGCCGAGTGGGGCGAAGTGGTGGCCGATGAAAACGTGCAGCACAACCGCAATTTCAAATTTGTTTTTCGCGGAGAAGAAGAATACAAGGGTTTTGAGCAAAAAATACCGACCTATCAGCTAAGCGGGCGTAACCTCGGCGGACGCTCTTCGTTCAGCGGAGAATATTATGGCCGGAAAATGGAATTGCAGACCCTGCAAGATTTTGCCGCGCCGCTTCGCGAGGGCCGGTTTGCGGGCGTAGCTTTTATTTTTGGCGAAGCCGGTATCGGCAAAAGCCGCCTGAGTTACGAGTTCAGGCGCTCCATGCGCGATACGATGGCGCTGAGCTGGTTCAACTGCCAAAGCGACCAGATTCTGCGCAAGCCGTTCAACCCCTTTATTTATTTTCTAAAAAACTATTTTGAACAAAGTCCGGAAAACAACGCCGACCGGAACCGCGAACTGTTCGAGTCGAACTTTCTCGAGCTGATGTACGACCTGACGGAAAGTAAACACGCCGAGGCGGATACGATCCGTCGGGAAATCGCCCGTACCCAAAGCGTGCTGGCGGCGTCGGTGGGGATACAATATCCGGGTTCTTTGTGGGAGCAGCTGGACGCGCGCGGGCGTTACCAAAACGCCCTTTCGGCGATGGCTAACCTGTTTGTGGCTGAATCCATCCTGCAACCCATCCTTATTGAACTGGAAGACACGCACTGGTACGACGATATGTCGCGCGAGTTTCTGGCGCAGTTTATTCGCCGGGCACAGGGATATCCGCTGTTACTGCTCGCTACCAGTCGCTATGAAGACGACGGCAGCAAAATTTTTATTTTCCGCCAAAATGTATTGCAGGAACTCCGGGTTCCGTTCACCGAAATTGATTTGAACTTTCTGCAACCCGACGATCTGCGCGCCTTTGCCGTGGCGCGCTTAGGCGGCCCTTTGCACCCCGACCTGTTCGAACTGCTCCAGCGTATGACCCAGGGTAACCCTTTTTACCTGGAACAAATGGCCGACTACTTCCAGGAAGCCAATATGTTGAAAACCCAAGGTGGGCTGCTGCAATTGAAAAACCAGGAAATTCAGGTATCCGACTCCGTCAAACAAATTATGATGGCGCGTATCGACCGGCTCAGTGGCCTGGTGAAAGAAACCGTAAAAGCGGCGGCCGTCATCGGGCGCGAGTTCGAGCTACCGGTCTTATCCGCCGTGATGGCCCGGCAGGAAGAATTTATGCGGCGCAACGGCGACATGGAAACGGTGTTGAAGGAACAAATCCAAACCGCCGAAAAATGGCAGATATGGCACGCCATGAACGAGTTGCGTTATATTTTTCGCCACTCGCTCCTGCGCGAAGCCGCCTACGATATGCAGTTGCGCACCCGCCTGCGCGAACTACATCAGCTCATCGCCGAGGCAATCGAACATCTTTACCCGAACTCCGAAGAACGGTTCGTCGACCTCGCGTTCCACTATGAACAAGCCGAGGTGGACGCGAAAACCAATAAATACCTGGAAAAAGCCGCGCGTTATGCGCAGCGCAATTATCTGAATCGCCAGGCGCTTCAGTTTTACACCAAACTGATCGACAACTTGGGCGACAGCGCTAAAAAAAGCAAAAAAGTCGTCAAATTCCAACTGCGCAAAGGCGCTGTGCACGAACTCATCGGCCAGTGGGAAGAAGCCGAGCAGGAGTATCGCGATGCGCTCAAACGAGCCAAATCGCTCAATGACTGGTACCTGATCGGGCGCAGCAACCGGCGCCTGGGCCAATTGCTGATGTTGCGCGGAAACTACGCGGAAGGAAAAAAACACCTCGATGTAGCGGTCACCTGTTTCGAGTTGGCCAGCGACCAGATTGGCATCGCCAAAACATACGGAAACCTCGGCACTTTCTTTTTCCGGCAAGGCAGCTACGAATCGGCGCAAAGCTGGTTTGCCAAGGCCATCGAGATCAATCGTTCTATTCAGCGCGACGCCGAAAATGCCACTATCGTGGCCAATCTTGGACTTATTTTTATGAACCAGGGCCATTACGACGAGGGGATTCGCTGGCTCGAAGAACAAATCGATATTGCCGAACGCGCCGAAGACAAACAAGGCCTGACTACGCTGTACACCAACCTGGGCATCATTTACCTGGAAAAAAGTAGCCTCGACAGCGCCCTGCTTTGCCTGGAAAAAGGCCTGACCCTGTCGGAAGAACTGGGCAACAAACTCTACATGACCATCTGTATCGGAAGCATCGGCTCGGTATGGGAAAAGAAAGGCGATTACGCCAAGGCCATGGAAATGTTTGAGCGCGACCTGATCCTTTGCCAGGAACTCGGCGACAAACAGGGTCTGGCCATTGCCAGCGGACTAATCGGCGACCTCCTGTCCACAATCGGCGATTTTGACAAATCCAGCGAATACCAGGAACAGAATCTCTCGCTCTCCCGCGAGCTGAATTACAAAAAAGGGATCGCCAAAGCGTTGAACACCCTGGGCGACAACTGGTATTTTAAAGGCAACATGGAACGCTCCATTGCCTACTACAACGAAGCCATCGAATACGCCCGCGAAATGGGCAACCGGCTGGTGCTGGGCAACTCGCTCATCGAAAAAGGAACCGTTCACCTGGAAGCCGGCGACATGGCCACGGCGCGGCAAATGCTAGAAGAAGGCCGCGATATCGCCCTGACGCTCGGCAACGCCGAACTCACCTTCTCCGCCAACGTGTTGCGCGCACAAATCATTCTCGCAGAAGGCAACCGCGCGGAAGCGCTCCGGCAATTGTCGCAACTGCAAGCCCTCGCCCGCACCGAACGCGAAGAAGCCGCCGTTCACTACGAACTGCGCACAGTGGCCGACAACCCGGTGCCGCACCATATCCGCGCGCTGGCATTGTATCGCTCCCTCTACGCTAAAACCCCGCAATATTTGTATAAACTGCGGGTGCTGGAACTGGAAAAGGAAGAGCAATAAGTCTAATTTAGCGCAGCAGCGCTTTGCCTACTTTCCACGCCATCGACCATTCTTTTTGCACCCTGAAATAGGGTTTTTGCACGGCGCCAAACTGCCGTCGCACCCGCTCGATGGGGCGGATCATACTGCCTGCAAAATCGAACGCCGCCAATCCGAGCGTTTCCTTGGTATAACGAATAGCCTCCCAGGCCAGCAGAATACCTGCCCCGGAAGCGCGCAAGGCCGGGTCGTCGCCCGCCATGAGATAATAAGCCGATTGTTTATCCCAAACGAGATAAGCCACCGAATGCACCGCGCCACTTTTCAAATCGGTGGCCCAGAATATTTCGCGGGCACGGTGGTCTGCCAGTGCCTGGTCCAACCGTTGAAGAAAATCGAAGGCGACGGGCGCTTCGAGGCCCTGCCGTTCAAAACTGCTATTATGCACCCGAAAGAACAGGTTCAGGTCGTTTCCGGTATGCACTTTTACCTGTGCGGCGGCTTTGGGTAGCTTGTTGTTGCGGTAGTCGGGCGACAGGTTTTCGCGCAGTTTTTCCATTTTTGCCAGCGGCAAAACGTAAGAATAACGGGTGGTTTGCCGGAAACCGCGCCAATAGAACGGCAGCCAGTCGGCGGCCGTGTAGTTAAAATCCTGTTGAAAAGCGGCAAGGCGCGGCAACTGATCGATCAGCTCGTTGAGCAGGGGGATTTCCCGGCGCGGCGCCCGGTATTCGGGCAACAAAAAGGGGCCCATCATTTTCGCTAATGGGGGCATGGCCACGTAGCGCCAGTGTAATTTTTGTTTTAAAAAATAGGGAAGTACGCCGACGACCGCTTTGCCTTTGCGCACGATGGCGGCATCCCAGCTGCCACCGTCGCACACGGCGTCGAGGTACCAATCCTGCAGGAACAGCGGCAGGTCGGACGTCGTTTGACAAAAATCGCGGTAAGCATCCTTGTTGGACATTGTATTCGGCGGTCAGGAATTTGTTAGCTGGGTTTAATTTGCTTTTATTTCAAAAATGAACAATCGTTCCCCCCATTTTTTTCTTTCATAGATAACGGAAAGATGGAACCGAAAAAGCCCTGCAAGTTCTCGTATTTTTTCCAAATCGCAATCTTCCGACAAAATCATCCACGCCCGGCTTTCGGGATGCAGACGGGCCGGTAACTGGCGAAACAGTTTTTCAAAATATTCCAGGTTTTCGCCGGCAAAAAAGGCGTATTCGGCCTCGTTTTTAGGTGCAAGTGGGTAATAAGGTGGATTCAGCAGGATATAATCAAAGGTTTGGGGCGGCAGATCATCAAACAAGTCGCTTTGGCAGGTATCCACAGTCAGACCATTGGCAGTCGCATTACGCCGGACGGTTTCTACAGCCAGCGGATTGACGTCGAGGGCGGTGGCGACTGCGCCGTTTTGGGCGGCAAACAAGGCCAGGGCCCCGCTGCCTGCGCCCACGTCGAGTACTTTTTTATGCTGAAAATCAACGGATTTCAAAAAACGAAGAAAAATTCCTGTGCTGAAAAAGATACCCGGGTGGAAAATGCCGGGTGGAACGGTTAACGCTAAATTTCCATGCCGGAATACCCGCTCCCGGCGGATATACCGCAGCGCCCATATCCGGTAGAACGGTAGCCAAAAGTTTCGAAAAAATTTGCGCATTTGTGGTTGTTACGTCATTGGGCGTCATTGGGCGTCATTGGGTGCTGCTAATGACGCATATGACCCAATGACGATCAATGACGATCAATGACGATCAATGACCAATTAAAACCCCGTATTAATATTCAAATAAAACCCGCCGCCGCCGGACCCTTTCCAGCTCCACTCCAGTTTTGCTACTTTGTCGTAAAAAGCCACGATATCGATTCCGACGCCGTAGCCATAGAGCCAGCGGTTGCTGAGCGGATTGCCTGCTCCATAGTACGGATCGTTGGCGTAACCGGTGTCGTTATTGAAGGATAAATACAATTTAAGCGGCATAACGCGGAAGGATTTTAAGGGCATCAACTTTCCCATATTGAACGTTCGGTTGAAGACATTGACATGAAACGACGAACGAAATAGCCCATAATCCATGCCGTCCATGACAAAAAACTCGTAGCCCCGCACGAAGTCGCTGCCATAGCCCAGGGCCTGGTTGTTGTAAAACGGCGGTTTCCGGCGGGGCAGCACCACGCGGCCTTTCACAATCGTTTCGAGGCTCAGGCGCGAGGTGAAAGAAAAGTATTTTTTCAATTCGCCGTTTGCCCGGAAGAGGTGTAGGTCGTCGTTGGGTAACAAACCGTTTTGCCGCAATTCCAGGGCAGCCAGCCAGCCGCTCAGGGGGTAGGGGCGGATGTCGCGCTGGTCAACGGTGAACCGGTAAATGAGGCTGAAATGCCGTTGTTCCTTGCGGCCGTTCAGGAAATAATCCGGATTGACTTCTGTCGCGATGGAGTCGGATACCCGGTTGAGGTGGTATTCGGCAGTCAGGGTATGGGTGGTCAGCAATTTCGGTCGCCAGCGCAGGCTCGCGTTGGCGTAATAGCGGGTGAGTTGCCAGTTGTTGGGATTTACATAGAACTGCTGTTTGTTTCCGTCGGTGGTGTAGGCCAGTTCATGGTTGCGGCTAAAACCCGTGGCTACCCGGAAGCCCAGGGTTTGGCGGCGGTTCAGCCAGGGGCGTTCGTACACGATTTCGTAGCGGTTGGAGTAGCCGAAGTTGAGGTTGAGTTTCAGCACGTCGGCATGGCCGCTAAGGTTCAGGTGTGTGCCGCTGATGCCGTAGTTGACGCGTTTGAGGGAGCGATTGAACTCCGACCACCACACGTTGAAATTCCGGTCGGCCAGTTCGAACAAGGGGATGGGATAGAGGTACCACAATTCGATAAACCGGAAGTGCAGGGCAAGCCGGTTGCCGGGTGGAAGGGTGTCGATGTGCAGTTCGGAAAAAGAAAAAAGCCCGAGATTCATCAACCGGAGCCGGTTGCGTTCCAACGTCGCGCTCAAATCGGCGACCGGAAGCGAATCGCCTGCCGAAAATTCCAGTTCCCGAAAAATAAGCGAGGTTTTGGTTTTCCGGTTACCCTCGATGGTTATCGTATCGATGAATACGTAAGCCGGTAGGGAATCGCTCTGCTGCGCCCATACCGGATAACTCCAACCCGCCGACGCAATTGCCCACAGCAAGAACCTCAACACGTTCCAATGACAAAAAAAACAACCAGTATTGCGCGTCATATTTCCCCTTTTCGGCGTTCGTTGGGCAAAATAACGCCAAAACAATCAAAAAAATGGGATTGATCGACGCAATTGCTTGATTTTGTGCTACCTTTGGTCAAAATCCTTCGGTAGTTCATGACTGATATTCTTGCAGATCCGGTATTATTTGGACTGCTTTGGGCAATCGCCGTTTTAGTCGGAGTGCTCATTGGGTGGAATTTACGTGCCGCCTGGCCCGAACGTGAAATGGCGCGCTGGCTGGAACGTACTACGCAGGAACGTAATACGCTGGCCCGATTGTACACCCAAATCAAACATCATTACGAATTGCGGGAGGCGGACTTGCGCAAAACGGCTATTGAGCTGACTTCCTTGCGCGAACAAGTTAGTGTTTACGAGTCCGAACGGGCCTTTTTGCTTACTACGGCGCAGGCCAATACCACCCGGATGGAGAAAGCGGAAGCTGCTGTGGCTCAATGGGCCGACCGGCTCCCGGTACTGGAAGCAGCAGCCCAACGCCTGCAAGCCGAAAACGAAGCGCTGCAAGCCGAACATTCCCGACTGCAAGGCCAACTCAACGCCTGGAAAACCCTGCACATGGGTTTCTCCAATATGCACCAGGAACTGCGCCGGCTGGAAGAAAAAACCGCCCTGCTGGAACAGGAACGGCGGCAACTTCGGGAGCAACTATCCCTGGCGCACAGCGAAATTGAACAACAAAAGCGCGAACTCCTCCGCTACGCCGAACAACTGCGAAACCGCCTCGACACCTACAGCGCTTCCGCCAGCGATGGCGACACGGGGCCGACACAAACCCCGGAAAAAGCGGATGATCTGTTTCGGATAAAGGGTATCAGCGACATTAATGCCCTTCGATTGCATGAAATGGGCATCTTCTCCTTTGTCCAGATCAGCGAGTGGGAAACGGAAGATGTGGCTGAAATTGCAAAAGCCCTGGGCATTAGTCCCACGAAAATCATTCAGGATGATTGGGTCGGGCAGGCACAAATGCTGGTGGCCGGGCCGCAGCCGTAGAAACAGGCAACACATCGGGGGGTAACCCTTAAGTTTCAAAAAAGTATTTCACTTTCAAATCAGGTATTCCGTTTCAGGACTGCTTTTTCCTTTTTTTAAAATTAAACCGGCAGCCTAAAGCGCCCATTTTTTCCCAAAACACTAAATTGTGATCTGCGATCTCAGGCGCGTCGTTTTTGATTAGCACAGAAGGCAAGCTTGCGTAGCCGACTTTTGTTTCAACCTGAATAAAAAACCGCTTCAAAAAAGAGAGCCGGAGTCCGGATTTTCCGGAGAGCGAATATCCGGCTACATGAAAATCATTGTTCAGGCCGTCGCCAAATACCCGGACATCCGTACGGGTCACGACCCATAGCGCGCCGGCGCCATTGTACCAATCGAGGTTTAAGCCGATCCATTGCAGGATGGGTTGGCAGTAATCGACCTCGAAAGTACAAAGGTTGAAACCATCGGTATGTTCGAAAGTCAGAAAATCGGGTTCCACCCGGATGGTTTCATTCAGGTAGGTCCCGGCATATTTGGTGGAAGCGGCCTCTGTCACAATACCGGATAAACGCAAGTCCTGGTTTTTATCCATCACGTACTTCATGTGGTCAATCCCAAAAGATAATGACCAGCGGGGTTTGAAATAATAGCCGAATCGCAGATTGTATTGTGGAATCCAGATCGTAGATGGGTTGAAATAGGTTTTCAGACTGAATTTAGTAGGACGGTCATGCGCCTGTACTTTATACAAGGAAAAATCGTAAACCGGACCGGTAAAATGCAGGTTGGTTCTGGAAAAGGATGTCCGGTTATAACCCCAGTAGAGGTAAAATCGATAACTGTCGGCTGCGGCAGATTTTCCCGGGAACCAATTGGGTTGGGCATGCAGGGGACAAAGACTTGTCAGCAGGGCTAATATGGGCAACAGTGCTTTTTGTTTGCCAGTGATGATTTGGAGGTATTTGGACATGGCAGGAGGTATTTTAGAGCAAAGGTATGGTAGGAGAAGAAAAATTAACTGGTCGGCAAGGCCGCTACCAGCCAATCCTGCGGAATTTTCTCCTGTTCCAAACGCAGATTATTGTTTTTTAAAAATTCAAACACGCTGTGCTCCTCCTCGGTAAGACGCGGAAGCCGGTTCATTACCATTGGGGCTCCGGTTCCCCAATCGACCTGAAACCGGTGCAACGTTTCCCGGTCCATGAGCAACGATTGCGTGTGCGGATAATAGCCGCGCAATTGGTCCAATATCTGAAAACCGTGGGCGTCGAGGTCGCCCCAGTAGAAAATTTCCGCACTTGCGAGCCAGTCGGTGTTTTTCAAATTACCCACTTGAAACCCGCCGCCCCATATTGCCGCGGCTTCCGGCACTTCCGGGAAAGCAAGAAAATTCATTTTATTTTCCAAAATAAACACCCTGCGAGCGGGGAAATGCGCCGCTCGAAATTCGCTGACAGGCAGACTCACATCCCGAAAACCCGGCAAGGCCGCATCCAGCAGCCGGACGCGCACCAAGGGCTCGTCGTAGCGCAGGCTAAAGCGATGCTCAAAACTGTTCGCGGAAGTATTTACCCGTTCTTCCAGCAACACATCTAATAGTTGGCTCAAAACAGCCTTGTGCTGTTCGACAAACTTGGTATGCACAGGCGCCGTCAGTTCGCGCAGGTAATAGCGGTTGGGTGTCCATTCAGTGGTGAACCAATGACACACAGCCAGCAGGTCGTCCCAGCGTCCGGCGTATTCCACCACGCGCAGGGGGTGCGCTGTAAGCCAGCCGGCCAATGTTGGGAATTGTTGGGCGATGCTTGTGGCATCCCGTTCAAACTGGTTAAACTCATTCATTTTTTCCAAAAAAAGCAGGTAGTCGGCTTGTGTTTCAAAGACAAAAGCGCCAGGCAGGTCCTGTATGCCGTGCAACCGGGTCTTGCGCCGTTCGTACCGGATCGTGTAGCCGAACCCGACCCGCTCTTTGGATGCCGCCACGAGCGGCGCCAATTGGCGGTGCAGCATCGCCAGGTCCGCGTCCGGTTGTTTGTCGGCAGGAATGGTTTTTGGGAAAAAAGCCTCGCCCGTACAGGTACTCCGCAATACCGCCGGATACAAGTTTGACGCTTTTTTGCGCAGTTCGTCAAGCGTAATCATATCGAAAGTACGTCTTCGAGCAATGCCGCGCGTTGCTCCTGCATCTGTCGGACGGTCATCTGGTGTACGACCGAGTTGCGGTTGTTTTTGCGCAGCACAAAATGTACGCTGGAAATGTACGGCTCCACGATGGCGACCTCCTCGGCCTTGGCGGGCGATACCACCATGATCTGGAGGTGCAGCTGTGCACACAAGTCCATGAGAAACCGTGCCTTTTCATCGTCCTGCTTGCTGAACGCCTCGTCCACACAAATAAATCGAAAAGAACGGGTGTTCAGGCCCTCGCTGTGTATGCCGAACTGGTGCGCAATAGCCGACCCAAGGATGGTGTAGGTCAATTGGGCGCCCTCTCCGCCCGACAGCGAAGCGGTGCCGGTATAACTGCGAAAAACCTGGTCGGGATCGGTCCGGTATCGCTCAACAGCCTTGAATTTGAGCCAGTTGCGCACGTCCAATACCTCGCGGCGCAAGCGCTCGTCGCTGGTTAGGTCTTCCAGGAGGTTTTGGATTTTGAGGTAGCTTTCTTCCAGGATTCGCAGGTCCTGGGTACGCTCGTATTCCACTATATTGGGTTGCCAGCCGCGCAGCCGGACCTGAAAATCGCGGATACGCGGTGCATTGTCGTCTTCGGCGTGCAGGCGAATAAATGTCTGCGGATTGGATTTGAAGTTGATGTCGGCCAGGGCGGCGTTCAGGCGTTCGATACTCTCTACAATAGTGTCTTTTTGTTTGTCGAGCCAGGCTTTAAAATCGGACATCCGGGTGATCATTTCTTCATTGAGGTAGGTCTTGAAGCGCTGGCGGTGCTCGGCCAGTTCCTGACCTTCTATTCGTTCAAGCAGGGTGAGGTATTCACCGGCAAAGTCGGCCCCGTCGGACAGGCGGTGGGTGTCGGCGCGCCAGTCCTCGAAACGGCGTGCGATATTCTCCGAGGGATTTTTGAATGCGTTCATGCAGCGTTCGAGACGGGTACGGGTGGCACGAGTGGCCTCTTGTAGCTCGCGGTCGCGCAGGGTCAGCCGTTGGCCGATGTCGCGCTGCATGTTGCCGAGTTGGTGCAGGTCGGGGTCGGTATCGGGTAGTAGCGCGGCGGCAAATTCGGCTAATTGTATTTCCGGAATCCGGCCTTCTTCGCGGTCGAGGGTTTCGCGGCAGCGATTGAGCGCAAGGCGTTTTTGTTGGATATCCTGCTCGGTCTTCAGGCGCCCCGCTTCGTGTTTTTTGATTTGTACATCGCAGGATTCGAGTTGGCGCTTCAGTTCCTCGTGTTGTTTTTTCAGTGTTTTGACGCGGTCGTCGGCTTTTTCCAGGGCATTTATGCGGTCGTTGTTTTCCTGAATTTCGGTGGCGAAGTGTTGCCAGTCTATTTTTTTGAAACTGTCGAAAAAGAGCAGTTTTTCGAGGTTGGCCGATTCGTTTTGCAGGCGTTCCTGCTGCTTGTGCAGGGCGACGAGGCGTTGGTTGGCCACACGCTGCGCCGCTTCGGCAGTGTCGAGGGCTTCGCGCAGGGCGGCTATTTTCTCTTTGTTATCCCAACCCAGCACATAGTACTGGCGGCCGGTACGCCCGGGGCGGTCGTCTTTTTCATGGCGGTCGGCGTTTTTGACAAGGCCCTGGCCCGTGAGGGCTTTTTCGCAGCGTTGCAATTCGGCGAGGTCGTCGGTGCAAACGTAGTCGAAACGTTTTTTCAGTTCATACTCAATCCATTCGGCGTAGGGCGATTCGTGGCGCAATTCTAATTTGTGAAACACGCTTTTTTCGCTCACGGTCAGGAAGCCGCCTAAGGAGCCGCCGGGTCGCCAGCGCTGATAAACGATGCGCCCACGCAGGTTGTTCCGGTGTGTGTATTGGTTCACCGCCGCGTAATGCGCCTCGGGTACGATCAGCTGCAAGGCGAAAGGGTGCAGCAGTTTTTCGATGGCATTTTCCCAATGCGCGGCGTCCGGCCGGACGCGCAGGAGTTCGCCGACGAACGGGATTTCCGCTTCCGTGGCGCCGGTGGCGGCTAAGAGTTCGCGCCGGATTTCGGCCACGCGGCCGGTGATATTGTTTTTTTGATTGCGCAGGGCGGCGAGTTCGGTTTTCAGGTTTTCGACGGCTTTTTCGGCTTCGTTTGCTTCGGCGTGGGCGGGAGCCTGCCGGTCGCGCAGGGCAGCCAATTCGGTTTCGACGTTGTTTTTCCGCGCAGCGGAGGTTTTTTGTTGTACGCCGAAGGTAGCCGCATCGGGGTGCTCCGTCATATCGTCCAACTGGGCAACGATGGCATTGTAGCGCCGCATTTCGGCCTCGCGTTCGTCTTGTTGTTCTTTCAGACGGCGATTTTTTTCGCGCAGTTCGCTAATAGCCTGCCCGGTTTTGTCCTGCCGGATTTGCATATCGAGTGCGCGTTCGTCCTCGCTGCGTGTTGCGCGCTGGTTGTTCAGGTTTTCGATATTTTCGGTGAGTGTGCGCAGTTCGTCTTCTTTTTCGGCAATATGGTGTTCGAGCAGGGCGCTTTCGCGCCGGGCAAACCATAGCGGCAGGGCGGCCTGGTGGTTTTCGTTGGTGTGGAGTTCGAGTTTGTGGTTGGTTAGTTCCTCGTAGGCAGCGCGTACGGGGGTAAGCAGGCGGATTTGTTCCACGGCTTTTTCGATGGCGCGGTAGGCATCGCGGAGTTTGCCGAAATGGGCGCGAAGTTTTTGGAATTCCGCCTCGCCGTCGCCCTCTTCGAGCATTTGGCCGCGCACAAACTCGTCGAGGTTGCCGAGCACCTTGAGGCCGATGGTTTGGCTGAACAGGGTGTGGGCTTTTTCAGAACGCATACCGAACTCGGAACGCAGGGCGGAGGCGTACTCTTTGGGGCCGTCGAAAAACTGCACGAGTTCTTTTGCGCCTGTTTTGCCGTAGCGCTGGCGGATGCGTTTTTTCCAGTCGTCGGAGGGGCTAAAGGGCAGAAAATCCTCCGCGATACCGAGTTTTTTATAGGAAAAAACAAAAGCGCGGCGCAGTTCGCTGCCGGCAAACCAACGCACCTGTGCGAGGGTGACCCATTTGTCTTCGTTGCGGAAAACGGCGAGCAGCACGGAGCGGGCTTCCTCTTTTTTTGGGCGCAGCCGTTTGGTTTCGCGGGTATTGGTCTCGATATTTTCAGTTTCGCCGTATTCGCCGAGCACGTAACTTTCCTCGTTGCGTTCGCCTTTGGCGCCGGCGGTCTGGTTGTAAAAACGCATACGCCGTTCGGGTACGAGCAGGGTGAGCAATCCGTCTACAAGGGTGGTTTTGCCGGAAGCGTTGGCGCCGGTGAGCAGGGAGTTTTGACCGTCCGGCTCGATGCTCCAGATATTCTCGTCGAAGGTGCCCCAATTGAGCACTTCGTAGCGTTGCAGCCGGTATCCAGCGGCGGCAGGCTGGGTAGTAAAGAGAGAGGTCATGGCTTGTCTTGTTCCAGGAGTTCTTTGAATCGGGCGAGGTCGTCGTTGGTAATGCGGGCTTTCAGGAGGCGGCGAACCTCGTACTGGCTTTCATCGGGGTTGGCCGGGTGCTTTTCTGCCAATCGAAGAAAGCCCATACGTTCGGTGTCGGTAATATAACGGTCGAGATCGCGGATAAACTTCACTTCGTTGGGCTTTTCCTTAAAAAACAGTTCCAGCCGTTCGCGGAATGCACGCGGGGTAATGTAGAGGTTTCGGGAGTCGAAGTCGTTGCCGCCCTCGAAGTCGTCGAGCCATTCGCGCAGGAACACACACACGAGCGTTTGTTCGTAAGTAAGCGGCATTCGGCGGACGAGGCCGATGGTGGCGCCCTTGTCGTCGAGTTCGATTTGCCGGAGGTAGGCATAGCCGTCGCGGGTGTCCACGACGAGTTCGAGGGCGATTTGTTCAAAATATGCGGACAGTTCGCTTTGGTAGTGCAGGAGCAGTTCCCAAAGGTCTTTTTGATCTTCAAAAAGGGCGCCTTGCAGCAATTTGGCCGCGGCTTTGGCGTAGGGAGCGATATTGTACTGGCGTGGCAACATGGTTTTATCGGTTGAAGATGAGCCGGGGCATTTCGAGGTATTTCCCCTGTTCGGGGTCGAATAGTATCAGGTCGGTGGCCGTGTCGGATGCAAAGAACCGTGGGGATTGATGTAGCAGGGAGAAATAGGCCAGCACCTCGGCTAATCCGTGCGCAAGCGGGAAGCGGGTTAATACGTCTTGCAGGTTGACGGGCGATTTTTCCTGCAAAACGGCTTCTATATTGGACAAAAGTTTCTTTTTATCGATGTAATTTCCCGAGGTGATGTTGCCAAGGGCGGCGAGCGCATCGGCGTCGAGGCGGGCCGGGGCGGCTTGGGTGACGAAACGGGTTTCGATGTTTCGTTCGCCCAATTTACGTTCGAGCGGCAGGTGGATATCGGGGTCGCCTTCCAGCACGAGATAGTGCTCGCGGGTGGGCGCCTCGTCCACCCGGGCCAATGCATGTTGGCGAATTGCCGACATCAGGGCGCGGGTCTGACGGCGCTCGTTTTGCTCTTTCGCCACTATTTCGCGACTCAATTTTTCGGCTAAGAGGTCATTTTTTTCCAACACTTTGCGCCCTGCGCCGTGCAGCATATTTTTCAGCCGGCGCATGCGATGTTGCGCGGGAGCGGCGAGGTTGCGGTCTTCGAGTACCTGAAGCGCGGCGCGGGTGAGGCGCTGGAGTTCGTCCTGGCTGCGGTCGTCGAGCATAAATTGCCAGAAGGCGTAAAAACTGCGGCCCTGGTCGGTGCGGCGCAGTTCGTAGAGCGCGTCGAAGGTTTCGTGCAGGAGCCGCCCTTTCGAGCGGTCGGCCACTTGCATACTTTTGTAAATCTGGCGGGTGATGTCCTTGAAATTTTCCTCTACCTCTTTGAAGTCGCCGATTAGTTCATTGGACAAGCGGACGAGTTCCTCGAAGCGGGATTTGACCTGGTAGTCTTCGAAGACGACTAATTGACCATCAGTCTGGATACGCTGAATTTCGGTTTCGATCTGTTGTTTTTGTTTTTCCAATTCAGCCAAACGGGCAGTCTTGTCGGGATTGGCATACTCAATCAGTTCTTGCAGGCGGCGGAAAATTTCCCGGAACTTGGACTCTGCGCCCACGAATTCCCGGTCGCGCAGCAGTTCAATCATTTGAAAAGCCTTTTCGGTGTGTTTGGACAAGACGACCACTTGTTCGCGATTTTGGTCGTCCATGAAGGTGCGCAGGTAGCGGTTTTCGATCCAGCGTTCGAGGAGAATTTTAGCGCGTTCGGCGTGGTCAAAAAAGCGTCCGGTGGCGGTTTCCTCGTCCTGATCCTGGTAGTTGAGGTCTTCTAAAAAATTGGCTAAGCGCTCGATCAGCAACCGGTAAGGCCGGGCCGGTTCGTTTTCATCTTTGAATTCCTGGTAGCAGAAAGCCAGGATAAGCGGCATGCTGCGGGTGCGCAACAGGGCAAGAGTCACTGAACCTGCGGTGAAACGCTGAAGGCTGTCGTAAAGATATTCGTTCACAGGGCGAAGGTAAGGTTTCTGAATGACGGGAGTGGCCCTACTACCGCCAGAAGTCATCCGGGAAAAAATCGTCGTATTCTTTACTCGAAAATTTTTTTTTCTTTTTTCCCAACCATTTTCCCCTGTATTGCGATTTAACCGGCAACAAACGAAATGTGCCGTATGCAATACCATGAACACAGTACCGACGAAGCCCTGCGGGAAGGCTGTATCCAACAGCACCGGCTGGCGCAGGAGTATCTGTACCGGCGCTATTTCGGCCGTTTATTGGGTATCGCCATGCGCTACACCGGCAATCGTGATGAAGCCGTAGACGTGCTCAATCAGGCGTTCTTGAAAATTTTCAATAGCCTCCGGCAATACGAAGACAAAGGTGCTTTTCAGGGCTGGATGGCCAAAATAGTAGTTCACACCGCCATTGATCACTTGCGCCGGCAAATCAGCTACAAAAAGACCGTGGATTTTTCCATGGTGGCCGACCAACCTGTGGAAGCGGAAGTAAGTAGCAGCCTGGCCGCCGAAGACCTGTTCCGGCTGGTGCAAAAATTACCGCCGGCCACCCGAACCGTGTTCAGCCTGTATGTGCTGGACGGGTATAAACACCGGGAAATTGCCGATATACTCGGCATCGACGAAGGCACCTCCAAGTGGCACCTGTCGATTGCCCGGCAGGAGTTGCAAAAAATGATTCATCCTTCTTATGAACCGAGCCGATAACAATATGGATCCGATGCTGACAAATCAGGAACAAAACATGCGGGAAGAAATGCTCCGGCACGAATTCCCCTTCGACCCGAAGGCCTGGGAAGCCATGGAACAATTGCTGGATGAGAAACGCGATCCGTTGCCGCCCGCTGCGCCTGCCGCATCGCCCACCGAGCAGCAGCCCGGTCCTGGTTCCGGCCGTATTTGGTTGCTGCTGCTTGTAGCGCTTCTCGGTGCTTGCTTGGCATCACTGAAACTTACCTATCAAACCCGGCAGGAAGCCGTTTCCGGCAGCGCCGAAGCGCCGAATACCGGTTTAACACCGGAAAACCAGGGCCGCAACATTACGAACGCGGCTAATGAATCTTCAACACGCGTGACCACCGATATGCCTGACTATTCCAATCAACGCATTAACGAGCCAACCGGTCAAACTGCTCCAGGCGCTCTCCCTGGCAGCGGCAATCGCCAACCCATCCAAGCCATTAACCCAACCGCCGGGCAACCAATCAAACAATCAATATATCCATATACAACAATGGTCCCGCCGGGCGCCGCCAGCTTGCCATCCGAAGGGATGATTGGCCGAGCCCCTGGTTCGGAAACAATTCCACCCGTTCAAAAATTTGCTACCCCTGAAACCCGGGATTTTCCCGGCATTCTTCCCGATGTCGATCACAGTAACAACACCGGGGCAAATGAATACGCCGGGCCTGAAACAGCACTTGCGCCTGCCCCTTCCGACGGGGCGCCCGAAAGGCTACCTGTGTTGCCCATGAACCCGCTGGGTATGCCCACCAGGTCGGATTCCATTATCCGCCCTGTACCGTTTGCGCCTGCTGAAACAACGCGTTGGGAGCGGGGCTGGCTTTTCGGCGCAGGCGTCAATACCGTGGATTACCGGCCGCTACGTCTGCGGGTAGCGCCGCATTTCGGCTATTTCATGCGCCGGCGGATCACGCCGCGGACTTCCTTACAAGGTGAACTGGCGCTCAAATTTGTGCCCGGATACAACTGGCGCGCCGAGTTCTACGACGTAGTCCCCGGAGGCTCCTCCCAGGTAATCCTGGAAACCGACCGGTTGTTGTATATCGAACTTCCATTGCTGCTTCAGCGCTCGTGGAGCCCGGGCCATGCATGGCTGCTCGGCCTTAAACCGGCGCTTACGCTCCCTATATCGCCCTTTGGGTCCTTCTCTTCCGTCAATTCAGGGGCGCCTAACCGCGACTACTCCATGCACGAGGGCTTCCGTTATATTGATCTGGGTCTGGTGTTGGGCTGGGAATACCGCTTCGGTCGCCGTTGGGCGCTCGACATCCGCTACAACCAGGGACTGTTCGACCTTACTGCGGATAACTTCTACCACCAGCGCGAAATGCATCTGAACTCCGATTTACAGGTGTCGCTGCGCTATTTCTTTATCAAAAAAATACGAAAACATGAACCTGCCACGCTTTTTCCTGCTCCTCCTGCTCGGCGTTAGCGGCCTGCAGGCTTGCAAAAAAGAGGGCGATTACCCCGACAGTATTCGTCCAAGCGACTTCTTTGTGCGCTGTACCCTGGTGGACGACCAGGGCCGGGAACGCCCCTACGAATACCGGGGCGAAGATACGGTCACCCTGTTCCCGGGTGTTGTGTTCGAACTTGGCTACCGCAGCAATGCCTATATCCAGGACAGCATTCGCCACATCTGGGGCGGATTGGGCGACGGGCTACTGCCCATGCCGTTTTACCTGCAATTCAGCCGCCCCGACCGGCTAAGCGACCCTTTCCAATCGCCGGAATGGCGCCCGGAAGATTTCGATAACCTGATCTATCCGGGTAAGGAATTCCGCTACGGCCCGGCCCCCGGCGAGGCGGTCATCGGTATCGCCGACTACCCCAACGGCGCCTGGTCGCTCAATACCCTCGGGCACGATAACGCCGGCAGTTACCTGCGCGTAGAGGAAGTATCCGACTACGGCATTCCCGAACTCGGTACGCCCTATTTTGGTAGAAAAGTGCGCTTCCGCTTTGAATGCCGGCTTTCCAACGGCGATAACGGCGACTGGCTTTTGCGCGATGGCGAAGTCGTGCTGTTTTTCCGGTACTACAAATATTAAAAACCTGCAACCATGAAAAATCTCCGTATTTCCCTGCTTCTGCTCCCCCTCGGCCTGTGGCTTGGCGCCTGCAACCGCGCTGAAACCTTGGTTAACCAATGCCCGCCCTGCCCCAATAATACCGAGTGTCTGGAAGGCGATTGCGGCTGCCCGCCCGACAAACACGACATGGGCAGCTGGTGCCTTTCCAAAAACGACAACCTCTTTGTGGCCGCCAGCCTCGACTGTTATTGTTTCGGTGTGGTGGGGTTGTATCTGTGGAATATTACCCCGGAAACCGGCTCCGGCGGCGGGGTGCAAATACCGGCTTCCTCTTTTTCCATCATGGGGCGCGGCAACAGCATGGGTTCCAATACCGGCAATTTTGCTTACTACGACCTGCCCGACGGCGATAGCATTGCCATTTATGCCGTGCTCATTCCCGATTCCAATATGCCCGGTATTAGCCAAAGCTACTGCCGCATCAACAGTGAAATGGCCTGCCGGGCCGATCTTTTTGGAAAATTTAACGGACCCGACACTATTCAGGCACAGGTTGTGTGGCGGCGCTGCAGCGATAACGACGGCGAATGGCTGAATTACGAAGAGATCAAGCCCTTGACATTTGTGCGGAAACGGTAGACGGTAGACGGTAGACGGTAGACGGTGGACGGTGGACGGTGGACGGTAGACGGTAGACGGTGGACGGTGGACGGTGGACGGTGGACGGTGGACGGTGGACGGTGGACGGTGGACGGTGGACGGTGGACGGTG
>CAUJEY010000253.1 GCA_963169325.1 Bacteroidota bacterium
CGCTTCGGCTTCCACATTAGAGAACCCGAGCAGCCGGAAGTTGCGGCTTTGCAGGTCGCGGTCGTGTATCCGGATGGAGCCGCCGCCGATTTCCACGCCGTTAAGCACCAGGTCGTATGCGTCGGCGCGGATACCTTTCAGTACAGCGTGGTCGTCGGAGTCCAGTTTCGGAATATCGGCCGGTTTAGGCGAGGTGAAGGGGTGGTGCATGGCAAAGAAACGCTGTTCATCTTCGTCCCATTCGAGCAGGGGGAAATCCACCACCCACAGCGGTTTGAATACTTTCGGGTCGCGCAGGCCGAGGCGGTTGCCCATTTCGAGGCGCAGTTCGGAGAGTTGTTTGCGCGTTTTTTCTTCTTCGCCGCAGAGCAGGAAGAGCATATCGCCCGGGTTGGCGCCGCATTGTTGCAGCCAGCCTTTCAGGTCGTCGGGCGAGTAGAATTTATCCACCGAAGATTTGACGCTTCCGTCGGCTTCATATTTCACATACACCAAACCTTTAGCGCCGATTTGCGGGCGTTTCACCCATTCGGTGAGTTCATCAATTTGTTTGCGGCTGTATTCGGCGCAGCCGGGCGCGCAGATCGCCAGCACGGTATCAGCGGTATCGAACACCAGGAAGCCCTTGCCTTTGGCCGTGGCGCTCAGGTCGACGAATTCCATACCGAAACGCAGGTCGGGTTTGTCAGAGCCGAAACGGCGCATAGCCTCATCGTAAGTCATGCGCGGGAAGTCGGACATTTCAACGCCGAGCGTGGTGCTGAAGAGGTGTTTGGTCAGCCCTTCAAAGGTATTCAGGATGTCTTCCTGGTGGATAAAGGACATTTCGCAGTCGATCTGCGTAAACTCCGGTTGCCGGTCGGCGCGCAGGTCTTCGTCGCGAAAACATTTCACGATCTGGAAATATTTGTCGAAGCCGGCTACCATCAGGATTTGCTTGAAGGTCTGTGGCGATTGCGGCAGGGCGTAAAACTGGCCCTTGTTCATGCGCGAAGGCACCACGAAATCGCGGGCGCCCTCGGGGGTGGATTTGATGAGGAAAGGGGTTTCCACTTCAATAAAGCCCTGCCCGGCGAGGTATTGGCGGGTAGCCAGCGCCAGGTTGGAGCGGAAAATGATATTTTGCTGCACGGCATTGCGGCGCAGGTCGAGGTAGCGGTATTTCATGCGCAGGTCGTCGCCGCCGTCGGTGTCGTCCTGGATGGTGAAGGGCGGCGTTTTGGCCGTATTGAGCACTTCGAAAGCGGTTACCTGGATTTCGATATCGCCGGTAGCGCGGTTGGGGTTTTTGCTGGTGCGCTCGCGTACGGTACCCGTAGCCTGGATCACGAATTCGCGGCCCAATTTGCGGGCGCGTTCGCAGAGTCCGGCATTGTCATCCATATCGAACACGAGTTGCGTGATGCCGTAGCGGTCGCGGAGGTCGACAAATGTGAGGCCGCCCAGGTCGCGGCTGATGGTTACCCAACCGGCTAAGGTGACGGTTTTGCCGGCGTCGGCGAGGCGGAGATCGTTGCAGGTGTGCGTGCGGTACATTTTACAGTTTTGAGTTTTGAGTTTTGGGTTTTGAGTTCACTCGAAACTCAAAACCCAAAACTTTGAAAAGGCGCGCAAAGGTAAGGGAAAGCCTTAAAAGAGCGGCACAGGAATAATAATAGTAAACAAAAAGCTCCCCCGGGGAAGTTCCGCCGGAAGAGCTTTGTCACAAACGTTTTCGCTGATTGGAATCAACGGCCCAATTTTTTGCAAGTCTAATGTTTAACTACTTTCCGCACGGTTGTTTGCCCATTCACCTGTGTCCGCACGAGATAGGTTCCGCTGGGCCATTCGGCCAGTTCGATACGTTGGATGTATTCGCCGGCATCCATCTTTTGTTCACGGAACGATTCCACGGTGCGCCCCGAAAGGTCCAGTATGTCCAGGCTGACGGTGGCGGGAGCCGGCAATTGTTTAGTTTGATAAAATTTGGTTTGAAACGCTTCAAACCCGACAGGACAAAGGTGTGGCCCGCAGTTTTCCGAATTTTACCCTGAAAACCGTGATTTTGGGAAAATACCTGAGATGAATGAAAGTTAGGAGGATGCCAGGAATACGTCTCCTTGATAACAGCGAGTCCTCTGCATTTTCAGGGAGAGTGCTGCGTTGCCAACCCTTATTTAGTTATTCCGTAGTCGAATGCGAACCAATTCGCCTGTATTTTCAGCAACCAAAATAAATGGAATTGTAAAATCCAGGTTGGCATCGAGAATGGCCAGAATGCTTTCAATATGCACTTCGGGTGATTCGTGCCCTGGCCTCAAATAAATTATGCCATAATAAGGCATTTTATCTCGAAATATCAGTGTACCGAAATCGCTATCCTGAGAAATAATGACGCGCTGCTGCAAATAGGATTGTTCTATAATAGCCGCGTCTGAAAGCCGAAACAACCGTTCTTCTTTTATATCAAAAACATCAAAACCTGCAGAACGTAAAATCATTACGAGTTCTGCATCAATATTTTCGTCGGTCAAAAAACGGAATTCTTGAATACTCATGCAGGCGAATGTGTGCGTACTTCAATGACAACTTCGTTCCGAGCAAAGCGAGCTGCATAGCGGATAGCTTCCATGACCAGCTCCGGAGTCAGCAAAGGGTGCTTTCGGGCAATACTCTCTGCTGTGCCACCTGTACCCAGCCAATCCATAATTAACTCCACGCTTATCCGTGTACCAGCGATGCAGGGTTTGCCATTCAGAATTTCTGGATCTGAGATTATATTAGGAAATGCGTAAGTCATCTGAAATTATTTTTACACAAAAATAGGTTTTTTTTAAGAAAAAAATTACCCTCAGGGCATGGTATAATGTTTATCCCCCCTCACCACCGCAACAACAAAAATAAATTCACCATCCGCCCAAGCAATGCCCGCTCCACGGCGCCGGCGCCGTACCCGTCGGGTTGGCCCTGATCGTCGAATCGCGGTTCCGGAAAAAACTCCCGGCTTTGCAGGTTTACGTGGTTGAAGAGGTTGAATGCCGAGAGGCCGATTGTACCCTGCAGGCGTTTTTGTCCGCCAAAATGGTATTGCGCGCTGAAATCCACCCGCGAATAGTAAGGCAGGCGGGCGCTGTTGCGCGGACCGTAGGCCACTATGGCGGTTTGTGTACTGTCGACGGCGATACCTGTGGGCGGCGTGTAGGGTCGCCCGGAGTGCGCGCTCCAGGTCATGGAAAAAAGCCAACGTTTGACGGCTAAATGGTGTGCCCAGCCGATGGCCCGGCGCTGATCGAAATCAGCGGGAAAGGCTTGTCCGTTATTTAGGGAATCGAACTGCACGTCGGCCTGGCTTGCCGTGTAGCTCAGCCATTGGGTGTAGGGCCCCCAGCGTTTGCGCAGCATCATTTCCAGGCCGCCGGCCGTTTGGGTTCCCCGGAGGTTCCACCGGGCTTGCGACACGCCGTTGAAGCGTAAATTAGCGCCGGTGAGCGGTTCCTGTGCTTTTCCGTACACCTCCACATCGAGGAGCCAACCCTTTTTATCAAAAGAAAAACCCGCCGATACCTGCCGGCTGCGCAACACGGGCAGCTGATAGTTTTCGTCGGTGGTGAGCCAGACTTCGTTGTTCAGGCCCAGGTTGTTGGGCACATACACCCGCCGCATAAACTGGTGGAATGTGCCTGCCGAAGCTTTCAGCCGGAAGTGGGGCCCGGTTTGCCATTGCGCGGAGAGTCTCGGTTCCCAGTACGATTGTGTGGAATAGTTAAACGTGGTATGCCGGAGCCCGGCTTCAAGGTACCAGTGCGCGCTGTCGCCCAAACGCCAGATACCGTAGAAGGAAGATTGGTTGGAAGGCAGGTCCGTCCGGATTTCGGCAGAGTCGGCAGGGGGGATGGCGGCACTTCGTCGGTCGAGAAACAAGTTGCCGGTTTTTACCGCCTGGAAACCGAATTGCAGGTGCTGGCGCCGGGACAAACGGTAATGGTTATCGAAGCGGAAGGAGCCTTCGCGCAGGGTATTTTCCTGGTAATGCCGGTATTGGGCTACATCGGTCGAATCAAAAGTGCCACCGAAGCGGTACGTGCTTTGGTAGTTGCTTATCGCAAACCGCCATTCGGAAGTATAGCGGTCGGTCCAGTCGTGGCGCAGGCGCACCCCGAGGCCGGTGTTTCCGATGTTCACGGTATCGCCGCCGGCAAAGTAATAGCCGAAACGGCGCAGGTCCAGTTCCCGGCGGTAGCGCAGTTCGTCGAAACCGCCGTACATGCTCAGGTCGAACAGCGTACGGCTATTGGGTTGCCACCACAGTTTCAGGTTGCCGTCGCTGAAGGCCGAAACGGGGGTTATTTTATAGGTTTGTTGCAGCAGGGAATCGCCTTGCTGGGTTTCCTGGTCGCCACTGATGCGGGAATTTTGAGTCGCAAAACCGAAAAGTTGCTGGTACGATTTATTTTGTACCAGGTCGGAAAAAGCATACCGCCCCGCCAGCAGCAACCCGCCTTTTTTGCGAAACAAGGGTGTTTCTACGGAAAAATAGGAATTAACAAAGTTGATACCGGCGGAATAGCGGGCGCGTTCCAGCGGGCCGGTCTCTGTGCGCATGTCGATGAGGCTCGACACGCGCCCGCCGTAGTCGGCGCTGAAATTACCTTTCCACACATTCACCCGATCCACCACATAAGGGTTGAGCGCCGAGATGAGGCCGAAAAGATGTCCGGTGTGGTATATCGGGATACCTTCCCAGAGGATAAGATTCTGATCGGGGCTGCCGCCGCGCACCAGCAGTTCGTCGGCTTTATCGCCTTCGTTGGTGATGCCGGGCAGGAACTGGATCATGCGGAAGGGGTCGGGTTCGCCGAGGCTGGGCACGAGGCCGCCGCGTCCGGGGCGAAACTCCGGGGCGCCGCCTTCCGCCGGCAGGTTGAAGGCTTCGATGGCCCGGTCGGTGATGGTGATTTCCACCAATTCGCGGCTGGCGGGCCGCAACGGCACGTCGGGACAAGATTGCCGGAGCAACGTCGCCGCCGGCAGACGCAGCGTCCGGTAGCCCAGCACCCGGATCAGCAGGGTATCCGTTTGAGCCAGATCGGCGGTCATTTTCAGGGAAAACCGTCCGTTGTCGTCGCTTTGGCCGCCGCTGCCGGCCCGGACCGAAAAAATGCTGGCATACGGCAGGGCTTCGCGCGTTTCGGCGTCCACTAAGCGGGCGCAGAGGGTGACCGGCGGCGCTGGCTCGGGGCGTTCGAGGATGAGCACATGCCGCTCGCGCACGATCTCGGCGGTCAGCGGCGTTTCGCGCAGCAGGATGGCGAATGCCTCCGCCGGTTTTTTATGGGTAAATGCCGCCGTGACACGCAGATTTTTGACCAAAGCGGGGTCGTAGGAAACGGTGATACCGCCCGATTTTTCCAGGGCGCGGAAGGCATCGGCGAGGGGCGTGTCGCGGAAATCGGCGCTGAGGAGGGGTTGGGCCCCGGCACTCAGGGCGATACAAAAAAGGGCAAATGCCAGAACTGCAAAACGCCTGCCGGGTGGCTGCATAAATATTTTTTTTCAACAGGATATTACTCTTCCCCCGAAATCCGCACCAGCTTTCCATCCACCTTATAGGTCAGTCCCATCGGATCGCACACCATACGCAGTGCCACCGGCAGATCGCCATAAATAAAAGCGCCGGTGAAGCGCCGGCCTTCGGTACCGGAAGTTTCGATTTTGATGTTGTATTGCCGTTGCAGTTCCGCCACCACCTCATAAAAAGGTACGTTGGCAAACCGGCTTTCGCCCTGCATCCAGCCCGGCCAGGAGTCGGTGATGGCGCCCAGCGGTTGCCAACTGCCATTGCGGGCAACGGCTTTTTGGGTAGCGCGCAAGGCTTGTTTGGCGCCGGAAGGCACCGCTGCCTGCACCAGACCTTCGTAGCAGGCTACGTCGAACGAACTGCCGCGATAACGCACGGTAAAACTGGTGCCGAGTACCGATACGCTGCCGCCGGAGGTTTCCACGGTGAACGGCGCGCCTTTTTTTACGGTAAAAAAAGCCTCGCCGATGAGTCGCACCCGGCGCTCCTCACTCCATTTTTGGGTATATATTTCCACCGACGAAACGGCATTGAGCCGCACGGTGGAGCCGTCCGGCAGGGTCGTTGTTTTTTGTTCGCCGGTAGTGGTGGCTACAATCGCCGGCGCTGCCGGCAAGGGATTCCACCAAAGCGTCCAGGCAAATACGGCCAGCGCAACCACTGCGGCGGCGGCTACTGCCCACTTCAACCAATATTGACGGCCGCCGCCGGTCCGGATGCGCTGCTTAGTAGTCAAACCGGGCGCCAGCCGGTCCCACATCGCCTGCGTCCCGGCATCGGGCAATTGTAATCCCCCGGCAGCCTCCACGATCTGCCGGAATACCGGAAAATCCGGATGCTGCTCCAACGCCTGCCGCTCGGCATCGCTGAGTTCGCCGCTGAGCCAGCGGGCAAGTAGCGTATCATCCTGGAAGGTGTTCATGTCTCGGGAATGTTTTTTCCAGGACTCCCCTAAATTGATTTTTGAAAAAATCAATTTAGGGGAGTCCTGGAAAAAACATTTACAATTTTATTCGTGAATTAGATAACCGCATATAAAACGAAAGCCGGCATAAAAACCCTACTTCACGCTGTTGAATATTTGTAAAACACTATTTCTGATTTTAAAATCTGTAAATGAATTTGTTAAGCGGGATCAAAAATTGATTTTCTAAAAATCAATTTTTGATCCCGCTTAACAAATTCATTCCCCGCCTAAAAAACAATTTCGCAATTCCACCAGCGCCCCGTGCATCCGTTTTTCCACGGCTTTCACGCTGAGACCGAGGCGTTCGGCTATTTCGGCGTAGGTGAGTTTGTCCACACGGTTCATCAAAAAAACGATCCGCTGCCCTTCCGGCAACTGCGCCAGTGCGGACGTTAATTTATCTTGTAATTCTTTTGTTTCCAAATCGTGGTCGGCGCCCGGCACGCCGGCCGGCACGACTCTTTCCGCATACTGTATAAACTTGAAGCTGACCTGCTGGCGCCGGGTTTCGTCGAGAAAAAGGTGGTTAGCCACGGTGTAGAGAAAACTTTTCGCTTTATCCGGCGGCACGGCCTGGCAATTTTTCCACAGCCTTAAAAACGACTCCTGCACCGCGTCTTCCGCGCCTGACCAATCACCAGAGCGGAAAAACACGAAATGCCGCAAGGGTGCAGCATAGCGAAAAAACAACTCGCGGAATGTGGAAGGGTGGCAGGTATCGTGTTCCATCATCGGCAGAAACGGATTAGGTGGTTAATAGGTTTGAGGGTTTGGAGGTTTGGAGGTTTGGGGGTTTGGAGGTTTCTGGTTTGAAGGTTTGAGGGTTACTGGTTGTAGAGGGCTCTGTCAACCATTCCCCCTCAAACCTTCAAACCAGAAACCTCCAAACCCCCAAACCCCCAAACAACGCATCAACACAAAAAAAATTACCTCCATTGGTAGGGTGCCCCGTGTCTTTTCCCGTTTTTAGCGGAAACTAAATCCACCCTGCGTATGAGTCACCTCGATCGCCGCGCTTTTTTGGCGCCGGGCCGAAAGCCCAAATCCTCCATTCCTCTGCTGGAAGACCAGCACCTCGAACGCCTGCCGGCGCTCGAAGAAAAATTAGCCGCCCGGGTCGCCGCGCCGCCCGACTCCGGGTTGGCGCCTTACACAGGCCCCTGGACGCGCAAGGAAGTCATCCACCTGTTAAACCGCGCCTTGTTCGGACCGGTAAAAGCCGATGTAGATTATTTTGTCGGCAAAACGATGTCGGCGGCCGTGAATGAAATCCTGTACGCCCCTTTTACCCCGCCGCCACCGCCAGTAAACGACTACAATAACCCCGACTTTACCGATCCCGACGTGCCTTTTGGCCAAACTTTCGAAAATACCCCTTTAAACGTCAGTGCCGAATTTTGGCGGGTGGAAAGTACCCGCGCCTGGTGGACCCGGCTAATGTTGAACAGCGGGCGCAGCATCCGGGAGAAAATGACCCTGTTCTGGCACAATCACCTCCCGGTGCAATTTGCCGAAGCCTTTTTCGGCAGCATGTTGTACCGGTACACCAAAACGCTTCGCGCCAACGCACTGGGCAACTTTAAAACCATGATGCGGGATATCACGCTCGACCCCGCCATGCTGATCTACCTGAACGGCTACCTCAACTCCCGTACCGCCCCCGATGAAAACTATGCCCGCGAGATTCAGGAGCTGTTCATCATCGGCAAAGACCTGCCCCAGCATTTCACCGAAGACGACGTAAAAGCCGCCGCCCGGCTCCTCACCGGTTGGAAAACCGACGGCTTCAGCCACTTTTTCTTCGCCAATGACCACGATACCGGCGATAAACAGTTCTCCGCTTTTTACAACAACCGGAAAATACAAGGCAAAAGCGGCCCGGGCGCCGGCGACGCTGAACTGGACGAATTCCTCGATATGTTGTTCGACCACCCCGAAGCAGCGCGTTTCGTGTGCCGGAAATTGTACCGTTTTTTCGTGTTCCACTACATCGACGCGCAAACGGAACAAAACGTGATCGAACCGCTGGCGCAAATTTTCCGCAACAATAACTACGATATCCTGCCGGTGCTGGATGTGCTGTTTAAAAGCGAACATTTCTTCGATACGCTCAATCGCGGCGTGGTGATCAAAAGCCCGATAGACATGGCCGTCGGGCTTTTTCGCCATTTTGGAGTAAAACTGCCCGGCAGCGCAGACCTGCTCGATAATTTTGTCATCAGCTTTTATCTCAACTACGGGATGTCTGCCATGTTGCAAATTCCCGGCGATCCGCCCAATGTAGCCGGTTGGCAGGCCTACTACCAATTCCCGACCTACGACAAACTGTGGATCAACACCGGTACCCTGCCCAAACGCGGCGAATACACTGCGGGTATGGTGTTTGTCGGCATCAACGCCGTGAATAATAAAGCCATTATCGACCCCCTGGCCTGGGCATCCACGCTCTCGAACCCGGGCAACGTCAACGACCTGATCAATGAATCGCTGGAAATGCTGCTCGGACTCCCGGTATCGCAAACGGTGAAAGATTCGCTGAAACCGATCCTGCTTTCCGGCCTGCCCAATGAAAGTTACTGGACGATCGGCTGGAGCCTTTGGCAGGGCGACCCCTCCAACGAAATGTTGGCCGGCGCCGTTCGCACCCGGCTGCAAGCCTATTTATGGCGGGTATTACAAATCGAAGAATTTCAACTCAGCTAATTTTAGTTTGAAGTTCAAAGTTTGAAGTTCGAAGACGCAGTGCCCGCTTCAAACTTCAAACTTCGAACCTCAAACTTCAAACTATAAAGAAATGAAACGTCGCAATTTTCTTAAAAATATCACCGCCGGGGTGGCTATTCCGTCCCTGATCGGCGGCATGGGGGTACGCGCTTATGCCGCCAGCCCGTTTTCCCGGCTATTAAATGCTTTTTCCACCGATACCGATCACGTGCTGGTGCTGATCCAGCTAAACGGCGGAAACGACGGCCTGAACACGGTAGTGCCGATCGACCAGTACGACCGCCTGTACAACGGCCGTTCCAATGTTATTCTGCCGGAAAACAGCCTGCTGCCGCTGAGCGGTTCGCCCACGCTCGGCCTGCATCCCGCTTTGCAGGGATTTCGCAGCCTGTATGACGAGGGTAAACTGCGGATCGTGCAAAACGTCGGGTATCCCGATCAGAGTTACAGCCACTTCCGCTCTACCGATATCTGGATGTCGGGCGCCGGTGCGGACGAGTATTTCCCCAGCGGCTGGGCCGGGCGCTACCTGGCTTACGAATATCCCAACTTTCCGGCAGACTACCCCAACCCCGATATGCCGCATCCACTGGCCGTGGAAATCGGTAACTCCATGTCGCTGAGCCTGATGGGCCCGCAATCGGGCATGGGTTTCGTCATTCCCAATGCCGACGCGTTTTACCAACTGCTGGCCGGCGTGCAAGACCCCGCGCCGAACACGCCCGCAGGCGAGCAACTGGCGCATATTCGTCTTATTGCCCAACAATCGAGGGTGTACGGTCAGGCGATCATTGATGCTTCCGGCAAAGTGACGAATCAACAAGCGTATCCGGACACCACGCTTGCCAACCGCCTGAAAATCGTTTCGCGCCTGATCGCCGGCGGACTCAAAACCCGGCTGTACGTGGTGAGTTACGACGGGATCGGCAGCTTCGATACGCATGATACGCAGGTGGACCCCGACGATCATACCAAGGGGGAACACGCCAATCTGTTGCAGCAACTCGGAGACGCTGTAAAGGCCTTCTGCGACGACTTGCAGTTTCTTGGCGCTGCCGACCGGGTAACCGGCCTCACCTTTTCCGAATTCGGCCGGCGCATCGCCAGCAATTTCAGCGGCGGCACCGACCACGGCGAAGCGGCGCCCGTGTTTATGTTCGGCAAATCCGTGGCCGGCGGCGTATTGGGGAGCAATCCGCAAATTCCGCAATTCCCCACCGCGAATGACGCTATGCCTTTAGAGTTTGATTTCCGCTCCATATATGCCTCCGTGTTGCGCGACTGGTTCTGCGTGCCGCAGGATGATATCCCGAACGTGCTATTGCACGATTTTCCCTATCTCAACCTGTTCGACAGCGGCCTGCCCTGCGTTTCCACGGCCGTGCACGATGCGAACCAGGCTGCCGGCAAATCGCTGCTCACGGCATGGCCCAATCCATTTACATCGGGGCTTACGCTGGAATATGAAACAGCCGGGGGGCTTACCCTGATACAATTGCTGGATACTTCCGGAAAAGTAGTGGCTACCCCGGTGAACAGGTGGCAGCCCAAAGGCAAATACCAGGAATACTGGGAAGGGACAGATTTGCCGGCCGGAACCTATTTCTGCCGTTTGTTGAACAATGGCCGGCATCAAACAAAGACGGTGGTGAAAAGCAGGTAAAGTCAAAATGTAAAAGTCAAAATGTAAAATGTAAAAGTTTTACATTTTGCCTTTTACATTTTATATTTTGACTTTATCAGGGTAAAATCCTGCTTGCGTGTCTTAAAGTCGATACTTCTGATTTAAGGGTTTATCCCAAATGCCTGGGCAAGCGCTGCGCGCGCGGCGCTTGTCCTTGATTTTGTTTCGACTTTAAACACGATTAAGCTATGTTCCAATTGATTAAAATCTTCTTTTTAGCCGCCTTTATTTTATTTTGCGCACCGGCCGGTACGGCCCAAAATTATACCCAAACCCTGAAGGGCACGGTATTAGACAAGGCCGTAAAAACGCCGCTTATCGGCGCTACCGTCGTGCTGCTTGGCGTGGAGCCCGTAATGGGCGCCATGACCGATGCCGATGGTCGTTTTCGCCTGCCGGCTGTGCCGGTGGGCAAACACACGATCCGGGTAACTTATCTGGGTTACAAAGAAATGTTGGTGCCGAATGTGACCCTGAATTCAGGTAAAGAAGCTGAATTGACCCTCGAACTGGAGGAAGACCTGTTGGTCGCCAAAGAAGTGGTCATCCGGGCCCGGGTTGAAAAACAAAAGCCCCTGAACGAACTATCCACGGTGAGCGCGCGCACCTTTTCGGTAGAAGAAACCCAACGGTTTGCCGCTGCGGTGAACGATCCGGCGCGTATGGCTTCTGCCTATGCCGGCGTGGCGGTGGGCAACGACGGCAACAACGTCATCGTCATTCGCGGCAACGCGCCCAACGGCCTGCTTTGGCGGATGGAAGGGGTGGATATTCCCAACCCCAACCACTTCTCGGCGGTGGGTACCTCGGGCGGTGGTATCTCGATCCTGAGTTCGCAGCTCTTGTCCAATTCCGATTTTCTTACCGGCGCTTTCGCCGCCGAATACGGTAACGCCCTGTCGGGGGTGTTCGACCTGAAATTGCGCAAAGGCAACTCCGAAAAACGCGAATACACCCTGCAAGCCGGCGTACTCGGGTTCGATGCCGCTGTGGAGGGGCCGTTCCGGCTGGGCAACCAAACCGGTTCCTATTTGGTCAACTACCGCTATTCCACCCTTTCGGTCCTGAGCAAAGTCGGGGTTAATATCGGCGACGCCGTGACGAATTTTCAGGACCTGTCTTTCAATATCTGGATGCCGGCCGGCAAACTGGGGCAATTCACCCTGTTCGGCATGGGCGGCCTGAGTAACCAGGATTTTGACGGCAAACCCGACTCCCTGCTTTGGCAGGAAAATGCGGACCAACAATACGGCTGGAATTTCAAAGCCAATACCGGTGTAACAGGTCTGACGCACAGCCTGGTATTGAACGACGATACTTACCTGAAAACCGTCGTGGCTTTTTCCGGCACCCAAAACGGCAACCGTACCGACGAATACCAGGACGATTACAGTCAGCGCCGCCTGTTCGACGGTAATTACCGTCAGACCAAAACCACGATTTCCTCCACGCTGACGCATAAGTTCAATGCCCGCCACCTGTTGCGCGCGGGGGCTTATGTCAATATGATGCAATACCGTTTTGGCCAGCGGGAGTGGGACGATGATGCCGAGCGCCTGGTGGAGCAACTCAATAACACGGGTTCCGCCACTTCGCTCGACGCATTTGCGCAATGGCAATACCGCGCCTCCGAGCGTCTTACGCTGAACGCCGGCGCACACGGCATTTATTTTTTCTTGAATAATACGTATTCCGTGGAGCCGCGCGCTGCCGTGAAATACGCCATCAGTGATGGTCAGTCGCTTAGTCTGGGGTATGGTCTGCACGGCCAGATGCAGCCGTTGGGGGTGTATTTTATCAAAAATGAAAACAATGAATTGCCCAACCGCAACCTGGGCTTTACCAAAGCGCATCACCTGGTGTTGTCGTACGACCAGTCTTTGCCCGGCAACTGGCACATAAAACCGGAATTGTACTACCAGTCGCTGTTCAATGCGCCTGTCAGCCGGGACGAGCAGGATGCCTTTTCGCTGCTGAACGTTCCCGACGGTTTTGTGGGCGAAATACTGGCCAACCGGGGTAAAGGCCGCAACTACGGGGTGGAACTCACCGTAGAAAAATTCCTGAGCAACGGTTTTTATTTCCTGCTGTCCGGCTCTTTGTTTCAGTCGGAATATCAGGGCTCGGATGGGGTTTGGCACAACACACGGTTCAACAGCAACTATGTCACCAGTTTGGTGAGCGGCAAAGAGTGGGGCTGGAACCGCCGCCAGAAAAACCGCACGTTCGGCGTCAACGTGAAGTTAACCGCTATGGGCGGCAACCGCGAAACCCCCATCGACCTGGCGGCATCCGCCGAACAAGGCAAAACCGTGTATTTTGAAGACCGCGCTTTTGAAGATCAAATGCCCTATTATTTGCGACTCGACACGGGCGTACGGATCAAACGAAACTACAAACACCTGACGACCACCCTGGCGCTGGATATTCAGAACACGACCAACCGGCAGAATATTTTTGGCCGGTATTACGATACGAAAAGTGGGACGGTGAAATACTGGTACCAGGCGCCGATGATTCCGATATTGAGTTATCGGGTGGAGTTTTAACTTACTTTTTCGCCAAAACCACCGCCTTCGCCGCAACTCGCCGCCCGGTATCATCCATCAACGCCACAAAATACACCCCATCCGATAAATCGCCCAAATCCACACGCCCTTCCGCCGTTTCGCGCTCCAGCCGCAAACGACCGAGCGCGTCGTACACCCGCGCGGTCACAGGTCCTCCGGAAGGTAGGCCGCTCCAGCGCAGCTCGCCGCCGGTAGGGTTGGGCGAAAACACCACTTCGTTATCGCCTACTGCCTGCTGCGCACTGCCTACTGTTTCTACGTACACCATTTTACACTTGGTGTCACTGCCGTATTGGTTGCTCACCGTGAGGCATACTTCGTAGCCGCCGGGGGCGGAAAAGGTATGGGACGGATGTTTTTCGGCGCTGTTGTTGCCTGCGCCGCTGCCCGGATCGCCGAAATCCCACTGCCACTGGTTAGGCTCATACCACGATACGGAAGTGAAGTCCACGCCGAGCCCGCCGGTTTTGTCGTAGCGCCAGCCCGCCAGCGGGTGGTTGTCGATGCCGAGGGTGTCGCAGGGCGAGCCGTCGATGGGGCCGAGGCGGAAGTTGGGGAAGTGGGGGAGGCCTTTGTAAGCGAAGTCGAACCGGTAGTAATAATGGACGAATTCGCAGTCAGCCCCTTGCCGCTCCGGACGTCCAACTCGGTGCATACAACTTTGACCGCTCACTGGGCGGCAATAAATGCGGCCGTCAGGCCCCAATTCCAAATAACCGATAGAGGAACCCGACTGACATTCGCTGCTTGGTTCTCTTTCAGCGATAATAATCTTACTGGCTGGGATGTCCGAAGCCCACATATCGAACTGCAGGATGCGTTCTATTTCCGCAGCATACAGATAATGCCCATCGGCAGACCAAGCGAGCCCCGACGAAACATCGTTATCCGCATCGTCTTGTATCGGAATATAAATTGGATTAGACAACTCGCCCGTGCATCTGTCGAAATCAAACACACGCAGATCATCACGCGAATTAAAACGGGCCATCTTTCTCCCGTCCGGTGAAAAAACAATTTCTCCCCCTCCCTCCTCCGAAGTTGTTTCCCCTACATTTTGTTCTTTGATAGTGATGCCATCGGGAGTGAGCAACAGCAGGTAATACTTGTTGCTGTGCGTTTTTGCCGTTGCTACCCACCAGTCCCGGCCATTGGCGTGACGCACCGCGTGCAAGCCGTCTGGGTGTAGCGTGTCCTGTACCAAGGGCTTGTTTTTAAATACAACTTTCCCATTGCCACTATTGAGCAACATATCAATTTTTGTGTGAAATAACACATCTCTAAATCCGACCAAAGGCTGAATGGTGGCATAGGTGCGGGTGTGAAACAAATGATAAATTGCTTGAGAGTCTGGTGCTTGCAATAATATCATATTATTATCATGAGGATAACTAAGGCTGGGCCAACTGCAAAGATTGTCGTACACCCATCCGGGATTCAAGCCGTTGCTGTTTTCTACCATAACGCCATCGCCGGTTTCAATGTAGCAGCTATTGGAAAGCAACAACAATTTTCCAGTGGAATCGCATATCATGGCGTTAGACTCCTTGAGTGATATTGGTTTAGTTTTGTATTCGATAGTCAATGAGTCGTCAAAATAAAAATAAATTCCATTCGACACTGGTTGGTCACTATACCTGTATCCAAGCACCCAAACTTTGTCTTCTTTTTGAGAATAGGAAATTTGTGAAATCAAGGCTATAAGGAAATAAAGAGAAACTGTTTTTTTCATGGCAATAAATAAAAAAATCAGGCCATACGAGTCCGGGTCGTATGGCCTGAGCGTGAAAAAAGAATCAACGGTTGATGAGGATGACGCTTTGTGTTGTCAGCATCCGGCCTTCGCGGAAAAGCTGGAGGCGGTAAACGCCTGGCGGTAACAGCGAAAGGTTCAGCCGGTTGTCAGCCACTGTTTTTTCCATTTGCATTTGACCGATGTTGTTGAACACTCGCGCCAACACTTCACCGGATACGGAAAGGAACACTTCGCCCGTTGTCGGGTTGGGATAGAGCGTGATGTCTTTCAGACCGGATGACTTACCGTTTACCTGTTTTTGGCGTGGCTGTGGAGGCGCGCAAAGGTCAAAATCGTTGTAATCAGTCCCGGTGAAGTACGATACGAAGGCCCGCGCCTCGTACACGGCGTCGCCTCCCTCAAGCGGACATTGTTCTGCGATGCCCTCCAGCGTGGTCAAATCGCCGCTTGCCAAGGTATCTGTGAGCAGGAAATTCAACACGATGTTGTTGACCGTTTTGTGGTTGTCATCGGGCGCAAGCGTGGTACTGACAGCAGCATTGAGCGCGATCAGGTTTTGAATTTTCGTACTCCGGGCCATAGCCAGCGTATCTAAGTACAACGCATATTGCGACAATGCGGCTACGCCGAACTGCACCACGGTGTCGTATTGCCCGTGGCTTATGGTCGTGTCGCCGGCGTGGCGCAGGCTGTCCAAATGCCTTAAATCTTCCATTTCGTCGTGCCAGGCGAGGCGGAAATTTTCCAGGGTGGTATCCTGGGCGCCACTCAAGGAGAATATTTCGGCCTTTTCTTCAGCGATGTAGGCCAAACGGCCCGTAGAAAGACTGTCGTGGGTTTCCTTGAAGTCCTCGAACTCCGTAGCGTAAGATTCGATGGCAGGGTGACGCAGCATTTTGCGGTAAAGTCGGTAGGCGCCTTTCCAGTTCGTCTCGTCCTCGAATACATCGGGGTACAACTTTTCCGTGGCGATGCCCTCGTCTAAAAAAGTCGGCGTGTCACTTTCTCCTTCGAAAGGCGGTTTTACCGTTGGCGCGGAACAGCCGTTATCACAATCAAAAGATGAAAGTTCATTAGGGTCATTTTCAAACCAATCTTCCGGGTCCACATCCGGGCTTAAGGCTCCGCTTTTTTCATTCGGGTCAACCCAAAACTTTGAGAAATCAACAATGTCGGACGTTCCTCCCCTGTTTATTGCGCCAAAACCACTTGGTGATATCACCCATTCGTTACCCCTGTGGTATTGTATGCCGATATAGGCGTTGCCGATATTTTCAGCGCCTACTTGAATACCTGTGTCATCGTGGTCGTTGAGTTTATTGCCCTTTACATTATTGGTAAAGTCGGCCATATCGGAGAACTGCAAACCTACCCCCGTGTTGTCCACGCAGTTGCAGGTAAAAGCGTTGGCGAAACCCGCGCTGGAATTTATGGCCCTGGAAGTGGCATTGCCGCCTGCAGAGGTGGAGCGGGTGACATCGTTGAAATTGATCTGCGAAAATGTACTTGCATCCACGCGGATGCCATCGTATAATCCTGAGTTGGTGGTTGCACCCACATCATTTACCATGTTGCTTTCCAGCAAACCCGAAAAGCCGTTGCGGTACAGGATGCCGTTTCCGCCCAAGGTCATAGTCACAGAGTTTCCGCTCACTTCCCAGCCGTCGGTACCGAATATCTGTGGCGCGGTCTGGCCGGGCTTGGGCGTATAACCTAATCCTATCTCGTTCATCTGAATTCCGGTGACCGGGTTGTTTCCGGTACCCAGGCCGGTAATCGTCACCGTATTATTCCGGATCACACTACTAAAGTGCAGCGGCTCGTTCAGCCCCGAGCGGATGCCGAACTTGCGGGCAGTGATGGTATTCTGATCAAGAATTATATCCCGTTTTCGGCTGTTCGCTATGTCTATGCCGACATCTACGTTGGTCATGGTCGTTTTTTCTACATTGAGCGCGTAACTGTTGGCATATATCCCGGTTTTGCAGTCGTCAAAAGTCATACTGGTCCATAATTCGTTGATATTGAACCAATATGACGAGCCTTTACCGGCCAGCCGGACGCCGAAGCCTTCGAAGGGGTAGGCCGGTGTCAGGTCGGCGGTGTTCATATCGGTGAAGGTCATGTTGCCGATGCTACCGGTGGAGTTGTAGGCGACGATGCCGTTGGCGAGGCGTAAAAATTCATTACCGCCGTTAACTATACCCCCGAAAACATTAAAATCCCGGTAGCCATTAAGTCGTATGCCGCAGAAGCCACGTTCTTCCACAGATTCCGGCATGCCAGTATAAGGCGTTTTCAATGCGCCGCCATCTTGGGTAGAGAAGGTATTGCCGGCCAAAAGACTAATTTCTACTCGCCCGTTTCCTGTCGGGGCACTGTGCATATCGAGGTTCAGGCCAATATAGTTATTCATAAAATCGGTGTTAATCAACACCAAACTGGAATTTGGCAAGGCATTCACCCCAAACCGACAATCGGAAACAACGACGTTTTCCATTGACAATTTGGGGATTTTAGAAAACTCATCTACAGGTTCAACGACAATGCCTTCGGCCAATTCCGATTCCGGGCAAGTATGGATATTAGCCGCTTTGACGAATAGAGCCGGAGGGAACCCACCTGATGCCTTTTCAGTTACTATCCTGATCCGCGCCCCCGGCATCAGGGTAATATCCTTAAAGTTATTTGTCGCTCCAATAAATGATGCCGGAATATCGATCACCAGTTCATCATCAATCAGCAAGTCGGGTAATGAATTGTTGGACGGTGAAACCCCAAGTACTCCATCCTGAATAAGTTGGTACAGACTGGTCTCCGAATACGGGCGCAAGTCAACGAAACCTGTACTAAAGATAGCAAAATTTTCCTCTTTTTGTAAAGGAGTCGAACACTCGGGGTCAAATACCTTAACTGATAAGCTTTTAAAAATTGACGATTCGTTTCCAAAACTCGCATTACGATTGAATGTGATCGTATGAACGGATGGATAAACCTCTGTAGCTGGATCGGAAGTAATTACCTTCCCAGTAACACGGGTTTTGCCGGTTTCCGGATCATTAAAAGAATATGTCACATCCTGTAAAGCGCCGTTATCTACAAAAGTGTAAAAAAAATCATTCGTAACAAACTCAATGATAAAAGTGTGCGGACTGTGTGAGTCGGGGGTAAGCGTCAATACTACGGTAAAGGTAAAGTCGCAGATACCTAAAGTGTTGTTGGGCAGGGAGATAATAACTCCGGCACAATCCTCTTCGGCAGACAGAATGCCTTTTACATTTGGCGTACCCGGACTAAACTGCGGAAACATAAGCACAAAACACAAGGCTAAAAAGATTGGGAAAATGTTCCCTGGTTGTTTGGCCGCCGACCCGTGGGGGGGGGGGCAGAGCATACTACTTTTTTCATTAGAAAAAATTTTTGGGTAAAAAAATCGGTTGATGATGTTGCCCGCCAACAGCGCTCCCGGACGGCGGCCTTGCCGGAACAACTTTTCAAAGATAGGCCGAACAGCCCATGCCTGGTTGTTTGAGTGTGTTAATTCTGCCCGCCATTTCGTGAACGCGGCAAAAACAAAGTATTTTCGGGGTTTTCATTGAGCGAACGAGAAAGGGAAGTGGAACAATCTGTTGTTGTACTCCAGGTTTCATTTGTGTTAAGGATTTTAGTAAAAAATGAATCCATAATTACGGTGTCTTTAATAAAAAAAGGATTGGTATATCCAGTCTCTTGCTCCAGGCCGCCTCACTGTGTGGCTCGCCGGGGAACTCCCGGGTGATCCAATTTTCGACGGTAAAGCCTTTTAGGGTCATGATTTCATCCACTTGTTTTTGAAGCGGCGGGTACATGGCATCCAGGGTGGCCGTGCCGTAGTCGAAGTAAATTTTATGGGTTATCGGGTCGGGCAAACGGCGTCGCAGGTACCCGAAAAAAGCCTCGGGGATAGGGTTGTTTTCGAGGGTAAAGATGCCGGGCCAATGCGTGGACAGGCAGGCGGCTCCGCCAAATACGTCGGGGTATTCGCAGATGGCGTACAGCGAGATCAGGCCGCCCATGCTGCTGCCTGCGATAAAGGTGTGGGACCGGTCGGGGGAAGTGGCGTAGGTGTTATCGATAAAGGGTTTGAGTTCCCTGACCAAAAACCGCAGGTAACGATCCGATTTCACTTTTTTACTGAACAGGCTGGTTTCGCCGCTGCGCGTGGATTGGTAGATGGCCTTGCGTTGGGATGGCGATAACGATTCAAACGGCTTTTGCGGAAAATACTCCGCATGGCGTTGCATGCCGTTATTCCAGATGCCTACGACGATACAGTCTGATATTTTTCCGGCTTTTATCAGTTTGGAAAACCATTCATCCACCTGCCACTCCTGTTTGTTCCAATTGGACGTGGAATCGAAAAGCATTTGACCGTCGTGCATATACACGACGTTGTATCGTTTGTTGGTGTCATAATCATCGGGTAGCCAAACGTCGATATTCCGAGCGTCTACGTACCGGGAGGGAAAGTTGGCGATGTGGTGGATGGCGCCGGCGGAGACGGCGGGTTGCTGGCTGCGCGCGGGTGACACAGCGACAAGGAGGGTTAGGAAGAGGAAGAAGACTTTAAATAGCATGTGTAACAGGGATTCTATCCATCAATTAAAATATCTCTGGGCTCAAAATCATACATGGTTATGGTAATTTCGTGATTTAGGTCATGTTCTGTCTCGAATGCAATTTCCCAAATAACGGGTTTCCCATCACACCTTGGCAATGCCAGATTTATGGGTTGGAACTCTTTCCGGAAGTCGGTAATTTTAAAATTTGATTTCCAGTTTCTGAACTCCTTTTCAATCAAGGGTGCAATTTTGACGGTAAGGTTACCATATTCGTTTTCGATTTGCCGGAAGAAGTCTTTTTGTGTGGAAGTAGGACCGCTTACATCGGCGTTAATAAAGACTTCGATGGGCCGACTTGAGGGATTGAAATCGCGCTTGCATTCGAAGTAGTTTTTTTGAGGTTTGTTCTTAAATTGGATGAAGAGCATCCGACCAAAGAAGTCGTCATCGATCATTATTTTTTTGCCGAAGAGGAAGTCGAAGAAAGCCATTCTGTGTTTGTTTCGGATATTATGTCTTGCTTCACAAGGTACAAATATTTGCTATAGTACCAACTACCTTTGCCCCTATGCCAATCCATCCGCTCCGCCGCTTTTTTCGCGGCCCAATCCTGCGTACCGAACTGTCAAAAACCTTTTGGCTGGCCCTCCCACTCATGCTGGGCGAGCTCAGCAGTATGGGTATGGGCCTGGCCGGCACCCTGATGATCGGCCACCTCGGCGAAACGGCGCTGGCGGCTTCCGGTGTTGCCGGCGTGGTTTTCGTGATGTCGATGCTACTGGTGTGGGGCAGTATCCGGATGGTTCCGACACCGGTGGCGGAGGCGCACGAGCTGCGCGACGGGGAGAAGGTGCGCACTTTACTGGGCGCGGGCCTGCTTCTGGGACTGATATTGATTATCGTTTGCGCCTCGTTGCTTTGGATCGGTGTTCAATATTTCGACCTGTTGCGGCAAGACCCCGAGGTGTCCCGCCTGGCCGTCGGCTACCTGAAGATCATCATTTACAGCATGCCGGTACTGATCCTGTTTGCCGTGCTGGTCAACTTTATGGATGCCTTTACCTACGTACGGCTGACGATGTTTGTGTCGTTTTTCGGGTTGGCGCTCGATGTGACGCTCAACTGGCTGTTTATATTCGGCCAGTTCGGGCTGCCCCGGCTCGGCATCAACGCGATTGCCATGAATACCGGCATTTCGCATGCCGCAATGACGCTTGTGCTCGCCTGGGTATTGTGGCGCAAGGGCGAATTGCAGTATTTTCGGGCAGCCCGCACGACCGCAACGGCGGTATGGCAACAAACCCGGCGTTTTATCCGCTACGGGGTGCCGTCTGCGCTGCAAATTATGGTGGAATTCGCTGCTTTCGGGGCAGGAACGATTATCATCGGCCAAATCAGCAAAACGGAACAGGCGGCGCATCAAATTGCAATCAATCTCATTTCGGTCACTTATGTCACGATTATGGGCGTCTCCACAGCAGGCATGATCCGCATCGGACAAGCCCTGGCTTACAAAAGCCGGGTTCGTATCTGGATGGCCGGGGTAGCCACGATGGTACTGGCCATGCTAATTATGACAGCGCCTACCCTGGCTTTTTTAGTCTTTCCCCGGAGTATCGTATGGTTATATATCGACGACCCGAAAGTGATCGGCATCGCCACCACGCTGGTTTTTTTCGCGGGGCTGTTCCAATTAGCCGATGCCGCTCAGGCTTCGAGTATTTCGCTGCTGCGCGCCCTGAACGATGTTTTAGTCCCCTCGGCTATCTCTTTTGTAGCGTTCTGGCTGATCGGCCTGCCCTTGGGCTATTGGCTGGCAGTGGATCAGGGCTGGAATGCCAAAGGAATTTGGATGGGCTACTTAGTGGCGTTGGCCTTGCAGGCGGTGATGTTCGTCAGCCGGTTTTTTGTGTTGGTCCGGCGGCAGACGACTGAATAGACAAAAAGTTAGCCGTTCAGGTCGAAATGTCTGCCGGTTTACTCTTTCGTTTTAAAAAAATAACCCGCTGCAACAAAAAGCGGGAAGGGATAAAGCATACCTTCTTCGGCGAGTCTGTTTCGGCCTGTATTGGTAATAACGGCCCGTCCACCGCCGATACAGAGTAACACATCTTTTCTGGCAGTCAGGTAAAAGTACAGTATGCCTTCCAAGCCGAGATTTACCTGATAATTATCTGAATAGTTGTATTCAGGGCGGTTGTATTCCGCGAAAGCACTGACCCAGCTATGGGAGATTCGGATGGCAAGCCCCAGGCGTTTGTTCATCGGGGCATTGACCCCTAAGGATATCTTGTTAATTTTTCCGGAAATATTGTTCAGGGAATAGTCTGATCCGGAAAGGTTGGGTTTCAGCAGAAAACTACCCCCGCCATAACTCGCCGACAGCATCAACTTTTTCCCGGGGGCAACCCAACTCCCACCGGCTTCAACCGAAATCGATTTTGGCGCCAAGGGGGAAGTTTTATAGTTCGAGCCAACATCCAGCACCCAATGTGCATCCGGTGAGTATCCGGCATTTAAGCCAAGGCCGTTATTACCCAACCAAAAGCAGGCATTGAGTGCATTTCTCTGTTGTGGGATAGCGATTTGAGGCATGGGTACCGATACGCATTCGGTCAGTAAAAACGAAATCAGAAGGCCAAGTAAACAGGTATGGATATATTTCATGTCGGTTATAATTTCCATCCCAAAAAAACTCATCTTACGATAAGGCCTCCTGATTTCCAGGTTAAATAATCAAAAAGAATCCGGGATGTGCCCAGAACCGACTAACCGGATCCATCAATACCCGAGCCCAAGTTTCCTGTAAACAAAACTCATTAGCCAGGCCGGGCCGATCATCAGAAACTGGAGGTCTTTAAAAAACGAAGGTTTTTTACCTTCCACTTTATGGCCCCAAAACTGGCCGATCCACGCCAGTACGAACAGGGTAATACAAACCTGCCAGAGCGGGACGCCGCTTGTTTCTATTTGTTGGGCAATTAGCAGGCATATCATGGAAAACAGCAACATGCCTATTGCCAGCGCCGGCGAGAGCCGGAAATAATAGAGCACGGCAAGCGTCAGCAATACCATCGCCAGGTTGAGTTGCAGGGTTGGGGTGATCGATATTCCCAATTTGATGCCATAGAACAGCCCAACAATGGAAAAAAAAATGGTGGGTACACAAATCCAGTGTACCATTTTGTTGGTGGGATTCTGATGGCTTTCTCCGTATTCGGTCAGCCAGTCCTGCATACTTTTCATACCGATGAATTTTTAGTGATGGTTAATGCCGATAGTTTTTGCCGCACGGCGCGCTGGTATTGAAGCCTCAAAACTATGAAAAACGGAATCAATCATTTAAACCGGTTCAAATAATTCAATGACCTCGTAAGTTTGCGACCACACTACTGGACATTTTCAATTTTAACACATAGGCACATAGATCACAAAGGCTTTAAACCTTTGAAAATCAAAAAACTATGTGTCCTATGTGCCTATGTGTTGAAAAATGTCCAGTAGTGTGGTTTGCGACTTATACCCGGCGGAAACGGAATTCAACTTTTTTAAAACGACAAACGATGCGCCTGACCATTCTACAATCTGCTCTTCACTGGGAAAATGCCGGGGCTAACCGCGCCATGTTTGCCGAAAAACTGGCCCCATTGGCCGGTCAGACAGATCTCGTGATACTGCCGGAGATGTTCACAACAGGTTTTTCCATGAATGCCGCCGCGTTGGCCGAACCGATGGACGGCCCCACGGTGCAGTGGTTACAGGAACAGGCTGTTCGGACCGGCGCCGCGATCACCGGCAGTTTTATTTGCCGGGAAAAGGACCGTTACTACAACCGGCTCGTGTTCATGCGCCCGGACGGACGGCTGGATATTTATGACAAACGCCACCTCTTCGGTCTCGCCAAAGAACATGAAACCTATACGCCGGGCGCCACGCGGTGCATCGTAGAGTGGCTGGGCTGGAAAATTTGCCCCTTGGTCTGCTACGACCTCCGGTTTCCGGTGTGGAGCCGAAACCCGGCGGCTACACCTGAGTCCGGCGGCTACGATTTGCTCATTTATGTGGCCAACTGGCCCGAACGGCGCAGCCACCACTGGCGCGCTTTGTTGCCGGCGCGGGCTATTGAGAATCAGTGTTACGTAGCGGCGGTGAACATCGTGGGCGCTGACGGAAACGGGTATGATTACCGGGGCGATTCGGGTATCGTGGATTTTTCGGGACAAAAAATTTGCCAAATAAGTGGCCGGGACGGGCAGTTTACCACCAAACTATCATTGGAGGATTTGCAACAGTTCCGCCGGCAATTGCCCTTTTTGGAAGATGCCGATGCGTTTCAACTGTTTTAAGGTTTTTTTAACAATTTTTATTCTAAAAAGGAGCAGTTTAAAACCTTTTTCTATCTTTGCCGCAACGGGACGGTTTTGGCAGCCCTTTTTTTTACCATTTTACCCGTGAACATGCACTTGTTGCAAACTGCCAAATCAGCCTTTTTTTCGCTTTAATCCAACAATCTTCCACACACCGTCGATGCGCTTCCGGCCATCGAATGAAAAAAAATCGTTTCTCTATGAGCGACCCTTCCAGTTGTTGCTTTACCACAGTACGTCGTTTTTTTCTGCTCCCCATTGCCCTTTTACTTGTAGTTCTTGGTTCTGCCTACCGCCCTATCCGCGCACTTAGTGCCGAGATGATTCAATTGCGGGAAGAGATCATTTGCCAGGCCCAGCAGTATGTCGGTATTCGTTACCGGTACGCAGGCGTCAGCCCGACCACCGGATTCGATTGCTCCGGTTTTACCAGTTTCATTCTGAAAAAATTTGATGTAAACGTTTCCTGCGGCTCTTCGACGCAGTCGCAACAAGGTGTCAAAGTGCCTTTGAGCGAAGTGATGCCGGGCGACCTGGTGTTTTTTGGCAATCGCAGTCGCACGCGCATCCAACATGTGGCGATGGTGGTAGAGAACACGCCCAGCGGCATTGTCTGTGTACACAGTACCTGCACCCGCGGCATCGTCGTCGAAAATGTAAGTACTTCCCCTTATTGGCGGCCGCGTATTTTGTTTGCCCGCGATGTATTGGGGCGCCGTACCGCGGAGTAATTTGTTTCCAGACTTTACACAATACTGCTAAACAGCAGAACGAAAAATGAGACGGTCGCCGGCAATGCCGGGGGCCGTTTTTTGATTCAGTTACGAAGTATATCTTTGCGCGCAAACTCGACACCACAACCATGAAAAACATAGCCATTCTCACCGGCGGCGATTCCGCCGAACGTGTCATTTCCCTGAAAAGCGGCAAAGTGGTGTACGACCACCTGCCCACCGATCGCTATCGTTCTTTTTTGATTGATGTGCAGGGCGCAGACTGGAAAGAAGTGGATACCGGTACACCCGTGGATAAAAACGATTTCAGCCTGACGCTGAATGGGGAAAAAATACGCTTCGATTGCGCTTTTGCCGCATTGCACGGCAGCCCCCTGGAAGATGGCAAAATGCAGGGATACTTAGACCTGATCGGATTGCCTTACACCTGCTGCGATGGTTTTGTGAGTGGCCTGACCATGAACAAATACCTCACTAAGGTGCAACTGGCGCCACTTGGCGTGCCGATGGCCCCTTCCGTCTTATTGCGCAGGGAGGAGCCCGTGGATGAAGCCAAACTGCTGGCCATGGGTTTACCGTTATTTGTAAAACCCAATACACACGGCTCCAGCTTTGGGGTGACTAAGGTGAAAACGGCGGAGCAGTTGTTGCCCGCTATCGAAGCCGTTTGGCCCTACGACCAGGAAGCTGTGGTGGAGGCTTTTATGCCGGGTCGTGAATTTTCCAACGGCGTATTGCGCGTGAACGGCGAAGTTGTGGGGCTGCCCGTCACGGAGATTATTCCGGAAACGGAGTTTTTCGACTTTGCCGCCAAATATGAAGGTAAATCACAGGAAGTGACGCCCGCTGCATTATCGCCGGAGTTGGAGCGCCAATGCCGCGAGCGCTCGCGTTTCCTGTACGATGTGCTGCGCTGCCGCGGCGTGGTACGTTTCGATTATATTTTGGTAGGTGATACGTTCCATTTTCTGGAAGCCAATACCATACCCGGAATTTCGCCCGCCAGTATTGTGCCGCAGCAGGCACAGGCGCATGGTTGGAAATTGGGAGAATTTTTTGGGTTGTTGATTGAAGAGGCGGTGCGATAAAACGCCGTTCCGGCCCCTTCCAAGCTAAAATCTACGGTATCCGCACCTCCCAGGTAATCGTCGCCCCGGCGAGCCGCAACGTTTCGGCGGCGCTGCAATATTTTTGAACAGACATTTCAACCGCTTTTTCCGCTTTTTTCGGATCGACCTTGCCAAATATGGTAAACACAAGGTGCGCCTTTTGCCAGGGCGCCGGCAGGGGCTGGTGGAAACGCTCGGCTTCGATGTCGATACTCAGGTCATCTACTTGCTGGCGTTGTTTTTTCAGGATGGTGAGCACATCCACAGCGGCACATCCGCCGAGACTCAGGATCATTAATTGCATGGGGCGGAAGCCCGTGGCATCGCCGCCGGCCATTTCTGGCAGGGAAAGGCGTATTTCGTTGCCGGTTTCGTCCTGGCCGAGCATCGCTTGACCATCGGGGGAAAGTTGGAGGTGGATTTGCATGAAAGGGTAATTTTAATGGGACAAAGGTACGGGAGGAAAATACAAGTGGAAGGAACAGCAATCTTGGTTTAAAAGTTGTTGCGGCAATGGTACCTTTGTACTTGAAAATTTGAACAATACTGAACACGAAACAACGTGGAAGACGACATCTTATTCGACATTATTGACCTGCTCGACGACGGCGAAATCGTGTACCTGCATCGCCAGACGAAGGAAATTCTCTCGTACCCCGACCCCCAGCGCTGGAATGAAAGCGAGTATATCGACCTCATCGAATCGGTAAAATCCCGCGCTGCCGCTGAACCGGACCAATTTATCGTTGTTGACCCACCGGAACCACGCGATTCATACCGGATGATGGAGGATTTCGTGTTTAAGGTCGACGATGAGCACCTGCGCGGCCGCCTACTGGAAGCCCTCAACAGCAAAAAACCGTTCCGGTATTTCCGCGCTACGGTGGAAGATTCGCATGAACGCGAAAACTGGTTCGACTTCAAAGACGCCCGCATGAAAGAATGGCTTCTCGGACAATTGGCGCTCGTATGGGACGAGTAAATTACTACAACTAATGTTTTGAAATTCAGCACTTAACTATGAAACAACACATCACATTTTACCTGATTATTCTTTTTTTGTTTGCGCAAAATAAAACGTTCTCCCAAACTGCCATTTCAACGGAAAACATTCGGAAGCACGTCACCTATCTCGCCTCCGACAAACTCAAGGGGCGCGGAACCGGCACAAAAGAGGAGCGTAAAGCAGCGAAGTACATCGCCAAACAATTTAAACAAGCCGGACTCCAGCCAAAAGGCGACAACGGAACCTGGTACCACGAGTTCAGTTTCAAAAAATCATCGGACCCGCACGGCAACGTAGCCGCCGACGCCCCACAGGTGCAAAGCCGGAACGTAGTCGCTTATCTCGACAACGGCGCACCGTACACGATCGTCATCGGTGCGCACTACGACCACCTCGGCTTGGGGCACGACCGCAACTCCCTGGAGGCCAACTCCGCCGGTAAAATCCATAACGGCGCCGACGACAATGCCTCCGGCGTTTCCGGCGTACTCGAACTGGCGCGGTATTTTGCCAAAAACGACGTGAAGGAACAGCACAACTTTCTGTTTCTCTGTTTCTCCGGCGAGGAACTGGGCCTGATGGGCTCTAAAAAATTCACCGAAACGCCGGGCATCGACCTGGCCAAGGTCAATTTTATGATCAACATGGACATGATCGGCCGCCTCAACGACGAAAAACGTATCATGGTCGGCGGCGTCGGTACCGCGCCCGAATTCGTGCCCCTCATCAACAGTATAAAATCCGGCCTTACCGTCAAACAGGACAGTGCCGGCATCGGCCCCAGCGACCACACTTCGTTTTACCTGAAAAATATTCCGGTGCTCTTTTTCTTCACCGGCCAACACTCCGATTATCACAAGCCCTCCGACGATATCGAAAAAGTAAATTTCAATGGCGTAAAAGAGGTGCTGGATTACGCAGCGCGTATGATTGAATCCCTGGACAAAAAGCCGAAACTCGCGTTTCAGCAAACCAAATCCAGACAGGAAGACACGCCGCGCTTCAAAGTTACTCTCGGCATTATGCCGGACTATACTTATGAAGGAGAGGGCGTACATGTAGACGGCGTAACCGACGGCAAACCTGCCTCCATAGCCGGCGTGCAAAAAGGCGACGTAATCCTTGGCCTGGGCGAACACCCGGTAAATGATATGCAGGGATATATGAAAGCCCTGGGAGCCTTTAAAAAAGGCGATAGCACGCAGTTAAAGGTGAAGCGGGGAGGGGAAACGAAGGTATTGCCGGTGACGTTTCAATAAAATGAGATCAATGTGTTTTAAATGTGGTCAATGTGGTCAATGTGGTCAATGTGATCAATTATGAAATTTAAAATTACCACATTGACCACATTTTAAACACATTGACCACATTGATCTCATTGACCACATTAACATTACAGGTTCTTCGCCACGAAACGGTACAATTCCTCTTTCATCTCGTGAAATAAGCGGCCGAAGGTTTCCACCCGGTCGATAAGCACTAATTCTGCTTTGGGCCGGCTGTTTTCTGCAAAAACCGGGTCGGTTTCGAACAGTTTTTCGATGCGGTTTTCATCCTGCTTGATGTCGTGGCGCAGGATATCGTGTTGTTCGCGCTGCAGGATCAATTGGTTTTGGAAGTGTTCCACCAGTGCCAGTACCTCACCATCCGTGTTTTTCGCGGCTACTTCTTCCAGCCGTTTTTGGAACACTTGCATTTCATCTTTGTAGAAGGCGAGATAATTTAGCCAGGTTTTGTGGTGTTGGTGTTGATCAAGATATGTTTCTCTTTTCATGTTACAAGGTATTTTTACCGGGGCAATATAGTATGTTCTGAAAAAAAGATTAGGACGTTGCATCTCATCTCCGGAGATGATGTTGCGCATCGGCTAATATTGCCGGTATCCGTGTTGAAAATTTTTACTTTTTTCAGGGGCAAAACTTTACCTTTGCGGTTGCTTTTTTGGAAGCAATCGTTTTATTGATTTAAACATCTGATTTTCAAATAATTATAGCAAATGGCTTTAATCGGACAGATTCGTAAACAAGGGTGGATTCTTATCACACTCATGATTTTGGCGCTGGGTGGCTTCATTCTGATGGACATTATAACAAACGCGGAAAGGTCGGCTGCCGGCGACATAAACACGTTGGGCAGGGTAAACGGTCAGGAGATCAAACGCAGCGAGTTTGACAATTATGAAAAACTGATTTACTCCAACAGCCAGGGAAACACCTACCAGGTTCGGCAGCAAATCTGGAATCATTTTGTGGAGGACGCCATTGTGGCGCAGGAAGCAGAAGCGCTGGGCTTGGGCGTCGGCAAAGAAGAACTGGTCGACCTGCACTTCGGCAACAACCTGAGTCCGGTCATTGTCGAACGTTTTAAAGGGCAGGATGGCCAACCCAACCGGGCTACGCTTTCCAGCATAAAAGCCGCTATCGAACAAGGTTCCTTTACGGACCCGGTCAATCGCGCTTACTGGGCTACCCAGGAAAAAGAAGTTGTGAAAGAACGCCTGCAGGAAAAAATCACGAACCTGGTTTTAAAAGGCGTTTACACGCCACAGTGGCAGGCAGAGATGACCTTCCGCGAAAATAATCAGCGTATCGACTTCCTCTTTGTGCGCGTCCCGTACGACAAGGTGCAAGACAGCGAAATCCAAATAACAGATGCCGATTATAAGGCCTACCTGGCAGAAAATCCGCATTTGTACGACCAGACGGAAGAAACCCGCACGGTAAGTTATGTATCCATCGACGTATTCCCCACTGCCGGCGACAGCATGGCTGCACGCGAATCCGTTGCCGGTATGATTGACGGATTGCGCGCGGCGCCGAACGACTCGGCATATATCGTGTCCCACAACGGCGTGTACGATAAAGCATATAAATCAAAAGCGTCGCTTCCGGCATCTGTCGCCGATTCGATGATGCAATTGCCCTTGGGAAGTATCATCGGCCCTTTCGAAGACCAGGGCGCCTGGAATGCGGCTAAAATCATAGACCGCAAACTGATCCCGGACTCCGTGAAAGCCCGTCACATTCTGATCCGGGAGGCTACGCCTGCCAACGAACAAAGAATCGACAGCCTGATGGCCCTGCTGAATGCTAAAACCGTACCGTTCGATACCCTCGCCGTACAAAACAGTCAGGACGGCTCTGCATCAAAAGGCGGCGACCTCGGCTGGTTTGCTGAAGGTATGATGGTGCCGGAGTTCAATAACGTCTGCTTTTATGAAGGCGAACAAGGCAAGTTTTACAAAGTAGCCACGCAGTTCGGCTGGCACCTGATTGAAATAACCGGCAAAAAATTCATCAAAAATGCCACCGGCGTACGGGCTGCCTACCTCGGCCAACCGATCGAACCGAGCACCCAAACGCAGCAAGTAGCCAAAGACCGCGCTCTGGCACTGGTACAACAAGCCAAGACGCTGGAAGACCTGAATACCCTGGCTGCCAAGGAGAACCTGCCGGTACAAGTCAGCACCCCGTTGAAAGCGAACGATTTTTCGCTGGGCGCACTGGGCACCGGTGATGATGCGCGGGAGATCGTCCGCTGGGCATTCGATAAAAAGTCAAAAGAGAATAGCGTAGGCAAAGAGGTGTTTTCTTTCCGCGATGCAAACGGCGGCTATTTCGACAGCAAATACGTGGTAGCCGCGTTGAAAGCCATTGCACCGGAAGGTACAGCCACTGTCGCTACCTTGAAAGCAACCCCGCGGGCCGAGCAGGAAGTTAAAAATCGCAAAAAAGCGGAAGTGATCAAAGGCAAACTTCAGAATGCCGGCGATTTGTCCGCCGCCGCCGGACAATGGGGCGTTGCCGTGGACACTGCCAAAGGCAGTTCGATGCTGCAAACGTTCCTGCCCAACGGCGGTTCCGAACCGCGTGTGGTCGGGCTCGCGTTTTCCTTAGCCAAAGACGCAACCAGCAAGCCGGTAACCGGCGCCAATGGTGTGTATATCGTGAAACCCATCACAGACAAACCGGAAGCCCCCCTGCCGCCAGATCTGGCCATGTTTCGGCGCCAGGTAACATCTTCTGCCATCGCCGGCATGCGGATGAATCTGGTGAATTCAATGAAAAAACAGGCGGAGTTAAAGGACAACCGGAGCCGGTTCTTCTAGTTTAACATTGCCCCGGCATACGTTTAATATTAAAGCAGGAGCCATTCCGGAGAACCGGAATGGCTCCTTTTTTTAGGAAATAAAACCGAATCAACAACACTGTGAAACCGGAAACAACCTTAACACCCGATGAGATTCTGGCAAAACTGGAATATTTCTGCGCCTACCAGGAACGCTGCCCGCAGGAGGTACGCCGTAAGTTGACAGAGTTGGGCGCCCACGGTGAAGTGGCGGAACAAATCTATTCGGTGCTTGAGAACGACGCCTTTTTTGATGAAGCGCGTTTTGCCGAAGCATATACCGGCGGCAAATTCCGGGTGAACCAATGGGGGCGTGTTCGTATTCGACTGGAACTCCGGCGGCGCGATATCGCCCCCGACATCATCCGGCAAGCGCTTGACAGCATCGGGGAGGAAGAATATCTAATCGTACTTCAAAACCTGATTGCAAAAAAGCGGGAAAAATGGCCGGCGCCGAACGATTACGCCGCAAAAGCAAAAACCGCTGCGGCGCTGATTCGGGTGGGATACGAACCGGAACTTGTTTTTCGTTATCTTTGACCAAATTATTGGAGTGCCAATGGTTTGTTTGGCAGGATAACCGCTTTCAAAAACCTGACTTTTCCAAAAACTTGGTAAACGTATTGGCTGGCAGGGTAATTATCTTTCGGATATATTTACTGCTCAAACTGTTTTATTCACGTTAACCTCCGCATCGTATGGCAAAGAAAAAAATTACACTCACTGATCTCAAAGTCCAAAGTTTCGTCACCACGCTCGACGACGAGCAGATGAACCACGTTAAAGGGGGCATCTACATCGTACGAGGCCGCCGGTTTACGTATCGTACCCGCTGGACCTCCGTGGATACCCGCAGCGACGAAATCGAAATGGCCGACCCGATACACAACAAGCGGTTCTAATCAGCGGTCAATGCGCGCTGACGCCATTTAGTTTGCACTGCTTCGGCAAAACTGCAACCACTGATTTTTCCTTCGAGCCAGGCTACCAAATCGAAGGTTTGCAACAAAGCCCGCGCATCGGGAAGGGTAGAAAGTTCGTTTAAATCCTCCTTCATCTTTTGGAATGCCCGTTGCTGGTCTCGCGCTGATGGCGCCCGCATCAGTTCAGACATGAAATGAAAAAACCGCCGCTCCAGATCGTAGAGGCGGTTTTTCTTTTGTAAAAACCGCGTTGCCGAGCGCAGAAGCGACTCAAGTAAAACACTGTTGCCCATTTCAAAATGGAGAATAAGCGACAGGATGCGGGCCAGGCTTTGCAGGTCTTCCCGTTCCACCGTGCGCGGCTGGTTGAGCCATTGGTTGAGGTGATCGAGCGCACCGCTGAAATCGCCGCAACCGAAACAGATACAACAGTATTGAAAATAAAAGCTCGCGGTTTCGTAATCGTGCGGGTCGAATTGTCCGGCCTCTGCCTGGCAACGATCCATTTCCAGCCGGCCTTCTTCAAATGCGCCGGTGAAAATACACAGCACAAATTTGTTGGTATAGTACTGCCGGTGGATTTTTCGCCGGTCATCTTCGGTGATCGGCGTCAAAATCCGCAGCTTCTCCAATGTGGCCCGTACTTCCTCATATCGCCCCAACAGGCCGCTGGAAAGGATAAAATTGCTCAGCGCAGCAATATAATCGGCTAAGTTCTCCCGGAGAAAATGCGGTTGGGACTCCAGCAATTCAATCATTTTTTTCCCGGATTCATAAAATTGCTCCGGTTCCAGCGCCGCGTAATAATACAGGTTGAGCGTACGGTAATACAGCACCCGCGCTTTGTACGACAGCGCTTTATCAGGGTCGCTCAGCAGTTCGTGTCGTACCAGGTTCTGCAAACGCGCCATACGTTCTTCGCCGCGATGGAGCGCTTCACGTTTAATAGTAGTGTACACCTGGAAAAAAAGTTTGCGGTATGCGGCATTGTTCCGCAACTGGTCCAGGGCGCGTGTTTCGGCAAATTGCAGCTGGTCGAATTGTTTGTGGAGAAAATCCACATCCATGCGGGTGTATGCAATGTGTTTTTCCCAACGAATGATTTCCAGTAAATGGGTAAAACATTCGTATTGCGTGGCAATTTTGGTCGCCTTATACAACAACTCCCGGCAATCGTCATAAAATCCTCTCTTAAATAACACCGACACACTTTGCAACAGGTGGTTCAATTTGTACTCGATGGAGCTTTGTTCGTCGTAGGATTGCAGGCTTTTGAGCACCAGATCGTATAAATACGCTTTTAATTCGGAGTACTTCCGGCTTTCAACAGGCTGATTTTTGTAAATTTTGTTGCAACAGACCGTATCGTCGAAAGATTCCATGCCCGCCATCAGGTCGAACAACATCAGATATTTGCTGTCTCGTTCGGCTTTTCCACGTACAAAAAGGCGGAAATAGCGTTTTTCCGCCGGCGTAAGCGAGCGAATCAGGCGGTATAATTTCTCGGAAGGCGTTTTAGCCATGGCTTTTTACCGGCGCCGGAAGGGTTATTTTTTATATCCGGCCGCCGACAAAAGTGTCCCTTTTATGTCATTTAACCAAAAGAGAAAATCGGGCTTGAATCCTGACTTATGAACCAAACATGGATTGGTGGCAGCCGGCAGGGGGACTACTTTTGTACCGTATTACAAAATTGCTCTGCTATGATGAATGCCGTACCGTATCCCTCTGCCGCTGAATCGTCCGAACCCGTCCGGAGCGCCCGCTCTGTTGCGATAGCACCGGATTATTTTATCGCCCCGCCCTCGATCGAACGGGATTATACCCACACGATCGGTAAAGCCGGGAAGATCGTATTGCCCACGATGGAAGGTTTATGTTTCGAAAAAGTGAAACATATCGCTTACCTCGAAGCCAGTGGTAATTATACGGTATTGCACTTTCTGGACGGCCGGCAGATTCTGGTGTGCAAAACCCTGCGCGAAGTGGAACATTTGCTCCCCGAACTCGCTTTCGTACGGATTCACCGCTCCCATACCATTCACCTGCGGCATATTAAAAAATATGTGCGCGGTAAAGGCGGTCATGTCGTACTGCAAAACAGCGTAACCCTCACCGTTTCTGCCGGTCAGAAAGATAACTTCCTCGATGCCTTAAAGCAGTATTTTAACTGAGCATCGCCTCGAACCGCCTTGAACCCCAAAGATCAAGTCCAAAATCTGTCTTAAAAAACCAAGACCCCAACCAACCTTTTTCTCCGGAAAATCGTCTTTACTTGTACTTACCCGTGGAACACCCAAGCAAATAAACACAGTAAGGGTTTGGTTTGGCGCCGGGCGTGGAATGACACGACCCGGCGTTACCTTTTTGTTAAAGGGGGACTGGTTTTGTTCAACAGACGTGTGAAATGATTTAGCTCATTTAGATACCGCTGAACAATTTCTTAATTCGCTTTAAAAAATCCAACGTCCAATCTCCCCTACTTAAACGCATCCAACCCCGTCACATCATAACCGGTGATGAGCAGGTGGATATCGTGCGTGCCTTCGTAGGTGACCACACTTTCCAGGTTCATCATGTGGCGCATGATGGAGTATTCGTTGGTAATGCCCATGCCGCCGTGAATTTGCCGGGCTTCGCGGGCGACTTCCAGGGCCATTTGTACATTGTTGCGTTTGGCCATCGATACCTGGGCGGGCGTCATAGTGCCGGCGTTGGCTAAGGTGCCCAAGCGCCAGGCGAGCAATTGCGCCTTGGTGATCTCGGTGATCATTTCGGCCAGTTTCTTTTGGGTCAGTTGGAACGCCCCAATGGGTTTGTCGAACTGAATGCGCTCTTTGGAATACCGGAGGGCCGAGTCGTAACAATCCAGCGCCGCGCCGATAGCGCCCCAGGCGATACCGTAGCGGGCTTTGGTGAGGCAGGTCAAAGGCCCGCGCATCCCGACTACGCCGGGCAGCACATTGGCTTTCGGTACGCGCACGTCTTCAAACACCAGTTCACCGGTGACGCTGGCACGCAGCGACCATTTACCGTGGATTTCGGGCGCGGAAAAACCTTTCATACCTTTTTCCACGATCATGCCCAACACCTTGCCGTCTTCGCGTTTGGCCCACACCACGGCGATATCGGCCACCGGGGAATTGGTGATCCACATCTTGGCGCCGTTGAGGATATAGGCATCGCCGTCGTCTTTCACGTTGGTGACCATGCCGGTGGGGTTGGAGCCGTGGTCGGGCTCGGTGAGGCCGAAACAGCCGATCATTTCACCTTTGGCCAACTTGGGCAGGTAGTGGCGGCGATGTTCCTCGGAGCCGAATTTGTAAATGGGATACATGACCAACGAGCCCTGCACGGAGGCCATGGAGCGGATGCCGGAGTCACCGCGTTCCAGTTCCTGCATGATGATGCCGTAGGCGATTTCATCCATGCCGCCGCAGCCGTATTCGGCCGGCAGCGAGGGACCGAATGCGCCGATGTCGGCCAGGCCCTTGAAAAGGTGCGTGGGGCAAGCGGCCCGGTTGGCGTAGTCTTCGATAATCGGACTCACCTCGGCTTTCACCCAATCGCGCACGGCGTCGCGGGCGAGCAGGTGTTCGGGGGAAAGGAGTTCATCCACGCCGTAATAGTCGTGGTGCTGATAGCGGTCTTCGCGGGCAGAGCGAGCGGAAGTATGGGTGGTGGCGGCGCCGTTGGTTTGCATATTTTTCCTTTAAATTTGGTTAGGAAATGTGAGTGCAAAGGTAAAGAATGTTTAATGGAAACAAGTTTGACAGGAACAGTTTTGGCGCGCTTTTGCAAAATATAATTCTTAAAAATAAAAATTAAAAGCGCTGAAAGCAAACATGGTTTTGAATGAACGCCTCACCACTCCCAACCTTCCATATCTTTCAAGGGCGGCGGTTTGATGGTGCGTTTGGTTTCCGCCCGTTGTTTCTGGCGTTCGATCACCAGGCGGGCCAGCCCGTAGTTGGCCGGTTCGGGGGCATCGGGACGCATGACCGGGTGAATTTTCACCTCCAGCACGTCGAGGCGGTACAGGAGGCTCATCAGGTATTCGGGTTGGTTTTCGAGCAGTTCGGCAATGCGCTCCGCGACCAACTGCAAGAGTTCGGCCTCGCTGGCGGGCGGAGGCGTGTTTTCCAGTTCGAAGGGACCGCGCACGAGGTCGGATGTTTGTTGAAGAATATCGTCTGTCATCTGCTGCAAAGATAGGACAATTGAATGTATGGGCCGGCCACACTGATACCTGCACGACAATTTTGCAGAAAAACAATAAGTACCCAACCTCAACGGTTATATTCGGCATGAAGTTTTGAGCATGCCCCTTTAATTGATTTCCATCCCGCCGCCGTATTACACTTATTTCTTGTGTTGACTCCCCCCGTCTATATTCACCGGGTGACTCCAAGTCACTGGGTGAATATTCCATACCGACCATTTATTTCATTTTTATCCAATGTTAAAAACGTTATGACACAATCATTACCCATTTCCAAATTGTTATTTTTCCACCTCTTTTTTCTTTTGAGCAGCGGGATGTATGCACAGCAAAACCCAACGGTTCAGCTTGCCGCGCCGGGGATGCGTATGCCGCTCGACCTACCTTCCGGCCAGACAACCGTGCAATTGTGCGGGCTGATCCCCGGAAAGAGCTATTCCGCCGCTGCTCTGAAATCCGTATTTGAACAGCCGGCGACGTTCGAACTTTCCCGACCCGGCTCCGCGGCCCTACCCGAACAACATACGCCCGCAGGGCGCGCGCGGAAAAATGAAATACGTTTCATCGCTTCCGGCGCCTGCGAAGACCTGATTGTTTCGGCCGTTACAACCCAGCAATCCACCGCCATGCCCATGTTCCTGTCGGTAGCCTGTGCGGACTGCCCACAAGAGAAAGAGGCGCCGGTAAAAGAGGCGCCGCGGGCCGACCTGGTGAATCTTTCCGTTACGCCGGCCGTGCCGGCCGAAAGTTTGATCCGGAATACGCTTATTAGCGGAAATTGTTTTGAGGTAACCAACATTACATCGTCCGGGCCGGACAGCGCATTCGGCACTTTTACGAACGGAAGTGCCACTATCGGCATTCAAAACGGGATCGTGATGTGCACCGGCAATGCGAGCATCCTTCCGGGCCCGAACGACGATGCAGCCGTTTCCGGCAATTTCGGCGGCAATTTCGGCTATAATAACGTCCAGGACCCCGACCTGGAAAACCTGACCCCGGGCGAACAATGGGATGTGGTCAAACTCGAGTTTGATTTTACGCCGACGGCCAACATGGTGCAATTCGACTACGTTTTCGGTTCCGAGGAGTACTGCGAATACGCGGGGTTGTTTTTTAACGATGCATTCGGATTTTTTATCAGCGGCCCGGGTATTGTCGGCACGCAAAATCTGGCGCTGATTCCCAACACCAATACGCCTGTCACGATCAACAACGTCAATAATTTTACCAACGAACAATACTATGTGAACAACAGCCAGACTTTGGAGGATTTTGCCTGTTTGTTTGAAGGCGCCGCCAACTTAGCCGATATTCAGCTGGACGGCTGGACCAAACCGTTTACAGCCACAGCCAACGTCATTCCTTGTGAAACCTACCATATTAAATTAGTGCTGGCGGACATTACCGATAGTCTCGTGGCTTCAGCCGTTTTCCTGCGCGCCAACTCCTTCGACGCCGGCGGTACCGCCAAAGCCGAAGTCGTGTATGCGGCTGGACAGTCGACGGCATTTGAAGATTGCCCGGTTTCCTATATCCGCTTCTCCCGCGACAGCAGCGATCTGAATTTGCCGCTCGCCGTCAATTTTACCGTTTCCGGTAGCGCCACGGCCGGCGTGGACTATACCCCGCTGATCAGCCCGGTAGTCATCCCGGCCGGTCAGAATGAGGTGCTGGTGCCGGTGGTAGTTTTCGACGACCAAACGGCTGAAGGTCAGGAGAGTTTTACGCTGGCGATCGACAATGCCTGCTCCTGCGCACAGTCCGAAGTGGAATTTCTGATCAACGACAAACCGGCTATTCTAATTCAGGTTCCAAACGAAGATCAAAACCTGTGCGAAGGCCAGGCCGTTTTATTCACCGCCCAGGTCGGCGGCGGCGTACCGCCACTGTCCTATTTGTGGAATACCGGCGACACCACGGCTTCGGTGCTGTTAAACATGGAAGGCTTTTACACGCTTTCGGTCACGGATTTTTGCGGCAGCACGAGCGCTGATTCGGTGTACGTCAATATACTGCCCATACCGGTACTCAACGACACAATTTTGTTTTGCCCGGGCGATTCCGTTCAAATCGATGGCGTCGTTTATTTTGAATCCGGTACCGTGCTGGACACTCTGGCCGGCGCTAATGGCGCCTGCGATACGATCCTGACTTACGTGCTGAAGTTATTGCCCCAAACAAACCTGAACGATACGATCCAGTTTTGCTTAGGCGACACCATAGAAATTGCGGGCGGCATGTACACCGGCTCCGGTATAGTTGTGGACACCTTACCGGGAACCGGCGGCGGCTGCGACACGATCATTACTTATGTATTACAGGTGCAGGAGCCCCCGACCCGCCAGGAAACGCTGCGCTTCTGTCCCGGCAGTTCTGTCACTATCGGCGGCACGGTGTACACCGGGCCGGGTACGGTAACCGACACTTTGCCTACCACCAACGGCACCTGCGATACGATTGTAACCTATACCCTTGAATTGCTGCCCTACCCTACCCGCGCTGAAACAATTTCGCTTTGCCCGGGCGCTACCGTCGCAATCGGCGGCAACCTGTATACCGCGCCGGGTACCGCTGTGGACACCCTGCCGGGCCTCGGTGGCGGATGCGACACGATTGTTACGTACGCGCTCGAATTACTGCCCAACCCCACCCGCGCCGAAACAATCGAATTCTGCCCTGGCGAAACCATTAATATCGGCGGCACGGCCTACAATCAGCCGGGAACGGTCGTCGACACGTTGACTGCGAGCATCGGCTGCGACACCATCGTCACCTACACGCTGGCCTTTCTGACGCCGGCGCCGTCCAACGTCAGTGTGATTTGCCCGGGCAATATCGAACTGAACGTCGGCGGACCCACTGCGGTAACCTACAACGCGCCTGCGGCAGCAAGCGACTGCACTTGCCCGGGGATTGCCCTTCAATTAACAGACGGCCTGTCGTCAGGCAGCACGTTCCCGGTAGGTTCCACAAAAGTGTGCTACCTGGCGACCGATAGTTGCGGCAACACGGCTTCCTGCTGTTTCACCGTGACTTTGTCAGAAACAAAACCCTGCGATGTTAAAACCATCGGCTGTATCAAATACGAGCTGTTGAGCATTTCGCAAGATGCCAAATTTAACACTACGTACCGTATCCGCGTCACCAACTCCTGCAATACCGAATTGCTGTACACGGCATTCGAATTGCCGGGCGGCGTGGTAGCAACCGATCCGGCCAACAACGCCACGTACACTGCGCCGAGCGGTCAGGCATACCTGGTACGCAATCCGAACTACTCGCCGTTTTATTCTATCCGGTATTCCTCCGTTGGAACGGGCATTTCCGGCGGAGCGGCGGATATTTTTGAGTACACCCTGCCGCCGCGTTCCTTTCCGAATTATATTCACGTTATCGCCAAAGTGGCTACCCAAACGTACTACGAGGCCTATTTGAATACGTTCTTCTGCCCGGTAGGCAAAACGCCTGTGGAAAACCGGAGTGCGGATGCTACAGCAAAACCTGCCAGTCTGCGCGTTTCTCCCAACCCAACGACAGGGACGTTTTTTGCCGATCTTTCCGACTGGCAGGGGGAAAAAGTCAGCCTCCAGGTGTTCGATAGCCGGGGAGCGCTGGTACAACGCCTGACCGTACAGGCAGAAAATGATTTACAGCAAATTAACCTGCCGGATGGTTTGGCCGAAGGCCTGTATATCCTCGAAGTGCGCCCGGAAAACGGCGCGAAACAGGCGGTGCGGTTTGTCGTGAAAAATTAACTAACCATTTTGACTTTCCTGCCCGGCAATTCCGACCAGGCCTTTTGTTTCGGGTCCAGCCCGCGTTTCGTCAGTACCCAAAGTACGGGGACGCGCGGCTGGACCTGTGGTTTGGCGGCAAAGCCGTCGGTAAAAAAGATAAAGCCGTCGGGGCGTTCGCGGTTGGCCCATTCGAGCGCATCGTTGAAATCGGTACCGCCGCGTCCCATCACTATTTCGGGTGTGGCGCCCCGGTAGGCGTATTGGCGATACACTTTGGTGTCGGATTCCAGGATATCCACCTGTGCGCCGGCCCGCCAGAGGTGGAAAATTTCGTTAAAAAAAGTGTTCAGGTCGTCCTGTCCGATACTACCGGAAGTGTCGAGGGCAACGAGCAGCCGGCGGCGGTGCCTGATTTTCAGTCCGGGCACGGTGCCGTAGCGTTTGGAGGGTCTTTTAATAGTATTTTTCAGGTGTGTTTTGGCGGCGCTTTCGGCAAATATCCGCAACACCTGGCGCCAATGCAGTTCCGGGGCGGGCCGCGGCAGGAGCCGGTCCAATATTTCTTTCACCTCACCGGGCATACTACCCCAGGCATGGGCGCTGGTGCGCTGGTGTGCCGTGCGCATGAGGCTGTCGAGGTGCATTTCGGCCGCATCACGTTCCATCTCGCTGCGGCTGCGAATTTCGCGCCAGGGCTGGTGCCGCTCCAGGCCGTGAGAGTCGGAGCGGATATTGTTGAGCATTTCCTGGTCGGGTGTGCCGGAGGCGCTGCCGCCGCGCCCCTGGCGCATGTCTTCTAATTTTTTGTAATAATAAAACCAGGTTTGCCCGGGTTGCAGGGCCAGGTTTGGAAAAGATTCGAGAAAAATACTGTCGTCGGGCAACAGCGCCCGTTCCACGTATTGGTTCACCACCAGATCAAAAGCCACATTCAGGAGCATGGGGTCCAAAAAAGGTTCGCGCACAAAAAGGTGCCGGAATACCAAATGTAACATCTCGTGTTTGACCACGCCGTAGCGATGTCCGGGGTCGGTCAGTTGGGTATCCCAAAATGGGGCGTTCACATACAAGGTCAGGGCATGATGGCCCAACCCAACCGCCAGGGTATCCACCGGATGGCCTTTCCCCACCACTTCTTTATTCAAACTGGCGAACACGTGCGCATAAAACGGCTCCTTCAACAGCAGGTCAATGCCGGTGCGGGCCAGTTCGTCGAGAATCCTGGCGGTCGAATTTGATGTTCGTTTTACCATACTACTGAACATTGTTCGTGTTGTTTACCCGTTGTTTTATTTTGCTCCCGTCAGGCGAAAATTGCCGGGCAGTTGGGTTTGCATTTTGAGATCGAGTTCCTCCAGGTTCCGGAGTGGTTCGAGGTCGATTTCTATTTTCCGGTATGGGTTATTGCTCAGTTCCAGTACGCGCAATTCAGTACATTCGGAGAGAAACGCCGGCAGGTATTCCAGTTGATTGAACCGAACGTTCAGGCGTTCCAGTTTTGGTGAATGTTGTAAAAAATCCAGCCGGACCAGGCCGCAGCGAACGAGGGTGGCTTCGCGCAGGTTGGGGAAAGGGCCCAAACGCGCTTCGCCTTCGATGGGGTACCCTTCGAGGATCAGCTTTTCCAGCGAAGGGTTGCCGTGCGGCCCGCCTTCGGGCACCTGCATGGGGTATTTGGGGCGGTAAGTACCTTTCCGGAGGATAAAAGTGCTCAACCGCGGCAGCGCAAATAAGGCCACGGGAAACGTTTCGATCCGGTTATTTTCCACAATCAGAATTTCCAAAGGCAACTGGAGCAACAGCGGAATGGCATTCGGCAGGTCGAAATCCTTATGCGCCGGCAGGGCTACAAATCGCAGAAAATCGAGGGTGACCAACGCCGGCGAGAGCTGATTGACCGCCAAACGGCGTAAATCCAGGGTCTGGTGCGCGACGAGCGCATTGCTGCCGGGCGCGGGTCGGTTGCGGTGCCAAAGACACATTTTACTGGCCAGCAGCAGGTCGAACAGGTCTATTTCGGCGCTTTGGTAGCGGCTGAAATATTCGGCTTCGTCGTAGTGGTAGGCAGCGGATTCGCGCAGTTTTTGCGCCTGCTTCACACTTTCGGCAGAAGCAAAACGCTGGAGCAGCCCCATGGCACGACCCGATACTTCTCTGGTCGGGTGAAATACCGAAATGCCAAATAAATAACCCAATAAGCGGCGATTGGCGCCGCCCCCTTCGATAAGTTCGAGCAACAGCGGGCAATTATCCGACGTGGTATCGCGCAACAGGCGTGTAATTTGCCCGGTATAGGCGCCTTCTGTATCGGATTCGAGGTAACGGTCGTGCTCTTTCATACAAGCACAGCGCAGAGTTTAGACATATTTAACGAACACTTTCAGGCGGAAAAAGTTAGCAACCGGCCGCGATTTCATAGTTTTCAATTTTTTTTGAAAACAAAATACCCGGAAACGGCATTTAGTAGGGCAGGTTAATCCGACCGGTATATTTTTTAACTTTTGTTCAGTACATTTATGGATATCCAGGAAGGCAAACAGAAATTCATTGAATCTTGGGGTAAAATGGCCAGCGACTGGGGCATCAACCGCACGATGGCCCAGGTACATGCCCTGTTGCTGATTGCACCGGAGCCATTGACGGCCGACGAGGTGATGGAAGGTCTTTCCATTTCGCGCGGTAATTCGAATATGAACCTGCGCGCCTTGATGGACTGGGGTTTGGTACACAAACAACTCAAAGCAGGCGAACGCAAAGAATATTTCTACGCCGAAAAAGACATGTGGACGGTGGTGCGGCAAATTATCGTACACCGGAAAAAGAAAGAACTGGAGCCGATGCTGAAAGTGCTCGACGAAGTGGCCAATATAGAACCGAACTGCCCGGAATCGGAGTCGTTTTGCAACGTGGTAAAAGATATCCGCATGCTGTCCAGCAAAGCCAATCAAACCCTGGACACCTTGATTAAAGCCGATTCCAATTGGTTTGCCAATATATTTTTGCGGATGGTCAGATGAAGACGCCATTGGGCGTCATTGGGTCATTTGGTGTCATTGAGTATCATTTCGTCATTGGGAGAACAAGTACTTGCCTGTCTTTAACGCAACAACAGCATTCCCATCTCCAACAGCCGGTTGTCGGCTTTCCAAACCTGAAAATAAGGCGTCATTTGCCCCCCGAAAGCGCGCAATGCGCGCTCGATGCCCCGCTCCATACTTCCTTCAAAATCGAGGCTCAGGCCCCGTTCCGAACAAAACCGGATGGCCGCCCAGTATAAACCGTGCAGCGCCCGGGAACGTTGGCCCAGGTCCGGATCGAATCCGGAGAGCAACAGGGTGGCTTGTTGGGTATCGAACACCAGGTACAGGGCCGCGTGCGCCGCGCTCGTTTTGCAGTCGCGGGCTATAAAACACACCGACTGCCGCCGTTCCTTCAGCGCGGCATGGAGCGCATTAAACGCTTCCCGGCGATAAGGCTGCCGCAATCCTTTCCGGCCAAAAGATTGGCCATTCAGCCGGAATAACAAGTCCGGATCATCTTCCTGCACTATTTCAGTTTCCCGCGCTGCGGTTTTCAGGTCGGTGCGCAACTTATTTTTCAAACCCTCGTACAAGGTCTCCAAATTATCCGTTTCAGGCAGCAGATAGGTGTAGCGCGTCGTTTGACGGTAACCTGCCCAGTAAAACGGCAACCAGTTGTGTACCTCCGGCCGGAAGGTTTGGCTAAAATAGGCCACGCGGGGCAGTTGTCCGATCAATTGAGTATATACTTCATGTTCAAAACCGTAGCGGCTGCTTTTTTTAAAATCCGGATTGTCGGGGTACTGCAACCAGGGGCCGGAATAGGCGGTAAACGGCGGAAGTTGAATCACGGGTAAACCTAGGCGACGGGTTAAAAAGTAGGGTAAGGCGCCCACTATCCGGTCTCCACCATCATTTGCCAATGCAACCGACCAACGGCCGGCGCCACATACGGCATCGAGCCACCAGGGTTGTAATTGAATGGGCACATACGTACCCGCGCAGAATTCTAAATAGCGTTCTTTGCTACCGGACATAGTTGTAATACCTTTGCTTTTTTAGGTTTAGAGGTTTAGAGGTTTGGGGGTTTGGGGGTTTGGGGGTTTGGGGGTTTCTGGTTTGAAGGTTTCTGGTTTGAAGAGGGTGTTCAAGAAAGTGTGTCAAAGTTAGAATCAAAAAAATAAACAACTTTGACAATGAAAAAGAAAAGAACATCGAGCCCGAAGTTGGAAACCCTGGTTCCAGACGAGGTCAAACGCAAAGAAATGTTGAGCCGTC
>CAUJEY010000254.1 GCA_963169325.1 Bacteroidota bacterium
ATAACTGAACCGACCTGATAAATACTCCAAAGCAACTTTACGCTTAAAGTCATTGGGGTACCGGTTGTACATTTTTACTTTTTTAATCCTGTTCATCACTTTACACTTGTGATTTGTGTAAAGTCATTTCAGGACAAGACAACCCCCGGGTCGGCTCTCTCACTCCGCCACTATCTTCCCCACATACCGCCTGCCCTTTGCATCCCATAACACCACCGAATAAAGCCCCGGAGCCAATCCGTTCCGGTGCAGTCCGGCCCGCTCCTCCCGCAAGTCATTTGCCTCGTAAACCACCTGTCCGAGCATATTCATCAGCATCAGGCGATAGGGCTTTTCCACATTTTCGGCATGGATGTAGAGCCGTTTCGAGAAAGGGTTGGGGTACATTTTCAAAGGCTGTACGTCCGTTTCGCCGGTACCGGACGTTACATTGGTCGCCCTGGGCGTGGGTGGCATGAATACCGTCTGCGCGCTGCCGTCCGGGTAGCGTCCCCACGATACATCGGGGTTTTGTTGTCCGAAATTCAGGCGTTCCCGTTCGCTGTAGCCATTGCCTTCCCGCTGGAAAACCGCCACCGTTTCGCCCCCGGCGCTCAGTTTAAAATCGGCATGGAGCAGTCCCTGTCCCACTTGACCGTCCGCCCAGATTAACAAGAAACCATGCGGGGGCAGGGTCGTTTTTTCGGGAAAATGCAGCGGCAGTTGCCAGCGGCAGGGCTCGTCGTCGTCGTCGGTGAAGCACAACCCGCCGACGTTCAGCGAGTCATTGGAGGCGTTGTATAACTCAAACCAGTCGTCGTACTCGCCCAGTTCGTCGGCCAGGGTGTTGGTGTTGGAGGCCAGGGTTTCATTGACAAACAGCCCCGACATATCGGGCGGCAGGCTGTTCGGCCGGCCGGGACTGCCCAGCAGCACGTGGCTTTCCCGCCAGTCGGTAGGCAGGTTGCTCTCCCGGTTCTGTTCCAGTTCCACGGTAGAACCAAGCCCGTCGGCGAGCGGCGGCCAGGGCCGGCTGTCGGCATAACGCGCACTGTGTACGAGTTTGCCTTCGGGGGCGTACAGGGCGATTTTTCCTGCTTTGTTGCTCAAATCGAAATGGAAATTCCCGACGAGTGCGCCCGCATCGGGATGAAAAGGTTTGAACTGCGCCGTGTCCTGACAAACCACAATATAGTCGCCCGGCGCTACTCCTGTATTTTCGGGAAACACAAACTCGTACAGACCCTGCGCCATACGCCAGCCCGCCAGGTCGATGGCCTGTCCGCTGCGGTTGTGCAGTTCCACCCAGTCGCCCGTCGCACGATTGAACGGCGGGTTGTAGTTGAACTCGTTGATGTGCACCGTCAGTCCGTAGCCGCCCGAGTGGGTGTAGTAGGCGCCCATGTCGGCGGAGCTGCCGTCGGGGTCGTTGGGCGAAAAAGGGTCGCCAGCGTCGATGCAGGGCGAGCCGGGCGAGAGTTCAAAATTGCCCGTCGAAGGGTGAACCAGGGCAGGGTCGGCGTGCAGGTTGCCCGTGCCGGCCAGGGATTCCCGGTCGGAGAGCGAGAAACTCACCTGTATTTGGGATTTGGTATCAAAAAATATGCTCGATTCGGTGGAGGCCGACAAAATTGTATTTTTTACAAAAGCTATGCCGCCGCCCCGCAGAACGCTTTTTTCATAACAAGCCACAGCCTGGCGGTTGCCGTAGAAAGTGTTTTGGTCAATATAGGCGACGGCGAGGCTGTCTTTTACCGCCACGCCGAGGTCACAATCGTAAATCACATTGCGGCGGATGAGTGCATTGGACTGTGAGCCGATGGAGATGCCCTTGTCGGAGCAGTCGTGGATGATGTTGTATTCCAGGAGGTTGTTCTGCGCGTAGATACCGAGGTCGATGCCGTCGCAGTTCGAGCCGAGGAAGCCGTACACTTCGTTGTGTCGCACGATACCGTTAGTGACGCCCTTGATGTCGATGCCGTCGGTATTGATGGCACGGTTTCCACGGAAAACACAATGCTCGATGACCGGAGCGTCCATATCATAAAGGCTGATAAACCCGTTGCAAGGCAGGAAGGTATGGAACGCCGAATGCCCGATCCAGGCGCTGCCGCCCCTTGCGATGAGGGGCGCTTTGCCTTCGGAAATGGTGGCGTGTTCCACCAGCAACGGGCAGTCGTACGTAGAAACGGTGGAAAAATGCCGGTTCCGGTCCCGCCCGAAACTGCCGCCCCGCAGGTCGGCATACCGGACGACAAGGCTGTCTGTCGGCGCATCCGCCGTGATACTGCCCCAGTGGCCCGACTGTCCGTAATACGATCGCCTTGCCGAAGGGGAGGAGTCTGGCCGGATGCTGATACGCTGCCCGGGCGAGCCGTCGAGCCGGAGCCCGCCCTGCACATTGAGGCAAACGCCATCGCTCAGCAGGAGCGTTGCCCCCGCTTCCACGGTCAGTCGGACGCCGGGCAGCACGGTGATATCCTCAAACCCATACCACGGCGAGGCGGCCGCCGCCAGCGTGGTATCGGCAGAAATGACGGGCGGAATGATGCTGATATTTGCCAGCGGTGCAAAAACCGCGGTAAAGGAGGTGTCGCCCGTTGGCGTCAGGCCGGTATTTTCGCCGGCGCCGTTCAGCCCCTGCCATGCCACGAAGCGGTAGCCGGGAGCGGGTACGGCCTGCAATTGGATGTCGGCGTTTTTGAAAAAATGCCCTTCCATGTTTTCGGAAAAAGCCACGCCGCTCAGCAGCACCTTGCCCTGCCCAACGATTTGCATGGACACGAGCGCACTGTCCTGTTGCCCGAACAGTTCGGTCAGGTGTTGGCGGTAGTAGGCCGGTCGGTTTTCCAAAAAGGTCTTGATGAGGTTGATATTGCCCTGCCAGGCCTGCATGGAGGGCGGCGAGTGCCAGCGACCGATGTGTCGCGGCATTTGGGTTTGCAGCAGGGTTTGCAGGCTGTCCACCGTGGCGATGGTGACTGCCGGCTGGAAAATGGTGTTCAGGTATGCCGCCGAGCGTTGTATGAAGCCGTCGCGGAAGCCGGGGTTTTGCAGCAGGCGGTTGAAGAGCAGGATTGCCCATTCGGGCAGATCGCCGGAAAGCCCGGCGAGTTTAGCGATGGTGTTTTCCGAAACGGGGTCGCCGCCGAGTTGCCCGAAGGCATGTTCGAGGTCGGCGGCAATCCAGCGCCATTTGCCGTCGGTGTCCCGGTTCCGCCAGTACCGGTTGTTGAGATCGGCGATCTGATAGCCGATAAAGGCCCGGAGAATCAGGTAATTGGTGAATTCGTTGAGGTCGATTCGGGCAGCAACCCGGGCAAAGGTGGCGGAGTCGGCGAGATCGTTTTGCCTGATAAAACCCATCAGTTCCAGAAAATCGTACGGGTCGCCTGCCACCACGTTCAGGCTGTCCTCGAGGTAGTCGAGGTTGTCGGGGTTGATTTCGTGGTTGTTGGCGATGTACGGTTCGTCGAGGCGTTCCCGCAGTTCGTAAATGCCATTGTAGGCGCCATTGATGAAAACGGCGCAGGGCTTGTAGTCCTGGTAGTCGATATCCATTTTGCCTTTCACGAGCTGGACGCCAAGCCCGTCCCGGAAATAGGCGGTATTGTAGTCGTTGCCGCCGTTGCGCAGCAAAAAAGTCGTGTACCGTGGAATGGGCTTGCCCTCGAACAACGGGTATTTTAGGACCTCGTCGCCGTATTTTTCCTTCAACCGCACGGAAATCGGGCGCTGTGGCAGGTTGTAAATGGAGGTGCCGAACACCCGTAAGCCCACCCCGGCCAGGAAAGCCCGTTCGCCCGTGCCCGGCTCGAAGTACTCCATGGTGGCGGGCACTTCCCGGTCTTTGATGGCATTTTGCAGGATGCCGAAATCGAAACCGTAGAGGTTGGCGGTGTTGGAGTGGATAGCGAGTACCGGCAGTTGGTTGCTTTCGTTGATAAAATAGGACTTCGTGACCACCCTGCCCGGCATCTTGCCCGGTACATAAAGCCGCGCCTTGATGCAGAGGTTGAGATTCAGTGGAAAATCGTCGCCGAAAACGGGCGAATCGCTGTTGGGCGTCGTGCCGTCGAAGGTAAAACGAATGACGGCGCCCGGCTCCTGCGTGCTTAGTTTCAGCACCTGGGGCGTTGAATAAAAACCTTCCGGAAGCGAAAAAACGGGTTCGCCGGGCGTTTCCATGGTCGCGGAACCGTAGGGCGAGTTGGGTTTGCCCGGCGTCGGCTCGCCGAAGTAAAGCCAGAGTGCGGGCGCCGCCGGGCTGCGCCCGTACGATACATCGTTGGCTTGCGTGCAATACGTGACTTCGTCCACCAATTTTCCCTGCTTATCGAACAAGCCCAGATATTCCCCGTCGCCGCTCAGGCGGAATCCGGTATGCAGGGCGGTCATAGTCGCCACGGCGTTTTTATGGGCGACGAAAGCGGTGTCGCCGGGGCGTTTATCCAGTCCGTCCGTCCAGATGAGCAGGAGTTCGCCGGGGGCAAGGGTTAGCGCGGGCAAAGTCCATTTATCCGCTTCGTCGGGGTCGTCGGTGAGGGTGTATCCGGAGAGCTTGACGGCTTCGGCAGCGGTATTACGCAGTTCCAGGAAGTCCGAAAACTCGCCGAAATCAGGGTCGTAAGCGATGCTGGAATTGACGGCGAGCAGTTCGTTGATCTGGATTTGGGCGTGGGAATATTGGCCGGTAAAAACGGCCATTATTGCCAATAGGGAGATTTTGTATTTTATGGAAGTACGAAGCATTGATTGTCAGTTTAATGTTAACCCAGTTCATCCTTTCACAAATTTACCGGAAAACAGCCCGTGCTCCGTCCGTAGGGTAAAGAAATAAAGCCCCGGCGCCAGCCCGCTCAGGTCTGTCCGGATGTCAACGGACTGTCCGCTGTGTTCAGACTGCCGCAGCAATCGGCCGTCTAAGGTGCTGATGTGCAGGGTGATGGGCGATTGGGCCGGCGATTTCAGCCGCAACGTGAGGTGTTCGGCAGCGGGGTTCGGGAAAAGGGTCACCTCCCGGAAGGCAGGTTCCGGGTGGGCGCTGCTTACGTTTTTGTCAAAAACGGCGAGGAAACCAATTGTTGTGCGGACATAACGGGCTGGGCGCAGGTGTACGTACATGGAATCCAGTTTGCCTGTGTTGTGCAGGTCATAAGTGCCGAAAGATACCGGTTCGGACTCAAAATTGCCGCCGAGGTAGAACTGGTCGTCGCCAAAAGCGTGGATGCTTGTGGCTTCATCCGCATGGATGCCGCCGAGTGATTTGCCCCAAAGTTCCTCGCCGGAAGCCGAGTATTTGAGCACGAAAACTTGCGGGTAGTAGTAGTGTATATTGAACAGGTTGGGCAAAGCCTGCCCGGCAAAATGAAGGGTATCGCTGAAAAAATAGCCGGTGACGTAGGCGTTTCCGAGGTCGTCCACGCTGATGTTTTTAGCGATGTCGAGGCTTTGGGCGGTTTCTTCCCCGCCCGCAGACTTTTCCCAGACGGTATTAAGGTCCGAGTCGAATTTGAGTACGTGAATTTTCGAATCGGAAAGGGGCCAACCCCATCCGATATTCCCATTAATCTTTTCGGCACAGGCATAAATATGGTTGTCATGCACCTGTAGTCCGTTGAATTTATCCAGGCCATGAACGACTACATGATCGAGGAGCGCGCTGGAAGTATTGTATTTCAAAATGAAGGCTGAATAGTCCCAATCACTGCTAAAACTGATGCCGTCGAATGCCACCGTCCCGGAAAGCGAACCGGCCAGATAAATGTTTTGGTTATCGTCAAGCGCCAGGGCGGTGGCCTGGAGGATGCCGCCCTGAATCCCCCCTTTTTTCTCCCAAACGAGGTTGCCTGCCGCATCATATTTCCGCAGGAAAACGTGCAGTGCTGAAAGGGTGAATTTATCCACTACCTGTCCCGAAACATAAATATTGCCGCCGGCATCCAGGGCCACGGCGTTTACTTCTTCGATGTCGGCAGTGCCGATTTTCCTGACCCAGGCAAAGCTTTTGTCCTGGTTGTATTTTGCCACGAAGGCATCCGTTTCACCGCTGTTAAACAGGTTGGTGCCGCCGATGGACAGGGAAATGCTGTTGAAATTGCCCACCACCACGATATCGCCGTTGGGGGCAGCGGCAGCGTCCACGATAAAATCGCGTCCCGAACCGCCAAATTGTGCGGCCCACGCATACTGTCCGTCATCGTCGGCAACGGCCACAAAACCGTCGTCCTGTCCGGCATTGTTGAGGGTTTGGCTGCCGAATGTCAGCGTAGGCGCGGCGAAGGAGCCGCACACCAGTACGCCGGCGCCGGTGTACGGACGGATATTTTTTACGGCAGTGATGTTATTGGGGGCGCCGAGGCTTTTGGCCCATTTCCAGGCTTGGGCGTGGGTGAAAAAGGGGAGCAGGAAGAGTCCGATCAGGATAAGAAAAATGTTGATTTTCATAAAATGGCTGATTTACAGGAAGCAAATACTCTCAAGACAGCCAAAAAAGTAGCAGACGTTGGTCGGGTAGTGTCAGAATTTTGTCTGTGCGGCTTTGGCACGGATACTACTGGCCTTGGATGCGGACTTCATTTGTTGACAAATAGTTGAGCAATTTCAATAGTCATTTTATTCCAAACCGCTTTTTGGGCATAAGATGCATTGCACAATATTGTAATTCCAAAACTTTGTTCTGGAAATATCATCAGCATGCTGCAAAATCCCGGATTGTTACCTACATGAAAAACGGACCTTCCTAAGCTATCGTCTTGATGCACCCACCATCCTAAACCTATTGAAGTTTTTTTGTCTGGAATATTTTTTTGAATTGTCCACATTTCTGATAAAGAACTTTTTTTAAGTATTCCATTGTATTGGGCGTTTGAGTATGACTCCATCATACTTTGCATCCATATATTTAATTCAGATGCAGAAGATATAAGATTTCCACTTGGATTGTGTTCGTAATCTTCTCCATAGACATTATGCGTTTTTCTATTCAATTCATTATTCGTCACCAAGGCCAAATCATTATAGTCTAAACCGGTTAAGTTAATTCGATTTACTTTTTTTGAACTTCCGGAAAAAACGATTGGTAATGCCAGATAAGAGGAGTCAATATCTTTAAAGTAGTAAGTGCTCCTTTTCATTTGTAAAGGAGTAAGGATATTTTCACTAACATATTCATCAAATTTTTTACCTGATTTCTGCTCTATGATTATCCCTAAAAGGTCAAAAGCCGTATTACTGTACGTTTTATAAGATAATTTTTCGCCCGGATAAAAATTTAATTTTCGTTTATTTAATTTTTGGATAAATAATTGTGTTGAAGTTGTATCATTAGGGGAGTTTTTCAATGTGTTATCCCACATCAAGCCTGATGTGTGAGTTAGAAGATGCCGGATTGTAATCTTTTTTGCACGTTCATCCCTCATTTTAAATTCAGGAATAATATCCACAACTTTTTCGTCAATACTCAATTGACCATTTTCAATAAGTTGCATTATGGCCGTGGCAGTAAAAAGTTTTGATATGGACGCCAAATGAAACATTGTACTGTCCGATACGGGATATTCTTTTTTTATGCCCGTATGCCCATAATGTAATGTATTGCTTTCTTTATTTTTTACAATTCCAATTGATAGCCCAACTATTGCATATTCCTTTATATATTTCTTAGCAATAGAGTCTATCGCAGATAATTCCACAGGTCCGACTTCTTGTGAAAAAACACTTAGCGAAGTCAATGATATTAAGAAAGAGATTATTTTAATTTTCATTATTTATTATTTGTAGTATAATGACGCAGATTCTCGCAGATTATTTTTACAAGTTGTCAAAATAATCTGCGAAAATATGCGAAATCTGCTGGAGACCGAATAATCGTCGTAAGAAAATCTTCGGCGGGAACTTTTAAAACGCTTCCATTCCGTTTTTCATCTTACCAAAATCGTCTGTTTCGAAACCGAAAACGCCCCAAAACACCCCAGCGCACCGCCCGACCAATTGCCGCTAGGGTTCGTCGGAGCCGCGCTGCCGCTGCCGTCAACCAGCAAAGCAAGTGTTGTGAAATAGTCAAACATCGCGTGGCTCATCGAGACGAGTTCCACCTCTACACTATCGTTCAGTTCGTAACTGTCGGTGAAAATTGGAAGCGTGAAGTAAGCGCCCGCCGAATAGCGGTCTTCGATAACCAAAAGTTTTACACCCTCCGAACGCGGAATGCCGTTGACCGTCGATTTGATGCGGTAAAAATTGACGTCACCCAGCGGGTCTTGATAGTTCAGGACAATTTCGAACGAGTCCGCGCCCGAGGGATTAAACGGATTGTTTTCCGGAACACCGACCGTAAGACTATCCAACTGCACGTTTTTTGGAAGAAAATCCATAGCCTCATACGTTTTTCCCTCGGCAGTGACGGACAGAAAATAGAAGGTGTTTTCCGTCGCCGTGAAATTTTTGAGGGTGTAAATACCGTTGCCATCGTTCGTCAGGGGGAGCGGTGCATTGTCTGCTCCTCTTTTTAAAAAAACAGTGGCATCGGCAATGGTCACCGGTTGGCCGGGGTTGAAAAAATCGCTGGTTTTCGTGATTTTAACCATGAAATCATGCGTGCCCGACACAAGTTCGGCTTCGATGACGATTTTGGGATCAGCCTCGTTGAGGTTAATGTCAATAACTTTTGTGCAACTGTGGAGCATAGCGATGGCGACGATAGCGGCCAGCGCAAAAAGGATGTTTTTCATAAAAAATTGCTATTTGAATTTGAAATTATAAGTCACCGCCGGAATGATGCTGAAAAGCGAGGTCCGCACCGCTTCCGTTCTGGAGCGGTCGTCCTCGTTTTCACGGAAGGTGATGGAGTACGCATTTTGCCGGGCATAGGCATTAAAAACCGAAAAATTCCAACTTGATTCGAACGTTTTTCCCTGTTTTCCCAACAAGGTCACCCCGAGGTCGAGGCGGTGATAATTGGGGAAACGGTATCCGTTCCGCTCCGTGTAATAAGGTGTTTGAACCCCCGCGACCGTGTACTTGCCACTCGGAAACGTTGCCGCGTCGCCTGTGTAAAAGACCCAGGTAGCCGAGACCGTGAGTTTTTTGCGCAATTTATACATGGCGACAATGGACAGGTCGTGGATGCGGTCCTGTTTGGCGGGGTAAAAATCGCCTTTGTTGATGGCCTCGAATTTGCGCAGCGACCGCGCCAGCGTGTACCCAATCCAGCCCGTTAGCCGCCCTTTATTCTTTTTTAAATAAAATTCCGCACCGTAGGCGATCCCTTTCCCATAAGTCAACGCGCCTTCGTACTCGGCATTGAAGGTCAAATCCGCGCCGTTTCGGTAGTCAATTTGGTTTTGCAGCGACTTGTAATAGGTCTCAATACTCGCTTCGAACATGTTGTCCGAAAAATTCCGAAAGTAGCCGACGGAGGCTTGGTCAACAATCTGTGGCTTCACATTATTGGAGCTCGGCACCCACAAATCGGTCGGCGAAGCGGTGGTCGTATTATTCAGCAGGTGCATAAATTGGATATTCCGCGACACCCCGGCTTTGAAAGAACTCGACTCGTCTATCTGGAATTTCAGCCCCAACCGGGGTTCAAGACCGCCATAAAACTGAATGGATTCGCCTTTTTTATAAATCTTTTCACTCGTTTTGGTGCCATTTTTATCAAAAGTATAGGCCGTGCCTTTTCCGTGATAATCGAAAAACGAGTAGCGGACGCCGTATTGCAGCCCGAAACGGTCGCTGATTTTCCAATCGTTTTGAGCATACGCACCGCCTTCGTAGGCAAACCGTTGCGCTGTTTTTGAGTCCTTAAAACTGCTGAACTCCCCGGCATCGAGCGATGTAGGCTGGAAAGTATGGTTGATAAAATTCAACCCAAACTTGATGGTGTTCTGTGCGTTCGGAAAAAAAGTGAAGTCCTGTTTCAGGTTGATATCCACGATGGCAGCGTTCACTTTGAAGTCGAAACCGGTCACGCCAATACCGAATTGATAGTCGTAATTGCTGAAAATGGCCGACGTGTTTGAAAAAAGCCGGTCGCTAAACAGGTGGTTCCAGCGCAAAGTACCGGTGTAATTTCCCCAATCCAGCCCAAATCCGGACAGGTTCAGCACGTCGCGGCCAAAATAACCGGACAAAAACAGCCGGTCTTTTTCGCTCAAACGGTAATTCGCCTTTACGTTCAGGTCGTAAAAATAGAGTTGCGTGTTGCGGATGCTTTCATTTTTTGAGAATTTCGCAAAGAGGTCGGCGTACGTCCGCCGGGCGGAAATAATGAACGAGCCCTCGTCTTTTTGAATTGGCCCTTCCAACGTCAGTCTCGACGAAATCACGCCGATACCGCCCGATGCATTAAATTTTTTGTTGTTTCCGTCCTTCATTTTGATGTCTAAAACCGACGAGCCGCGCCCCCCGAATTCGGCGGGTATCGTGCCTTTATATAGCGTCACGTCTTTTAATGCATCGGAATTGAAAACGGAGAAAAAACCGAGCAAATGCGAGGCATTATAAACGGGCGCCTCGTCGAGGAGGATCAAATTTTGGTCGGTGGCGCCGCCCCGGACGTAAAAACCGGCGTTGCCGTCGCCCGCAGATTTCACGCCGGGCGTGAGTTGCAAGGTCTTGATGATATCCTTTTCACCAAAAATGACCGGTATGTTTTCAATGTCTCTTGGGTCGAGTTTGGTGACGGACATCTCGGTTTTCGAGACGTTTTTGTTCTCTTTTTCGGATTTTACAACAACTTCGAGTATAGTCAACCCTGCCCTGGAGGCCAGTTCCTTGTCGAGCCGGAGGTCGCGGTCGAGCGTGAGTTTTTGCTCCAAATCTTCGAGCCCGATGTATCTGAAAAGCAGCGTGTACTCGCCTTTCGGCAGGGTGAGCGAGTAAAAACCGTAGGTGTTTGCGGCGGTGCCAGTGCCCGGCTTATCTTTCACGAAGACGGTGGCGCCGATGAGGTCTTCTCCGTTGGAGGCATCTTTCAGCGTGCCGCTAACGGTGAAATTTTGGGCGGAAATTTTTGGCAAAAACAACAAAATCAAAAGGGGGATGAGCCATGACATTAGCAGATTGTACATTTCGAGTTTTTTTAATGAAACTTTGATGCCACAAAGGTCTGCCCAACCCTAAGCCCTCACAATACTGATTTATCATTACACCAATTCCCAACCTAATTAATTGATAATATGCAAACCACAACAGAAATAACAACAATCTTCCATACCACCTTAGAGCGGGCATTTAAAAGCCCCATGCTCTGCGATATTACAAAAGTACATACCGGCCATGGAATCACGCCGAAGGTCACGCACTGTACGGAAGATGAAAGTTGGGGAAAAGTTGGGGGTAGTCGAAAAATTTTTATGGCCAAAGCACCGGGCTTCAAAGGGGGCGAAGCTTCTTTGGATAGAGTATTGGAAAGAATAGAGAACGAATACTGGAAAATCGAAATTTCGGACTTTAAAACCTGGTCAATGGGTTTTGAAAAATTTCAGGGAGAGTGGTTTACGACTCAACTGGAAGATGGCAAAGTGTTGGTGAAGTACAAATACACCATGTTTTCGAACAGTATTATCTTCTATCCCTTTCATTGGCTGTTTACCAAAATCGTCTGGCGGAATTATATGAAACATGTACTGGAGAACATCAGAAAATTAACCATCGATGAAGCGCCTTATCTGCAGGAATAGAAACAGGGATCAAAAGGAATAGAACCCTGCGAGATTGGAATAAAAAAAGGTGGCCCGTTACCAGACCACCTTTCCTATAGAATTAACTCACTTACTATCAAGCCAAATCAAACCGGTCGAGGTTCATCACCTTGGTCCAGGCAGCCACAAAGTGCTGCACGAACTGCGCCTGAGCATCCTCGCAGGCGTAGACTTCAGCGAGTGCCCGCAGCTCGGAGTTCGACCCGAAAATCAGATCGACCCGGGTGCCCGTCCACTTCACTTCGCCGGTTTTGCGATCGCGCCCTTCAAACACGTTCTGGGCATCCGAAGTTGCCCGCCACGTGGTGCCCAAATCGAGTAGGTTGACAAAGAAGTCGTTGGTGAGCGACTCCGGACGCGTGGTGAAAACGCCGTGGTTAGACTGATCGAAGTTTGTGTTCAGCACACGCAAGCCGCCAACGAGGGCGGTCATTTCCGGAGCGGTCAGCGTCATCAGTTGCGCCTTGTCTATCAGCATTTCCTCTGCCGATACCGCATGTCGGGGCTTAAAGTAGTTGCGGAACCCGTCTGCAGCCGGCTCCAGCACGGCAAATGCTTCCACATCGGTTTGTTCCAGTGTGGCATCGGTGCGTCCGGGGGTAAAAGGAACGGACACCTCATGGCCGGCATCCCTTGCTGCTTTTTCGATACCTGCACATCCGGCCAACACGATCAGGTCGGCCAGCGAAACCTGCTTGCCGCCGGACTGCGCGCTGTTGAACGCCGTTTGGATGCCCGCAAGCGTGTCCAGCACTTTCGCCAGTTGAGCCGGGTTGTTCACTTCCCAATCTTTTTGCGGCGCCAGGCGAATCCGCGCGCCGTTTGCGCCACCGCGCTTATCGGAGCCCCGGAACGTGGAGGCGGAGGCCCAAGCCGTTGATACCAGTTGCGACACAGACAGCCCGGAAGAAAGTATCGTGCTCTTCAGCGCAGCGATGTCCTGGTCGTCGACCAATATGTGTGTAACGGCCGGGACAGGGTCTTGCCAGATCAGTTCTTCCGCAGGCACTTCCGGGCCGAGATAGCGGGCAATCGGCCCCATATCGCGGTGCGTCAGTTTGAACCAGGCCCGGGCGAATGCGTCGGCAAACTGATCCGGATTTTCGTGGAAACGTCTTGAAATTTTCTCGTAAACAGGATCGGCCCGCAAAGCGAGGTCGGTCGTAAGCATCGTTGGTGCGTGACGTTTAGAGGGGTCATGCGCATCCGGCACAGAATCGGCGCCCATGCCATGCTTCGGCTTCCATTGATGCGCACCGGCCGGGCTCTTGGTCAGCTCCCATTCGTAGCCGAACAGGTTCCAAAAAAAGTTATTGCTCCACTTCGTCGGAGTGGTCGTCCAGGCGCCTTCGAGGCCGCTGGTAATCGTGTCTCCAGCATTGCCACTCCCGAAGGTATTTTTCCAGCCGAGGCCTTGCTCTTCAATACTTGCGGCGGCCGGTTCCGGACCAACATACTTGCCGGGATCGGCGGCGCCATGGGTTTTGCCGAAGGTGTGTCCGCCGGCAATAAGGGCGACCGTTTCTTCGTCGTTCATCGCCATACGGCCGAAGGTCTCGCGAATGTCGCGGGCAGATGCCAGCGGATCGGGATTTCCGTTCGGGCCTTCCGGATTCACGTAGATCAGCCCCATCTGAACGGCGGCAAGGGGATTTTCCAGTTCCCGGTCGCCGGTGTACCGTTTGTCTCCCAGCCACTCGGCTTCAGAACCCCAATAAACATCTTCTTCGGGTTCCCAAACATCCTCACGACCGCCGCCGAAGCCGAAGGTTTTGAAGCCCATCGACTCCAGGGCGCAGTTGCCAGCGAGAATCATCAGGTCGGCCCACGAAATTTTCTTGCCGTATTTCTTTTTGACGGGCCATAGCAGCAAACGCGCTTTGTCGAGGTTCGCATTATCCGGCCAGCTGTTGAGCGGCGCAAACCGCTGGGTACCGGAGCCGGCGCCACCGCGGCCGTCCTGAATACGGTACGTACCGGCACTGTGCCATGCCATCCGAATGAAAAACGGCCCATAGTGACCGTAGTCGGCCGGCCACCAGTCCTGGGAATCGGTCATCAAATGGAAGATGTCTTTCTTGACGGCATCCAGATCAAGGCTTTTGAATGCCTCCGCGTAGTTGAACTTTTCCCCCATCGGATTGGACAAGGAGGAGTTTTGGCGGAGAATGTTCAATTTCAACTGATTCGGCCACCAGTCCCGGTTTCTCGGGCCACTGCCCGCGCTTTGTTTTAGCGCGCCACCATGAAACGGGCACTTGGCCTCGTCGTTCACGTTGTAACTTGTACTGTTGTTATCCATTATGCGATCAATTTTTTTATGTTGCTAAAAAAGCAAATGTGGCAAAATGTTTAAACATCTGCCTTAATTTTAATCACCAAAAGGAATGACGTTGCACAATAGCGGTATGCTGAGGTTGCCATAACTCGTCAACCCAAACTATGCCCCCTTTTTCTCCCCCCCCGCGCTTGTCATCCCGAAGGGAACTGTCCGCTCTACGTCGGGCATGTACGCTTGTTCCCCGACGTAGAGCGGACAGTTCCCTTCGGGATGACAAGCGCGGGGGGAGAGAAAAAGGGGGCGTAGATGGTGAGGTAAGGAAATAAATGGTTGTAAAGTTGCCCTAAAACCGCACCCGCACCCCCGCCGTCCAGCCCAACCACGCCGACAAAACGCCGTCCGCATTTTTCCCCGGCACCAGCAAATCCCGGCCGGTTACCCGTTCCCGGAGGCTTGCCGTTTCCGTTATAGCGGGGTCGGCGACAAACAGGTTGGCGCTCGGGCCACCTGCGATAGAAAAGTGCCGGCCCAGGTTGATATCTAATGCCATGGCGAGTTGCACCCATTCCTGCCAGCGGTTGTTGTGGCCGCCTTCGTTCAGGTGCCGGCTGATCAAATCGAAACTCAGGCCGCTCCAGCGGGTGAGCCGGCCCCGGGCGCCCAAACCGGCGCCATAGCTCCATAAACGGTTATTTTCCGGGCTTTCCGGATCAATACTGGCCGTGAGAATGGTGTACAACCCGGGCACGCCCGATTTGAACGCCACATTGGCGAGAAACACATCGTTGGCGCTCGCTTCCAGCACGACGTAGCCGCCACGCCGGGAGAGGTTGACCAATCCGAGTTGTACGCCGTCGACCTCGCGGGCAAAATTGATCAGGCCTACCTGGACGCCCCTGACATAGGCGGCGCGGTTGATGACGCCAGAGACCTGGCAACCGTACAACGTATCGGCGGTGTTCACTACGCCGGCAGCCTGAAAGGCGGAAATATGGCGGGCATGGTTGGCAATTCCGGCTAGTTGCATCGCAGCCTGCCCCCGGCGCAGGAGGTTGAATACACCGGCGCTCTGTATGGTTCCTGCACGCCCAAAACCGCCGTAATTGACGACGCCGGCAAATTGCAGGCCCCGTATCGTATCGGCAGTCTGGTTGTACACGCCGGCAAATTGCACGCCGTCCAGGTTGCCGCCCAGGTTATTGGAGCCACCCGCGGCCTGTACGCCGCGCACGTTGCCGCCCACCACGTTGAACAGGCCGGCCCCCTGAAATCCGCTGACATGCTCCCGGCTGATGTTGCCCACCCCACCCCACTCCACCACACGGTTGCCGCGCGAATACCCGGCCAGGATGTTGAGCGACCAGTCGTTGACGACGCTGCCGCTGAGGCGATGATTGGTGCCCAAAACCGGCAAAAAGGATATCTGAGCTATCCGGTGCAGCGAGTCACGCACGTTTCGTGCAGACAACTTTTGCGACGTGTTTACAAAAAAATCTTCCAGCCGTACGGCCACACGACTGACACTTTCCCGAAGCGAGGGGTCGGAAGGGCGCAGCAGGGAATCGGCGTAGAGGTCTAATTTGACTAACCGGGACGTTTGGGAACTGACCTGCAACACCGTATCGCGATAATCTAATTTGGAGACGACTATTTCCGAGCGGCCGGATACCGGCAATTCATAATACCCGTGCTTGTTGGAAGTGGTGGATCGCAGGGTTTTTCGGTCATAAACGGTTACGCCGGCCATTTTTTGTCCGGTATGGCGGTCGGTTACATAGCCGCTCAGCCGCTGTTGCGGTTTTTTCTGCCGTTTCAGGATCAGGTATTCGCCGTTTTGTTTGAAGGTATAGGCGTCGCCGAGCAAGTGGGTCAGGATTTCCCGCACCGTCAGGCCTTCCGCCACGAAGGTCACGTTGCGGCTTTCCTCGATAATATTGGCGTTGTACGACCATTCGAAACCGCCCTGCCGGGCAATTTCAGCCAGGGCTTGTTTTAGCGGCATTTGATCGAATCGCACCGAAATGGTGCGTTCGAGTACATCAGTGGCATGCAGGGCTGTGCCGCCGGGCAGGAGCAGGAGGAGGAGCAGGTAGAATTTAAATTGTTGGGTTGTTTTCATAGCTCGTCATTGGTCTGTACACAACTCACTCCCCGCATCCCGCCCCGTCCAGCACATACGTATCGCCTTCTTTTTTTACACTGATTGAAAAAGACTCTGCAATTAGTTCCAGCACCCGTTCCAGTGGCAGGTTGTTGTACCGCGCATGTAACAGGCAATTCTCCAGGGATTTGTTTTTTAAAACAATAGGTACGTTGTAACTCTCGCTCAACTGGCGCGCGACGGTGCTTAACGGTGTGGCTTCGAAACGGAACATCCGTTTGCCCGAAATACCTTGTTCGGGCGCAGCAACGGTGCGGGTTAACGTGCCGTTTGTGCGATCGTAGGTAGCTTGTTCGCCAGGCAGGAGCAGCAGCGACCGGTTGTTGGCCGAAACCTGCACTTTACCCTCCGTCACCAGCACGGTCACTTTGTCCAGGTCGGTCGCATTGTCCACCGTAAAAGCGGTACCGACCACCCGCACTTCCACTTCCTGCACCTCCACCACGAAGGGCCGGATCGTATCGGGCGCCACAGCGAAAAAGGCTTCCCCTTCCAGGCGCAAGCGGCGTTCGCGGCGGTTGAAATGTCCGGCCAGGGTGAGGCCGGATTCCCGTTCGAGCGTGACGACGGAGCCGTCGGTCAGCGTATCGGTGAGGGCCGTACCGGTGGCAGCAATCCGCACCGGTTCGGGGGTGTTGCCCGTTTGCCACCAATAAACTGCCGCCACAGCCAGGAGGAATACCGCGGCCGCCCGCATCCAGAAACTGCGCTGCCAGCGCAAAGGGGACGCGCCGCCGTCTGTTTTCAGCCGGTTTTTTACCCGTTGCAAAGCCGCCTCCGTATCTACCGGGCGCGGCGCAGGGGTCAGGGCTTCGGGCGAGCGTTGCCACAGCCATTCCAAATCCTCCAGGTGCTTCCGGTGTTCCGGCGATTCGGACCGCCAACGCCCGATGGCTGCCTCCTCTTCAGGAGAACATTCACCGGCCAGGTGTTTGGCTAACAGTTCATCTATTTTTTCGTCAAAAATATCCATGCGGATGCCGGACTAAGAGAATGAGGAGTAAAGGAGATTGCAGAATGAAAATTGCAGCAGGCAACAGGCGCCGAAAAAGGTGACCAAATAATCGGCCAATTGCGTTCGCATCACCCGCAATGCCTTGCCCATCTGGGTTTCCACCGTTTTGATGGAAATACCGAGTTGGTCGGCGATTTCCCGGTATTTCAGCGTTTCGAAACGGCTCAACTCGAATATATGCCGGCACTGCGGGGGCAGCGCGTCCATGGCGCGTTGAAAACGTTCGAGCAATTCGGGCGACGTGTCGTCGGGTAGCGTGTGCATGGTATCCAGTTGTTGTGCATTAAAATCCAGGTACTTTGATTGGACTTTCCGGGAGCGCAAACGATTCAGGCAGGCGTTGTGTACCGTTTTGTACAAATAGGATTTCAACGACCAGTTGACTTCCAGCCGGGCGTGTTGCTCCCATAATTTCACAAATGCCTGTTGCACGAGGTCCTCGGCTTCGTCCATATCGCCATCGGCCAGCCGGCAGGCGTAATGGCACAACGGCTCATACCACTGCCGGAAAACGACGTCGAAAGCGGTTACATCACCACGCCGCAGGGCCTGCGCCAGGTTGTTTTCGTCTTGATACTTCAACGTTTACGGGTTTTGTACTGTTTAGAGACACCATTGAAAGGTTTTACCCTGACGTGCAGGCTAAAAAATAATCGTCGGACAGTACGGACAGCCGAATGGTCGCAGTAAAATTAAAAAATTTACACGAGGAGCCACAAAACTACCGGTTTGCCCACCTCCCACCAGACCAGCGCATTTTGGTCAAACTTTTTCCCGAGCCGTATCGCTTGCTCCGGAGGCATATTTAACACCCAAAAACTTTCTTCCGGGAGCCAATTTTTATCCGGCCCAATCCCCAGGCCGGGATAGCTCCGCCAACCGGCTTGTGCCAGATCACCGGCCAGTTGCCGGTTCCGCTCCCGGTTTTCAGCAAGCGGCAGCGGTTGGGAAAAGGGGTTCCAGGCGGTGACAAATGCCCAGTACCGGCAACCGGCGCACCTCAACCAATTTTCAGCGAAAACGGTCATTTCTACCCCGATCTGGAAGGAAAACCCGGGCGGCTCCGACACCCGGTAAATCGTGCGTAGATAGGCTCCCAGCAGCAGCCGGTCGAAGGACGGCGGAGAATCTTCGAGACAGGTTATTACGGCGACAGGTTTTAGCATACTTTTGCGGCGCTTTTAATGGAGCATTAAACCAATCATTACACTACGATTTGAAATGGAGGAGAAACAAAGTAATTTAAATACGATTATCGGCCTGGGGCTCATCTTTTTGTTACTGTACTTGTGGATGCAATATACGGCTCCCCCAAAAACGGAACAACAGGCCGATAAACCGGTACAACCCATTGAAAACAAACAGGATACACAAGCCAAACCGGATGTTCAACCGGTAGCTCCGGCTACATTGAGCGACTCCGCGAAAGTTTCGGCCCTGGCTACTACTTTTGGCGCATTCGCCCCCGCCGCCATCGGCCAGGAACAAACCCGGACGCTGGAAAACGACCTGTTGCGCGTGACTTTTACGACCAAAGGCGGGCGAATAAAAGAGGTTTTTCTCAAAAAGTATGAAAAAGTCAGCGTCGATACCCAGGGAAATGACGTCAAGAACCCCCTGCGTTTGCTGGAAGACCGGAAAAATCGCTTTGAATATATCATTCCGGCTGCCAATACTTCGGCGGGTGTAAATACCGCGGACTTGTACTTCACACCTGCTGTTTCGGGCAATACCATCACATTTCGCGCCCCTACCAGTACCGGCGGCTATCTGGAGCAAAGCTATACGCTCAGCCCGGATAATTACCAGCTGAATTATCAGGTGTCGGCCAATAATCTCCAGTCAGCCTTGTCGCCCGGCCAGAATTTTCTCCGGCTCAACTGGGTAAACCACCTCGACAAACTGGAGCGCAATCAGGAGTACGAGCGCACCATGTCGTCCGTTTATTTTAAAACGAACGACAAAGACCCGGACTACTGCGACTGCCGGAGCAACGATTCGGAAAACCTCGGCGACACGCCCGTCAAATGGTTCGGCCACTCCAATCAGTTTTTTAACACCTCGATCATCGCGCAGGATTTCTCCTTCCGGGAATTCACCGGGGAAACGATGATGCTCACAGATGCCGACCAGGACCTCAAAATCCTGCGTTCGACCGCCATCGTTCCGCTCGACAACGGCCGGGCCAACATGACCATCTATACCGGCCCGAATGAATTTGACCGCCTGCGGGAATATGGCGTGGCATTGGAAGATATCATTCCGTTCGGCGCCAGCATTTTCGGCGCCATCAACCGCTGGGTAATGCAACCGATGTTCCAGTTCCTGGCTACCTTTATCGGCAGCGCCGGTCTTGTGATCCTGGCACTCACCCTGGTGGTAAAACTGCTGTTGTATCCGCTCACATACCGCATGGTTCACAGTCAGGCCAAAATGGCTGCGTTAAAACCGAAAATTGACGATTTGCGGAAAAAATTCGGCGCCGACCAGCAGGCTATGTCCGTGGAAACCATGAAAATGTACAGCGAGCACCATGTGAATCCGTTGGGCGGCTGTTTGCCTATCGTGCTGCAAATGCCGATCTGGTTTGCGCTGTACCGCTTTTTCCCGGCAGCCATCGAGTTCCGCCAGGCCGGCTTTTTGTGGGCGTCCGACTTGTCGAGCTACGACGTGGCCTTCAAACTGCCGACCTACGTGATGGGCTTCGGCAATCATGTCAGCGCCTTCACGCTGATTTGGGTGGTCACTACCCTGTGGTACACCTGGTATTCCATGAAACAAATGGACCAAAACGCTATGGCGGCCAACGACCAGATGAAGGTGATGAAATACATGCAATACGGTATGCCCGTGATGTTTATGTTCTTTTTCAACAACTTTGCTTCCGGACTTACCCTGTATCTCTGCTTCAGCAACCTGCTGAATATCGGCCAAACGGTGGTGACCAAACAGTTTTTGATCGACCATGAAAAGATAAAAGCGCAGTTGGAGGCCAATAAAAATAAACCGAAAAAAACAGGCGGCTGGCGCGACCGCTTCGACGCTGCCATGAAAGAACAACAGCGGGTGCAGGAGGAGAAAACGAAAAAAACGAAGAAAAAGTAATAAAAGGGTTTGAAGGTTTCTGGTTTGAAGGTTAGAGGGTTAGAAAGTTACCGGTTAGAGGATTCCCCCAACCTTCCAACCAGTAACTTTCTAACCCTCTAACCTTCCAACCAGTAACTTTCTAACCCTCTAACCTTCCAACCAGTAACTTTCTAACCCTCTAACCTTCCAACCAGTAACTTTCTAACCCTCTAACCTTCAAACCAGTAACCTTCAAACCCTCAAACCAGTAACCTTCAAACCCACAAACCAGTAACCTTCAAACCCACAAACCAGTAACCTTCAAACCCACAAACCAGTAACCTTCAAACCCACAAACCAGTAACCTTCAAACCAGCAGCATGCAAACAATCAATCTTCTCTCCGACACCGTCACCAAGCCCACTCCGGGCATGCTGAAGGCCATGTGGGCAGCGGAAGTGGGCGATGATGTGTTCCGGGAAGACCCCACGGTAAATGCCCTGGAAGAAAAATGCGCCGCTTTGTTCGGTCACGAAGCCGCATTGTTTTGTCCCAGCGGAACCATGACCAACCAGATTGCGCTGAAGGTACATACCCGGCCTTTAGACGAGGTGATCTGCGACGAAATGAGCCATATTTACCAGTACGAGGTGGGCGGTTACGCCTTCCACAGCGGTATCGGGGTCAATCTGTTGCGGACGCCGAACGGCATTCTGGATGCCGGCTCCGTGGCGGCGGCCATAAAACCCCGTTATGATTGGCTGCCAAAGAGCAGCCTCGTGGTGATCGAAAACACCTGTAACAAAGGCGGCGGAAGCCTGTACGAACTATCCGGTATCCGCGCCATCCGCGCCGTGTGCCGGCAACATGGACTGGCTCTGCACCTCGACGGCGCCCGCATCTTTAATGCCCTGGCAGAAACCGGCGATACGCCGGCGGCCATCGGCGCCGAGGTAGACAGCATTTCTATTTGCCTGTCCAAAGGGTTGGGCGCCCCGGTGGGCTCCGTTTTGGTTGGCAGCCGGACTTTTATCGCCGAAGCGCGGCGCGTCCGGAAAGTGATGGGCGGCGGCATGCGCCAGGCCGGGTACCTTGCCGCAGCCGGCATTTACGCCCTCGACCACCAAGTGGAACGCCTGCGCGACGATCACGCGCACGCCCGCCAACTGAGCGCTGCGCTCGCTGATCTGCCTTACGTCGCCGATATCCGGCCCGTACAAACCAATATCGTCATTTTCGACCTTGTGCCGCCGCTTCTCCCCGCCGTTTTTCTGGAGTATTTGTTAAAAAATAACATAAAAGCGTCCGCCTTCGGGCCGCAGACAATTCGTTTTGTGACCCACTTGGATGTACAGCAGGAGATGATAAACAGGGCAATAGAAGTCCTGAAGAAATACAAGCCTTGAAATAATTCAACCGGTGGCTTCATTTTCAGATATTTCACTTCGTTCCTTATGACAACCCACCACATTATTTCCAAACCCGGCCCCGAAGAATATCCGGAATGGGCTGCCTACGAAATCGATCTGGCGCCTTACGACGATTTGCTTTATGGGCTTCAGCATGCTTTTGAGCAGGCCCTACCCTTGCTGGAAAATTTAAGCCCTGCCGACCTGAGTTACCGCTATGCCCCCGGCAAATGGAGCATTAAACAAATGTGGCAGCACGTAATGGATGTGGAGCGGGTGTTCAGCTACCGGGCCATGCGTTACGCCCGGCAGGACGAAACGGTGCTCAGCGGCTTCGATCAAAACAGATACGCCGAGCTGAGTCGCGCCGATGAACGCGAATGGGCCGACATGTTGCGGGAATACGTTTCTATACGGACCTCCGGCATAGAACTATTCAAAAGTTTTACCCCCGAAATGTTTTTGCACCGCGGCACGGCTGGCCGCTCCACCATGACCGTTCGATCCGTGGGGTACTTGATGATCGGTCATCCGGAACATCACCTGAACATCATCCGGGATCGTTATTTATCCCGCTGAATACGAACTTAAATTGGGGAATTACCGGTTTGCCGCTTAACTTTACAGAATCATTCCTTCGGTTCAGAAACTTTTGCAGCATGGAAAACGCCAATCCAACCCAATATTCAACCCCAGCCCCATCTCCCTTTCCCTTTAATTGGTTAGGCGGCTTATTAGCCGTTCTTGCCGTCTGCGGCACAGCGTATTGGTATTACGCCAGGTCCGCCAGTTCGGTTGAAACCAAATACGCTTACACGACCGACCACCACTTCGACGATCCACAGGTGTTTTTCGGCGGCACAGGGCTCCGGTTTGAAATACTCCGCAGCAACACCCGTCAGTTGCGGGTACACGTACCGGGGCAACAACTCGACCAACCCAAATACCTGCTCGCAGAAGACGGCGAACTCGATTACCTGGGATTTGTAAAAAAAGAAGGGCTGCTGGTCCCCCTCGAACTGTACCAGATCCACAACGCCCGGCCCGGCGTTCAGAAAGCCCCGGTGTCCGATTGTGTCACATACATTGAAGTGGCTGCTACCGGGGATACGATATTGGTCATGGTAGACAACCAATATCTCCTTCGCGGAAAAAAAGTAGCGCCCGGCAGGTATTCTATCCCGTTTTGTGAGACGACCCGCGAGCACCAGTTCCGGCTTATTGGGGCGCAAAATGACCTCGCCATGAAAGGTATCGCGCCGCAGATGTTTTCGATTGGAAGCGGGTCCGGGCAGTCGCCTTCGACATATAATTTCGCTTACCAACTCCGGTATTCCGGCGACACAATACGCGGGAACGGCAGCCCGGCCATGTACAACAGCCCTTCTGCCGCAGAAATGTTGGCCTTGCGGGACATGGATGATGTTGCCACCACCAAGGTCACTTTATCCCTGCCGCGCGCGCTGGAGTCCCCCTGGGTGTATGTAAATGACAAACGGTTTAAGGATTTCACGTTGAATTCCGCCCGAAACAAGGTGACGTTCACCGTTCCCCAGAGCAAAAAAGCCGTCACCGTACGGGCCGGCGACCGAAATTGCGAATGTACAGCGAGCGGCTACCCTTTGCACAGCACGCTCGAATTGGCGGGCCATTGCGATTGCCGCGACTTCCAGGTCACGGTCAATCTGGCCCCCGGCGTCGATCGTTTGCGGAACAAAATCCGAATTTATATCGACGGGCAACTCACCGATCTTAGTTTGCCGCCGGCAGGTAAACCCTTTACTTTCCCTGTGCGCAAAACCGACCGTAACCAATGGGTGGAATTGAAAATGTTGGTAGTAGATGATAACGGCAAGGCCGCGTTGATTGATGTATGCAATTTTACCGTACCCACCGAAGCCACCACCGTAAACCTGAATCCAGCCTGCCATTGTACGGATTGCCCGCCGAATCTTAAGATTTCAGGGTGATTGGGTGTTTTGGTGTTTTTGTGTTTTAGTGTTTTAGTGCCTCGCGCGGACTAAAACACTAAAACACCAAAACACTAAAACACTAAAACACCAAAACACTGAGGCACCAAAACACCCATAACACTAACCTACCGTCCACGCTTCGCGCCAATCGCGAACAGGCATCCGTTCCAGGGGATACCAATTGCCCCACCAGTCGAAGTATTCCAGGTTATTAAAATTCAGTTTGTAGTCGAATTCGCTCGGCAGGTCGTATACGAATCCGGGGTAATAAAACTCTTTGCCCAGGTGGCGGGCATATTCTATTTCGAGCAACATGGTATAGGTGCCCAGGCTGCGCGAGGCTTCTTCGGGGTCGTGAATGCAGTAATTGCCGGCGATACAGCGTTGCCCCATGTGAAAAAAACTGGTGGCAAGGTGTCTGCTACCATTGTAAACATCAAATTCGACCCCCAAACAGGGCATAACATGGCTCCATGCGCTAAAAAAGCCGTAAATAGTGGACGGACGGTTGTGGTGAAATCGCGCTGCGTGACGTTCGAAGAGCATTTCATGCCGGCGTTCGATATGCAGGGGGCGCCGGAGGACGTGCAAATCGGTGTTGCGCCGCAGGCACTTGCGCTGGCTTTTGCTGAAGGTAAACCCATCGAGCCGGATACGCAACAGGATTACCCGGCAGGGTTCGCCGCGCCACTCCCAGTGATTGCGCCGGAAAATAAGATCCGACCAATAACACCAGCCGTTTTCGCAAAACCGGTCGAACACCATGGGGTGCATGGGCTCCATCTGGATATAATCCTCGATGTGGTTCGGATTGAACGATATGTTGCTAAAAACAGGTAAAGACTTCGGGTGCATTTTTATCCGGGGGAATGGATTGTACCGGGGTGTTGTTTAAATGTTTTTTTTTAAAAAAAAAATTTTTAAAAAAACCAAGAAAATACAAATTAAAAATAAAA
>CAUJEY010000255.1 GCA_963169325.1 Bacteroidota bacterium
AAAAAAGAAGATATAAGGTCAGTTTTTGAACAAATCGGAGAAACAATTTTCAAATTAGCCGAAAAACGAAAATATGGCAGCAAAGAAAAGTATAACGACTTTTACATATTTGTTAAATCTCAAACCTGATGCGCATGGGGTTTGGGGGTTTGGGGGTTTGGTGGTTTGGGGGTTTGGAGGTTTGGGGGTTTGGGGGTTTGGAGGTTTGGGGGACGGCCTACTGCTACTGCCAACTGCCTACTGCCCGCCGGTGCTGCCGAATCCGCCGGCGCTACGGTCTGTTTCCTGAAGATTTTCCACTTCTTGCCAGGCAATTTGTTCGTACCGGGCGATGATCATTTGCGCGATGCGGTCGCCCGGTTCGATAGTCTGGGGTTCTTCGGAAAGATTGACGACGATACACTTGATTTCGCCGCGGTAGTCGCTGTCGATGGTTCCGGGGGAGTTGAGCATGGTGAGGCCGCGCTTGAGTGCCAGACCGCTTCGGGCCCGGATTTGCGCTTCGTATCCTTGCGGCAACTCGATAAATAAACCGGTTGGGATAAGGGTGCGGCCAAGTGGTTGGAGCGTTACCGGGGCGTCGAGGTTAGCCCGTAAATCCATGCCGGCGCTGCCGGTCGTTTCGTATTTGGGCAGCGGGTTTGCAGAACGGTTGATGATACGTATGGTCAAGGCTGAAAAAATTTTGGTGCAAAAGTAGGACAATATGCACGAAACGGTACTTCGGCCCGCGCCGAAGCCTTATTTTTCCGGCATGAACCGGATTCCAAACCTTCTGATCAGGCAAGTACTGCTGTTATTGCTCATTTTCGGCTTAGGCTGGGCGCTTTTTAGCGGCTTGTTGCCTTTTCTTCCGGCTTTTCTGGGGGCCTATACTTTGTATGTGTTACTCCGGCAACCGATGTTTTTTTTAGCGCACCGGTGGCAATGGCACAAAGTACTGTCTGCCTCGGTACTGATGCTCCTGACGCTCGCCGTGATTTGGGTACCTTTACAATTTTTGGTACAATTAATGCAAGGCAGGTTGATTGAGACAGTGCAACATTCTCCGGCTTGGTTACACAACCTGGAGGTCGCGGTACATCAACTGGAAAGCAAATATGGTGTGACGGTTTTAACGCCGGAAATGCTGAAAAATCTGAATGATTGGAGCCTGACTCAGGCGCGGTCGCTTATTTCGGCAACCATAGAAGGCGTAACTACCGCACTTTTGGCCGGTTTTATCTTGTTTTTTATGCTGATCCAGGGACGGCAAATGGAGACCCAGTTTTTAAACTGGGTGCCGCTCCGGCCGGAGAACGCAACCGATTTAAAACGGCAGTTGAACAACCTGGTTTTTTCCAATGCCGTCGGCATTCCGCTGCTGGGCCTGTTGCAAGGCTTGGCCGCATTGCCGGCTTACTGGATTGCCGGTGTGGAAAATTTTATGCTTTGGGTGGCGCTCACCGCTATTACCGGCATGTTGCCGGTGCTCGGCGTAGCCCTGGCTTATGTCCCCTTGTCGCTGCTCCTGATAGCCGACGGGATGCTGATAAAAGGTATTGTGCTGTTTTTATATGGTTTTATCGTCATCGGCTCTGCCGATAACGTTGGACGGATGTGGCTGCAAAAAAAACTGGGCAATACCCACCCGCTGATTACCTTGTTCGGGGTAATCCTCGGGTTAAAATTTTTCGGGTTTATCGGTTTTGTTTTCGGCCCTATCCTCATTTCTTTGTTCTTATTGTTAATCCGTATTTATTCCAAAGAATTCGGGCATGAAGGGCATGCCGCCCATTAATTTCCGAATTCCGATAACTTTCGCGCCGATTTAAAATATTCATCATGAAGTCTGTTCTTACACTTCTTTTTTTCCTCCCGACACTCCTTTTTTCCTCCCCACCTTTTGTTTTTTCAACCAATCCGCCGGACCTGAAAGCAACTTGCAATATTGATCTCGGCCCCGACGTCACAATTTGTAAAAACGCGCAATTTGTCCTGAATCCCAAACCCGAACCTGTCGCTACATACCTCTGGGCGGGAAGCCAGGGCCTGAGCTGTTACGATTGCCCTTCTCCCATATTCTCCAGTGCCACCCCCGGCATCTTTATTTTTGTGGCCACCGCTACTACTCCCGATTGCAGCGAGAGCGATACCATTCGAATTGAAGTCATAAATGCGGACGCGCCACAATATGAAATAGCGGAGAGCAAAAGTATCTGCTCCGGCGACAGCATCGAATTGGGCGGGCCCCTGGCGCCCGGTACCTTTTACAACTGGTTTTCCGTTCCACCAGGTTTGGTTAGCAACATAGCCAATCCGAAGGTAAAACCCGTGGGCCCAACGACTTATTTCCTGTCGGTTTCCAATCTCTCCTGTCCGTTTCTCACCCTGGACAGTGTAACGTTCAACCCCGTTTCCCTGACTTTGCAGGTGACGCCTGTTGATACCGTTCGGCTTTGCCAGGGCAAATCGCGCACTTTTCAGGCAACGGTAACGCCGCCGGGTCAGGTGGTCAACTGGTCGCCGCTGACGGGCTTGCAAGTGGGCCCCAACGGCGCCACGGCCGTTGCCACGCCGTTTGAAAGTACGGCCTACACCGCCTCGGTATCGCTGAACGGCTGTACCCGAACACAAAACGTATATGTTGCCATAGACAGTTTGCCGGACGACCTCGGTATCAAACCGGCGGATACCACCATTTGCCAGGGCGCCCAGGTGGTGCTCCGTTCGCCGGTGTTCGAACCCGTCGCATACCCCAATATTGTTTTTAAATGGACGCCCGGAACCGGTATACTGACGCCGGACAGCCTCTACAACCTGGTTGTTCAACCCTCGCAGACGATCGTTTACCGGCGCATCACGCGCAACGGCCAATGCGCCGATACGTCAATCGCTGTGGTGCAGGTAATCCCGCCTGCGCAAATGACTGTTACACCGTCGGATACCATCGTTTGCCCCGGACAAAGTGTTCAGTTTCAGTTGACTTATACGCCCGGCGTAACCGATATCAAATGGGAGCCGCCGACCGGCCTTTCCTGCACGACCTGCGATAACCCACTGGCAACACCCGCTACCTCACAGAACTACGCCATTTCCGGCGAGTTTCAGGGTTGTCCGGTGAACGCTTCCGCCAGCGTTCAATTCTTCCCCCTTGCTCCGGTCAGATTTCCAACTGACGTACAATTGTGCCTCGGGGAATCCGTCACCCTGAATGAATTATCCGATCCTTCGGCAAATTATACCTGGACGTCCACACATCCGGGATTTGGCACTCAAACCACCCAAAATCCGACCTTTACTCCCAATCAAACGGCTACTTATTATGTCACGGCCGATAACGGTTGTATTCGCAACGACTCAGTCCGTATTTTTGTCAGCAGCGCGCAACTGACCGTAATGGGGGATACCACGATTTGTAAAAACTTCACCGCGCCGCTCAAAGCCTCCGCTACCTTGATGGGGTCTTTTGTCTGGATTAATAACAACACCGGACAGGTTGTTGGAAATCAGGCGGTTATTTCGGCTGTAAAGCCGGAGGAAACGACCGTCTACACGGTTACTTATACGTATGGCGACAATTGTGTACTCACCGGTCAGGTTACCGTAACCGTCAGCGGAGAAGCCCCCACGATTGTTTTTCCAACGGACAATCAAACTTGTCCGGGCGATACCGTGCTTTTAAACAGCGGCTCGGCGCCTCCCGGCGCAGTGTACACCTGGACGGCAAATCCGCCAGACCCCTCCCTCATAGCAACTAACCCGGCGCCGTTGGTTTCTCCAACAGTAAATACCACCTATTCGGTCAGCGCCACCTTGGGGAACTGCACCGTTGCCCAACAATTCAGTATAATTGCCAACTCGGCCACGCTGACTGTCACACCGGATACTACGGTTTGCGACAGCACCCTGACAACGCTTACCGCCAGCGGCTCGGCGCCAAACGGGTCCTATTCCTGGAGCACCGGTAGCATAAACCCCACAATTACGGTCATGCCGGCCGGCAATACCACCTATACCGTTACCTACACTTACGGCGATGGTTGTACCCTGACGGAGCCGGTACAAATTTCAGTGGTGCCCAACTTTTCGCTGTCGATAAATGTTATCCCGGTTAAGGATACCGTAGATGTCGGCGAGTTACTTACACTTACTGCGGTGGTAAATCCGCCACAGAATTTGTCGAATTTTAAATTTGTTTGGAAAGAAATCACCAATGATGTCCGGGAAATTCCATCCATGGCCGAATCTATCGATGTCATTCCATCCTCTAATGATACCGCTACAAACGAAATCCGATACCAGTTGATCGCTACCTCTCCGAACGGCTGCGTGCAGATTGTGGAAAAACGATTTACCCTCATTTTTCCGATCGTACGTTTCCCGAACGCCTTTACGCCCAATGGGGATGGCGACAACGATAACTTTGGTATGGTGATACCTAAGGGACTGGCTTATATCGCTCAAATGACGATTTTTAACCGCTGGGGACAAAAAGTTTTTGACAGCCTGGAACCGGATGCCACCTGGGATGGTACTGTGGATGGAAAAGACGCGCCTTCCGACGTGTATATTTATTACGTGTGGTGGCGCCGGGGCGATACGGCTTTGCAGGTGCAGGCAACGGGCGATGTGACGTTGTTGCGTTGATCTGGCAAGTTTTCGCTAATTTTGCACCTCGAAATGGTAAAAATAGGAAATATAGAACTGGGCGAGTTCCCGCTGCTGCTGGCGCCGATGGAGGACGTCAGCGATCCCCCTTTTCGCAAATTGTGTAAAGAACAGGGGGCGGACATGGTGTACACGGAGTTTATCAGTGCCGACGGCCTGGTACACGACGCCATTAAAAGCCTGAAAAAACTGGAAATTTTCGATTACGAACGCCCCATCGGCATCCAGTATTTCGGAGGGCAGCTCGAAAATATGATCGAAGCGGCCGAGATCATCGAAGCCAAAAATCCCGATGTGATCGATATTAATTTCGGTTGCCCGGTGGCAAAAGTGGCCTGCCGGATGGCCGGCGCCGGGTTGCTGCGCGATATCCCGCAGATGATCCGGCTGACGGAAGCCGTGGTGAAAAGCACGAACCGCCCTGTCACGGTCAAAACCCGGCTGGGCTGGGACGCCGGCACCATCAATATCGTGGAAGTAGCCGAACGTTTGCAGGATGTAGGCATTCAGGCGCTGAGTATTCACGCCCGCACCCGGGTACAAATGTACAAGGGCGAGGCCGACTGGACCTGGATCGCCAAGGTGAAGGAAAATCCGCGCCTGCACATTCCAATTTTTGGAAACGGCGACGTGGACACGCCGCAACGCGCACTGGAATACCGCCGGCGTTTCGGCGCCGACGGGATTATGATCGGCAGGGCCAGCATCGGATACCCCTGGATATTCCGGGAGATTAAACACTATTTCGCTACCGGCGATTTGCTACCTCCTCCCGATATTCAGGAACGGGTACGGGCGGCCCGCCAACACCTCACCGATAGTTTAGCCTGGAAAGGCGTCAAACTCGGCGTGCTCGAAATGCGCCGGCACTATGCGCCTTATCTGCGCGATTTGCCCAATGTGAAGCCTTATCGCGCGCGTTTGGTGACGGAGATGGAGCCGGAGGTGTTGTTTGGGATTTTGGATGAAGTGGAGGCGGTGTATTCGGGAATGGAATTGGCAGTATAAGGTGCTTATGCCACTTTTTAACAGCAATTCTCGGTTTGTACGATCTACCCGGTTTTTGAGGTGTAGTCTGCGAGGCACGAGCAGGCGACATCTCAAAAACCAGATACGAATACGCCATTTGAGGTTGGAAAAGGAGTCGTTTTGTTTTTGAGATGTCGCCT
>CAUJEY010000256.1 GCA_963169325.1 Bacteroidota bacterium
CCATATTTTCCGGCGACGGCGCAGCCGATAATGTGGTGTACATCGTATCCGGTCAAACCAAGTACGATGCCTTCGGGCGAACCGTGGAGGAAGGACAACCCACGATCGAATCGCTCGGCAACCCTTCCAATCTCAATACCGACCCCGCCGTGCGCCCCACCAGCACGGAATACGATATACTCGACCGGCCGGTACTCGTTACCTTGCCCGACGACAGTCAGCAAAAAACAGAATACGACTTCGGTTCGGATAATTTCGGCTACAAAGCATTCCTCACGAAGGCAACCGATCCTATGGGCTTTGTACAAGAAACCTATACCGACCTGCGCGAACGCAAACGGGCTACCCGCGTATTCGATCCAAATGATATCTGGACCGGATACCGCTACAATGCCATTTCCGAGTTGCATGCCGTGATCACGCACAACAACGATTTCACGCAATATACGTATGACCGGCTCGGCCGCATGACACGCGTCGTGCATCCAGACTTCGGTGAAAACCGGATGACCTACGATCTGGCCGGCAATATGACCACCAAATCCACCCCCAACCTTCGCGATTCCATCGCCGACACGGCCGTCATTCGGTATTCCTACAGTTTCGGACGACTGGCGCGCATTGATTACCCCGATAATTACCAAAATCAGGTCGAGTACCGCTACGGCGAACCCGGCGCGAAGCACAACCGTGCCGGACGCGTCTGGCTGCAAATTGACGCCACCGGCGGACAGGAGTTCTTCTATGGCCCGCTGGGCGAGATCGTAAAGACCATCCGGACGATTGTCGTCAATCCGGCCAACCAGCAAACGTATGTCTGGGAGGCCCAATACGACACCTGGAACAGGATACAAACCCAAACCTATCCCGATGGCGAACTGGTGGACTATGCTTACAACCGGGCCGGCAAAGTCACCAATGTAACCGGCACAAAAGACGGTATCGCATACACCTATCTGACGCAACTGGGATACGACGAGTTTGAACAGCGGGTTTTCAGCCGCCTCGGCAACGGTACGACTACTGCCTACACTTACGACCCTGCACGGCGTTGGCTGACCGGCCTCAGGACCGATTTGCCCAGCGGCCGCCGGATCATGGCACTGGCTTACGCCTACGATGCCGTGGGCAACGTGCTCAGCATGACGAACAGCACCCTGCCGATGACCGGCCCGGCCCAAATGGGCGGTCCCACCGCATTCGAGTACGGCTACGACCCGCTTTACCGGCTGACATCGGCCAATGGAAACTGGACCGGCGCCAACAACAAGTCCGCGTCGTTCACCCTCGACATGACCTACGACAACCGGCATAACATTCTACAGAAAACCCAGGCTTATACCGAAGATGGCACGCTGAAAGACAAATCCCCCCTCACCCACGACAACCGGTACGCCTACGGCACGGCGCGGCCGCACGCGCCCGACACCGTGGGCCTGCGGCGCTACACTTACGATGCCAATGGCAACACTACCGGCTGGAGCGATAAAAACACCTGGCGTAAAATGCTCTGGGATGAAGAGAACCGCCTGACCGCCGTATCGGTGGAGGGATTCGTCTATCAGTACACCTACGATCACAAAGGCGAACGCACGATCAAAAGCAGCGGCGGCAGTCAGGGCGTTTTTGCCAATGGCGCCCCCATGCAATTCATCAACCACAACAGCGATTACACCGCTTATGTAAGTCCCGAGCTTGTGGTGCGCGACCACGCCTTCACCAAGCACTACTACATCGAAGGGCAACGCATTGCCACCAAGATCGGAGCGGGCCGATTCGTCAACAGGACGGTACTGAACCCGTTTCTGACCGCCGGCGGACTGAATTACATCAAACGGACGGAATTGCTCCGCACGGCCGGAAAACGCCGGCATGGACAAATACCGGAGCCGCCCGGGCCGCCTATTCCTCAAGGCTTGAACCATTCGCCGGCCAATACAGGCATCCCCCATCCGATATATATCGTCCCGGACAGCGTCATAATGGCCATCCCGCCCGGTTGGTCGTTCAACCCGCCGACGCCAATGCCGGGGGTGCCCTCTACGCCCATACCAGTAGTGGCGTCCACCGCAGTCACCAACGACAGCGTACGCGCCGGTTACGGCTATGTGCCACCTACCGATTCCGCCGACGAAAACAGCCGGTATTTCTACCACGCCGACCACCTCGGCAGTAGCAGCTACATCACTGACCGGGCAGGCTTTGTGACTCAGCATCTCGCCTACATGCCCTTCGGCGAAGCCTTCGTGGACGAGTACCGCGTCAGCAAAGACGCCTACCGCAGCCCCTACCGCTTCACCGGCAAGGAACTGGACGAAGGCACCGACCTCTACTACTTCGGTGCCCGCTACTATGATCCGAACTCCTGTATCTGGCTGAGCGTGGACCCGATGACGGAAAAGTATCCGGGCTGGAGTGGGTATAATTATGTGATGTGGAATCCGGTGAAGTTGGTGGATCCGGATGGGAGGGAGCCAAGCGTTGAGGAGGCAGCATACATGCAACAATATCAATACGATGGAAAAGGGAAGTTACTTGGTGGTTGGAAACCAGTTGTCAATAAGGATGAGAGACTCTATAATAATAAAGAAACTGGTTTTAGCGCTGGCCTATTTGAAAGAACCTCAGATGGAAAAACTGAATACGCTCTTGTTTTTTCCGGTACAGATGACAAAAAAGACTTAGGTGAGAATGCGAGACAATTACAAGGAGCATCTTACCAATATTTACAAGCTCAGCTACTAGCAAATGTTGTTAGTGAGCAAAAATCAGGTAGTGAGTTAACAATGGTTGGGCATTCATTAGGTGGTGGCTTAGCAACAGTTGCATCTAAGACGACAGGTAGAACCGCTATAACATTCAATCCTGAAACAGTTAGCAAGATGACTGAATCAAATCTTGGAATTTCAGGAAGGAATAGTAAAATATCAGCATATATCTTCAATGGCGATATCCTAAATAAAGTACATCCAAACCCCCAAGGCCAACAGTTTTCAGTTATGCCTCGAAATCCAAGTTCAGAACCTAAAAATAGCATTGAAGCTCACAGGATTGGATCTTTCATTAATGCAATTGAAACTGGAGGCTTAATTATCAATCGTAAAAAGTGAGAAGAGTAAATATATCAATCAAAGCAAGGCGACCTATTTCAATGGAACGAATGCTTATATTCTCGTCTCTTGCGACATCTTGCCGTGGACGACCTGCGCATCTACAATCAGGCGCTCAGCGAAGAAGAAATCAAGCGCTTGTATGAAGAGTAAGCCAATCAGAAACCGCCGTTGGCGGCCAAGTCCTTTCTTTATCCTACTTTTGCCCCCTGACTCAACTTTGAAGCAGCCACCCTCGCCGCAGGGGCGGCACAAGGCACACCGGTAGTATCATGGCAAAACCCACCCCCACCCCCTGGCCCGACACCCTCCTCATCCGCGAAATACGGGCGGGCGGGCGGCGGCGCGAGCGAGCCTGGAGTTACATCTACAAGGCCTGGTTCGGCGCTTTTCTCGGGGCGGTGCGCCAAACCAATGGTAAGGCAGCGGAAGAGGATGTAATTGCCGTGCTGGGCAAAGTGTGCATGTCCGTGGAAAAGCAAGTGTGCAAGCCCGATTTCGCCCTGCGTGAAGCAACCTTGTGTACTTACATCGCCGCAGCGGTCATAAATGCTTACAAGCGGTGGATGGGAAAAAATACCCCGCCCCCCACCGTCGAGTTCGACCCACAGACGCATCAAGCAGGACACTACGACCCAATGGACGACGACGATGTGACCAATGAAGTCCTGGATCAAATACTGGCCCAATTGGGCGAGCCCTGCCGAACTATCCTGCTGATGAAGGCACAAGGTTACAAGAACCGCGAAATCGCCCAAGCATTGGGCATGGCCGAGCAGACCATCAAAAACAAGAAGGGGGACTGTGAGGACAACCTGAAAAATCTGACCAAAGACCTGTAAGGCTATGAAACACGACACGACATTCGACAAAATAGACGCCTGGCTGTCCGGCGAACTGGCCGAGGCCGAGGCGCGCGCCTTCGAGGCGGAAATGGCCGCCGATACCGACTTGGCCACTGCTGTTCGGCAGCGTCGCATCGCCCGCTTGGCCATTGACCGGCTGGTGGAACAGGACTTCGAACGCAACATCGCCAAGTGGCGAACCGAGATGCACGACCTGCCTGAACCGCCGCTGCCATGGTGGCGGCGACGGTTCATCTGGGCCGTTTTACTGCTCCTGCCGTTGGCAGGGGCTTTTTGGTTTTATATGCGGGATAAGCCCACCTCCGAAAGCAATCGCGTCGAGCAGGAGGATATCCCGCCGGTTGCACCACGTAAAAATGACGACCCGGCGCTGAACCCACCGAACAGTCCGCCGCTGCAACCGGCAGTCCGGGAGCCTATCGCACAAGCTTCCCCCATGTCGGAACAACAAAAATTGGCCATCGGGCTGGCCGGCGCCCGCCTGCAAGGCTACCCCGGCGCCGTACTGACACAGTACGACCACACACTGGGGGCCGGTGATCGGCAGCGCGATGCGTTTGTCGCCGGCCGGGAGGCTTTCCAAAAAGCTGCCGATGCGGGCCTGCAACAAGCTGCACAAACCCGGTATCGGCAAGAAGCCCGGCGCAACCTCCTGCGCGTCCCGTCTACCGACAACCACTACACCGCCGCCCAGGAAATGCTCGCCTGGCTATTCTTCCAGGAAGGCAACTACGCTGAAGCCGCCCGCCGTTACGATCTCTACGCCGACCAGGATAAGGCCAGCATCGTTACCGACTGGTGGCGGCTACAGTTCTACTTAGCCGACTACCCGAACCGCAAGGCGGATTTTCAGGCACTATTGGAAGAGGTCTTGGATCCGGCAAAGCCGCATCAATACGCAAGTCGGGCAGCGGAATTGAAGGCGGCGGTAGAGGCGATAGAAGCGGAGAATAATTAAAGAGGGGCCAAAAGGGGCACAAATTGAACTCGTTTAGAATTATTATGTGAATATCTGCGTGGTCGGCTGGTTGCTGTAATCGTCGAATTTCAAGAAGCAAACAACATCGCATATTACAACACCCACAAAGCATTTTGATTGCTGAAAAAAATGTACTTTTGTGCGTAAAATAACAGTCTATGACGACTTTATCAGCCGAGGCGCCCACCAAACTCAATCCCGTGCAAATGCACCTCCTGGAATTGTTTTCCCGGACAATGACGGAGGCTGAGTTACTGGAAATCAAGGAATTACTGGCGCAATACTACGCCCGAAAAGCAGATGAAGTATTGGATGAAATTTGGGAAAAACGTGGCTATACGCAAGCGTCATTCAAACAAGCGACTCAAAATTTGCATCTCCGCAGCAAGAAGCGCCCAGCCAATCCGTGACCATCGTTCTTGACACCAATTGCCTCATCAAAATTCTTCCCAAGCGAGCAGAACACAACTGGATATCAGCAATACTGGGCGCGAACTTTGTGGCTTGAATTAGTCCCGTATCTGACACTGCTTCTGGTTTTATTTTTGAGTGAGTAAATTTCCATGTGAGCAGCACGAAAGAGCCTGTTTTGAAGTAATAATACAACCATCAATTTGACATACTAATGAAAAAATTAGTTTATTTTATAATTACACTAGTATATTTTTCATTACTAAACTATAATAAGGCTCAAACTATTGATAGTCTTAAAACAGACTCAATACCAATAAATAAATGCCAAAACGCCATTCCTTCAAATTTAGCAAATATTGGCAACTGGTTATTTGAAAATAATATGCGACTATCCGATTGCTGGCACAATAATAACCAAGGCTATGATCATTTTAATGATCTGAAATTTTTTAATAAAAAATTTGACACAAAAGTATTTTCAAATGTATTTCAGATAAATTTTCTGGTTATGTATCCACGCGATCACCACTGTTGTGAATACATCATAATAAAAGAGTGGTGTTTCCCAACAAATACTAAATCATTAGAAGCAATAAAAATCTTGCAACAGATTCAACAAGCAGGGATTTTTTTTAAGATGCCCGTATTTTGGATGTTTATTCAGGCAAATAGTAATATTTATTTTATAGAATCGAGAGAATTTACCCTTCAAAATAAATATATGCAAACAGTAAAAAACGCGATTATTCAATCTTCTGAATCTGTATTTCCATCAATCGTCGAGTTTCCAAAATAGTCATTACTGAGTTTAATTTTGGTCAGTAAACCTGCTCTGATTACTCTACCACTTTCCCAAACCCATACATCACCATCCCCCTGTTATTCCGCGCCACCAGCAGCCGGTTGCCAATAACCGCGAAATCGCGCACTACCCCTTCAATTTGCAAGCCGCTTTCCCGGACAGGAACCGATGTAAACTTCCCCTTCCCATCGCCGCGCAACAAAACGCCGCGGGAAGCCAAACAAATGCCCGTTTCGGGTTTGCAGCGCTCCTCGTTCCCGCCGAGCAGGATGTCCGGGTGTCCGTCGGCATCAAAATCGGCCACGGCTACGGCGAATACAGGGGCTATCTGAGCCGGATAAGGCAGCGATTCCAGTTCGAACTTACCCTGGCCCCTGTTCCATAGTATAGCCGTTTCGAGCGCAACGGTTTCTTTTACAACAGCCCCACGCAATTGCTCGGACGTAAAAACCTGCGTGATCGCCTGGTTTTTATAGTCATTGAATTTAAGGTATTTTTTTTTCAACACCGGCAGTTGTTTCACCAGGTCGTTGCGCATCACCACGGGGTACGATTCAGACCCGTTGTATTGGCACAAGATGGTTTCGTCGCGTCCGTTTTGGTCAAAATCGTTCACATACAATTGTAGCGGTTGTTTCGCCCCGGCTTTAAAACGACTGTTCAGGCCCTGGTTGCCCAATACAAAATCCGGGTCGCCGTCGCCATCCAGGTCGGCCATGGCGATACAATTCCACCAGCCGCCGCCCGAGGTGGCGGCGTTTCCATGCACCGTGGCTTGGAGGGATAATTTTCCGGCCGTATTTTTAAAAATATGTACCGGCTCCCAATCGCCGGCAACGATCAGTTCGGGATAGCGGTCGCCGTCGAGGTCGGTCCAGACCGCAGCGGTTACCATACCCAACTGATTCAGGGCGGGGTACCGTTGATTCGCAGGTTTGAAGTACCCGGCGCCGTCATTTTCGAGTAAAAAAGAGGTAGGCGGCTGGCCGTAGTGGCCTGGCACCAGGCGCATACCTACGAACAGGTCCTGGTCGCCGTCGCCGTCCACATCGGCAGCAGCTACGCAGGCCGTGGCGAAAGGTTTGCCGGAAGGCAAGGCATCGGCCCGGCGCTGAAATCGGCCCCGGCCGTCGTTCAGGTAAAGGCGGTCGTCGAGGCCCGGAGCGCCCGGTTCAAACTCATTGCTGCCGCTGCCCACGTACAGGTCGGGGTCGCCGTCGCCGTCGGCATCAAAAAAAGCGGCGGCGACGTCCTCGCCGATCTTGTCTTTTTCAAAATCCGGCTGCCGCAACGGGGCGAAACGCCCGTTCGCTGTTTGTACAAACAACTGTCCGGCTTGCCCCGCGGCTCCGCCAATGTAAAAATCTTCGCAGCCATCGCCGTTCACATCCGCGACGGCCATTTTTGGGCCTTCGGCAGAATACATGCGAAAAAGCAGGGGCTCGCGGTCGAAATCGGAATAAACAGACTCCCGGTGTAAAAAATCCGGGCCGCCGGACGCCGGCTGAAACACGGTTTGAGCCGGGCGATCCGAAGTGCTTGCCGTCTCCTTTGGCGGTTTGGTATCGCCTTCCAGAATTTGAATTTCCCGGTTTATATCCTCCTCCAGCCCGTAGGTTTCCCACACCCGGCCCGAGGAGAATTCGACGCGCAGGGTATCGATTTTTGTGTTTTTGCCCAGCCCGAAATGCAGGCGCGGGTCCACACAGGATTCGAACCCGCGCATGGGCGCCAGTTCCTGGTAAAAGGTTTGGCCGCCGGCCGTCACCGTGACTTTGGCGCCGAGGCAATAGGGGTTGCGGCTGTCTTCCCCAACCAGGGTCACCCGGAGCCAATGGGCATCGGGGTTGTATTCGCCCTGCCGGATGGTTTCGTTCCTATACACAAAGCAGGGCATATTGACGTTGTTGACCACCAGATCGAGGTCGCCGTCGTTGTCTAAGTCGCCGTACGCGGAGCCGTTGGAAAAGGAAGGCTGAGCCAGGCCCCACGCAGCGGCCTGGTTTCGGAACGTCAGGTCGCCCTGATTTTGAAACAGACAATTGGCGATGGGTTCCGAGGGCATCCCGTCAATCAGGGTTTTAATGCCCTGGCCGGGGTGTTCGCGCAGCACCTTGGATACTGCCGCGGCATCGGAATAGAAATTCAGATAATCCTGGTCGAGTAAATCTTTGCCGATGCCGTTGGCTACGAAAATGTCTTTCCAACCGTCATTGTCAAAATCGGCCAGCAAGGCGCCCCAGCTCCAGTCGGTGGCCCACACGCCCGCTTGCCGGCCGATCTCACTAAACACGGTTGACGGTGGACGGTGGACGGTGGACGGTAGACGGTGGACGGTGGACGGTGGACGGTGGACGGTGGACGGTGGACGGTGGACGGTAGACGGTGGACGGTGGACGGTGGACGGTGGACGGTCGACGGTGGACGGTAGACGGTTGACGGTTGACGGTTGACGGTTGACGGTTGACGGGGGACGGGGGACGGTGGGGCCTGAGGTCTCAGCATCTCCCGTCCACCGTCCACCGTCCACCGTCGACCGTCCACCGTCTACCGTCCCCCGTCCCCCGTGGTTCAGTTGGAGCACATTCCGGCCGAACTGCCGGTGGTAGCCGGTTTCGAGCATGGTTTGGTAGGTATTCCAGTCGTCGAAGGCCGTTTTGGTTTTGTAACGGGCATCGTCGTGCGGGGTCATTTCGGTAACAAAAATTTCGGGGAAGCCGTCGTTGTTCAGGTCGGCCATGTCGGCGCCCATGGAGCCCTTGCTGATTTCGGGGATGACTTTCTCCAGCACTTCCGAAAAAGTACCGTCGCCGTTATTGTGGTACAGGTAATCGCGTTCAAAAAAGTCGTTGGAGATGTAGAGGTCTTGCCAGCCGTCGCGGTCGTAGTCGCCCACGGTCACGCCGAGGCCGAAGCCGATGGCGCTGCTGTAGATGCCGGCCTGCCGGGTCACGTCGGTGAAGCCGCCCCCCTTCAGGGAGTCGGGCGGGCCGTCGTTCCGGAGCAGTTTATTCCCGCCTTCGGGGTCGGGCGTATTGCGCTGGCCGGGGCGGTAGTCGTATCCGCCCACACTCCGCAGGGAGTTGTTGAGCAGGTAACAATCGAGGTCGCCGTCGCGGTCGTAGTCGAAAAAAGCGGCGTGGGTACTGAGTCCGCGATTGTCGAGCCCCCAGGCGGCGGATTGTTCGGTAAAGGTGGGTATGCCGTTGTTTTTTTCGGCGTCGTCATTATTGATAAACAACTCATTGTGGCGGTTTTCGCCGCCGGGCGGGCCGGATTTACAGGTATAAATATCGAGTCGGCCATCGCCGTTTACATCGGCGAAGGCCACGCCGGCGGTCCAGACCTTCCGGACGCCGAGACCGGCTTTTTCGGTGATATCTTCAAATTTAAAATTGCCGCGATTGAGATAAAGCCTGTTGGAAGTCATGTTGCCGCACAGGAAAATATCGGGCAGGCCGTCGTTATTTATGTCGCCGATACCGACCCCGCCGCCGTTGTAGAAATTGCGAAAGAGATAACAGTTGAAGGAATCGGTATAGGGTACGTCGTTGCGGAAGTTGATGCCGGTTTGGGTAGCGTCGAGCAGGGTGAAACGGGGCGACTGGCCGGCCGGTTTAAGATCGGTCTGGCAGCCCGTTAAGACGATCAGCCAGCCGGATATTATCACGATTGTGCCGGCAAAAAAACGCAAAAACGGAATAAAATGAGTCAACCTTAGGGTTTCTTGAATGAAGAGAAGTATTTGTAAAGATTGGGCTAAAAGGGCAGATTCGGCTTTGCCGGCGTAGATTAATTTTTTTTCACCACGGAGACACGGAGGCACGGAGATCCTGTCTCTAAAACCCCTCTCGTCTCCGTGCCTCCGTGTCTCCGTGGTGAAAAAATAATTTTTGGCGGCGAAGCCATAATTAATAACACGGATTCTGTTGCAGATTGGCCCCAAATAGAAACTGCGTCGACGGAATCGGCCAAAGTTCTTTACACGGCGCAGAGCCCGGCATAAACTCGGTGGGGTTGCCGTACACACCGAAACGAATCTGATCCTGGCGCCGCACGCCTTCATAAAACATTTCCCGGCCACGTTCGGCCAGAAGGTTTTCAGCCGTAAGTGTGGTGAAAGGTTGGTCCGGCTCGAAAGCGCGGTTGCGCACCTGGTTCACCAAATCGAGCGCCTGGGTACTATTATTGTCTTTGCGCCACAGTGCTTCGGCTTTGGTCAGGAGTATATCCGCATAGCGAAAGACCGGCATATCATTATCGAGATCGGGTGTTGCGCCGGATTTGAATTCGTATTTTCCGATACGCACGCCTGCCTGGCGGAGCGCCCCGGTATTGATCGTATTGATTTCCGGGGTGTGGTTGACCTGGGGGCCGTCGGGGTCGTCCGGTTCGGCAGCCTGATCAAGGAGCGGCGTCACGCCGTCGGCGGCAAACTGTGGCCCTGCAATGAAGTTTTTCTTGCGCACGTCGGCATCTTCGTGCATGTCGTAAAACTCCTGCAAAGAGCAGTAGCCGTTCCAGGGTTGCTGTTGCAAGTTGTAGGTAGCCTGCGAGGCATAGTGCAAGGTCATCATGTGCAGGTTGAACCCTTTAGCAAAGTTTTCATCAAAAGGCACGGCAAAAATAAACTCCGAACTGCCCTGGTTATTGGTTCGAAAATTGTCGTGATACTGGCCTTCCAGCGCAAAATGACCGGCGTTGATGATTTCATCACAGGCTGCCAGACAATCATCCAAACGCGGGGTTCCGGTATAAACACCGGCATTGAGGTACAATTTGGCTTGTAAAGCTTTGGCGGCGTAGTAGTTCATTTTCCCATACGTCGTGGCGTCCACTGTTTTGTTTAACAAAGGTAAAACCGCTACCAATTCCTGTTCTACGAAGTCGAACACCTGGGCGCGTGGTATAGTAGACGCGATATAATTATCGTCGGTAAAATTTGTGACGATGGGAACATTTCCAAAGGAATCAAGCAAAAAATAATAGAAAAGCGCCCGTAGCGCGCGTATTTCGGCAATATAAGCATCGAGGTTTGCCGGAAGGCCGGAGCCTTCTTTTTTCAATTGCTCGAACTGGTAAATCAGCCGGTTGCAACTGAGCACCCCGGCATACAAATTATTCCAGGCGCTGTTGACGCCGGGGTCATACGGCATCATTTCGTGCCGGTGCGCGCGGTACCATTCATCGTTACCCCAGTCGGAGCCCCGAATCGGGACTGCTATTTCGTCGGAGCTGATCTCCTGTACTGAGAAATAACCGCCATGCGAGCCAAGCAGGTAAAGTTGGGTATACGCGCCGCCAATCGCCGCAGCGAAGTCTTTTTCCGTTTTGAAAAACGTATCGGGTGTTACCCGATCATAGAGGTCTTCCTCCAGGTTGGTACAAGCAGCCGGCGCCAGGAGCAGGCAGACCGGGAATGCCAGATGTTTAAAAAGAGAGGGGATGTTTTTCATAATAAAAGGGAGTTATAAGCCAATGAAATGTGGTCAATGTGGTCAATGTGGTCATTGGGGTCATTGGGGTCATTGGGGTCAAAGCTATGCGGTTAAAAGCCTACAACAAAGCCGAAGAAAAGCGTACGGGCCGGGAAATAGGTTTGGCGCCGGTCGACACCGGGCACGAAGGGCTCCAGACCCGCGGAATACCGCGCGCCATTGTCGGTCGGGCCGGGATCAGCCAGCCGGATTTCGGGATCAAGCCCGGTGTAGGAACTGAAGTTCAGCAGGTTCTGGCCACCTATGTACAGGCGGGCTTTCCGGATACGGCCGTTTTCCGGTAGCCGGAAACTGTATCCCAGGGTAAGGTTGTCCAAACGGAGAAAAGAGGCTTGTTCCACAAAGGTATCGTCCAGGCGGCCGGGCGCCGTCACCCGGGAGTTGAAGTATTTGGTGCGGACCCGGTTATAAAAAACAGTAGGTCCTGTCACATTTTCATAAAACAAGCGGTTTTCATGGATCATTTCATGCCCGAAAACACCGCGCAGGAAAATATTCAGATCGAACTGACGCCAGCGCAGGTTGTTTTGAAAGCCCAATTCGAACTTGGGAAGCGCACTGCCGATTAAGGTCTGATCCTGGTTATACTGGTCTATCGTGCCCCCGTTAACGACGCCATCCCGGTTAATATCCTTATACTGGATGCTCCCGTCGGCATTAACGCCCACACGCACGGGGCCCCAGATTTGCCCCAGGGGCTGACCTTCCTGAATAAGGATATACTGTGCGCAACACATACCGGGCGCGCCGGGATAACCGATGCCTACAGGTTCATCATAACCCGTTTTTTCTACTTGTACCGAATAATGGTTGTAGACCAGATTGGCCGACCAGTCCAGTTTTTCACTGTTCAGAATATTGTTGTATTCCAGCGAGACTTCGTATCCACTGCCGGACAGTTCCATTGCGTTCAAAAATGTCGAGTTGGCAACATTGGGGGGAGAGGGCACGGTATATCGATCGATCAGGTCGGAACTCTTGTTTTTAAAATAGTCAATCGACACGTTCAATTTATTTTTGGCAACCGCGACATCGAAGCCCAGGTTAAATTCGCGTTTTTCCTCCCATTTCAGGTTCGGGTTTTCATTGGTGCTGGGACCATAACCGACAATATAATCGCCATTGTAATACACCGGGGAAGACGGCGTCAGTACTTGGCGGGAAAGCCCGTCGAAGGCCGGCTGCTGGCCGGAAACACCGTATCCAGCGCGCAGATTTAATTGATCTAATGCCTTTATAGACAGCATTTTACTAAAGTCTGCGCCGGCACTGACGAAAGGAAAATTTCCCCATTTTTCATTGCGTCCCAGACGGTTGGAGCCTTCCCGGCGCAAGCCTGCTTCTAAAAAGTAGCGATCGCTGAAATTGATCCGGGCGCGGCCGAAAAAGGCGGCCAGCGTATTTTTCCCCTTGGTAAAAGCGCCTGATGTGTAATCCGGCGATGAGAGACGTAATGATTCGAAGTCGGACAGGCTGCTGGCCCTGGTCAGGCCGAAGGTGCCACTGGCGGTCGTATCACCGGCCTCATATTCAAACTGTTGCCAGGCGTAGCCGCCGAGCAGGTCGACAGCAGTATTGGCGCCGATATTGAACCGGTATTGCCCGGTAGTTTCGAAAAAATCGGCAGTTTGTTCACTTTGAAACCGCCGAAGAGAACCCTGCTGATTGAACCCACGCCAACTGGATTGCGGATTGTAGTATTCCCCGGTCAGTATATCGTGTTTTTCCCGGGCCACACGGGCGCCAAGGGTAAAATTGCGAAACACTTCCACACCGGCCGACAAATTGCCGAGCATCCGGGTGGTCCGTCCCCGGTTGGAATTGAGTTCGATCATGGCTACCGGATTGTAGTAATCGAACAGGTTGGGCTGAACATAGCCACCACTTGCCGCCCATTGCGGATCGGCGCTGCGAACAGGAGCAGTAGGATTGAAGGTCAAAGCATATCGGAACGCTTCAAAAAAACTGAACCCGGTCTCCCGGCGGGCAGCCAGCAGGTTGCCTTTGAGCTGCACACGGTTTTTCCAGAAGGATTGACTGAATCCCAAATTACCGCTGTATTGCTTCAGGTCGCTTTCGCGCAGCACCCCCTCCACCCCGCGGTAATGTAAGCCGGCATACAGGGCGCCGTTGCCCAACCGGCCGCCAAATTGCAGGTGGTGCGCCTGCGAGAGACCGTTTCGGATGACTTCCTCCTGCCAATCGGTTTGGGTATTGGCGCCGGGCGACAAGTCTTCGCCACCTGCCTGCAAAAAGGCGCCGGCGTCGAGCACATCATACTGGCCGGTTGCCTTGTCGAAAGCGAGCTGCGCGCTGTAGGTTACGCCGAACCGGTCGGATTGTCCGTGGTCGGTTTCCACCAGGATAACCCCGGCAGCGGCGCGCATACCATAAATTGCCGTGGACGAGGCGTCTTTAAGCACGGTAAAGGACGTAATGTCAGCCGGATCGATGAGTTGAAGGCTGGCGCCCGGCACGCCGTTTAATACGATGAGCGGTTCCGTATTGGAAATACGCGACGACAAGCCGCGGATGCGAGTGATAAACCGGCCGTTAGGGTCGCCACCCGGGCGGGCAATGCTCAAGCCGGCAACTTTGCCTTGAACCAGTTGTATGGGTTCGACAATATTGCCCTGATTGAAACGGGGGGATTTTAAATGAACCATGGCGCCAAGTGGAACCGGGTTAAAGGCGCTGTTCAAACTGGCTGGAGATGTGATGACGGAATCTGTCTGTGCGGCTACATTGGAAGCGCAAAACAAAAACAGGAATGTTGCAGGTAGAAAGTTTTTCATGGTCACTTTTTAAGTTAAAGATAGCGTCTCACTTTATTTTTCAGCCGGTTTTTTTTCCCAAACCGGCCGGTCTTTGCCGGGTTTGGGCGCCGGTTTATCTTCCGGCTGATTGGTCAGGTCGCTGATTTCAACCCGGAGCATTTTTTCATCCTG
>CAUJEY010000257.1 GCA_963169325.1 Bacteroidota bacterium
GGCATGTTTTCGCCCCGGACATAAAAAGCGACTTTATATTGATAAGCCCGATCTGCGGTACTCAGGTTCATGTCGGTGAAACAAGTGTCGTTGGCCTGCCAGAACGTAGGCGATGTAAAGGAAGCGCCCGGTATTTCCTGAAAAACGCCGCCGCTCAGTCCGGATGCGCGCAACAACTGGTACCGGTAGGGGCCGTGATTGAGTATCGTATCGAGGTCGCCGGGTACGGGTTTGGACCAGCAAACCTGCATTTGACCGACGGTCGGGTCGGTTTGCAGCACGGAGACGTTCGTAATCAGCGGCAGATCGCGGGGGAGTTGCACACACATTTCTTCGGAGGGCAGGCTTTCCACCAAATTATAGGCATAGCCGCCGGAGGAAATCCGCGCAAACTTCGCCAGCACGCGGTAACAATACGTCCGTCCGCGCTCCACGCTTACATCCTGAAAATAATACCGTCCGTCTTTTTCCTGTTTGGTGACAAAAATGATCTCTGTGTATCCCCTACCCTTCAGCCCGGGTGTGCAGGTATCGATCCCGAAGGGATTGCTGCCTTCGCGACGCCAGACGGAGAACCCATAAAAGTAATTTTCGGCGGCGTTTTCACAGATATAGGGCTTTTCCCAGGAGAGTTCCACCACACCCAGTTGGGCCTTTACCTGCACGTCTTCGGGCGGCGGCCCCACCACCTTGATGGATAATGTTTTTAAGTCGGCTAATTTCGGCGTGTTTTTGCTCAGGGAGTCTACGGCTTTAAAAACCACCGAGTAGGGCTGGTTGGAGATGTGTTCGCAAGCGGTTTGCCAGCGAAAGACACCATTGACGGGCGGTAAAACGTATCCTGCCGGAGCCGTAAAAGTTGCTTTGCTGTATTTGCTTTCCAGCGGGCCGCCCAAGGCGGTGAGTTGTACAAAATTGGCGGAGTCCGGGTCGGTAGCCTTTACGTTGAATTCGATAACAGTACCGGCTATGACACAAATTTTATCCGGTGATTCGACATCCGGCGGGTTGTTTTCACAGACGTCGACAAATATCTGCATATCCCGGATCGTGGTGTCGATGGGCACCCCCCCCCGCCAGGAAACGATGATAAAAGCCAGGTTGTACTCGCCTTTTATCTGCGGCGCGTCCCATAAAATTTCGCCTGTTCGTTCATCCAGGGAAAGCGTGTTATTAGGCCCGGGGCCTACCTGGTTGGGGAAACTGTAGATGGGTACCGGGGTTCCGAGCGCCTGCAACGGCACGATCAGTTGATACGACAAACTATCGCCTTCGGGGTCGTCGGCATTGGGGTTGTGTTTGAAAGGTTTGCCGACGCAGGCATTATCGATGGGCGGTTGGTACAGTTTAGGCGTGGAGTTGGTGCCGCCGAATTGTGGGTCTTGAAAAGTATAAATCGTTTCGAGGTGAAACGGCACATTTTCGGATTGTGGCGGATTCACGTTGATGATCCCGGCATTCCGGTTGGGGTCGGTCATCGAGATGCGATAGGTGGCGGGCCCGGCGTAGGTATGCTCGGCGGAGTACTCGTTGTATTTGACCTGGTCGTTGAGCACGACACCGTTGCCATTGCCGTTGCTACGCGGCACTTGTTCCCGTTTGCCATCGCCCCAATCGAGCGTTAACGTATCCCGGTCGGCGCTGTAACTTTGCGTGCGCGTCCAGGTAATAATAGTTACCCTTACCTTGAGCGGGCCAATTTGTTCCACCCGGATTTCGCCGGCGCGGTTATGGGTAGCCCTCAGGGCAATGGGTATCAGCAGGAACCCCAACAGGGGAAGCAGGAGGCGTAGCGCAGTGTGCATATCCGGTGTGTGTTTATTTGGCAGTAATCTGTCCGCTTGACTGAACGGCGTACAAGATTAAAATATTTTTCTGGAAAAAGTTGAAAACACTACCTGTTTTGGCACATTTGCGGGACAGGTATTTTACCAAAAGGCTAAAACGAGCAAATATGCTGCTTTACAACGTCACGATTACCATCGATCAGCCGGTACACCAGGAGTGGCTGCACTGGATGCGCGAAACGCATATCCCCGAAGTTATGGCTACGGGCATGTTTCTTTCTTACCGGATCAGCCGGTTACTGGGCCACGAACACGAGGATTCGGAAATTTTTACCATCCAGTACACCGTCCAGGATATGGCACATCTGCGCCGGTACACGGAGGAGTTTGCCCCTGAACTCCAACGCCGGCACGCCGAACGTTACGAGGGGAGATATGCCGCATTTCGTACCGTCATGGAAATAATCTAATGCGCTATTTTCTCACACTCGCTTACCGCGGCACCCGCTATGCCGGCTGGCAACGCCAACCGGATGCGCCGAGCGTACAGGAGACTCTGGAGCAGGCACTGGCCACTATTTTGCGGTACCCGGTAGCCGTAACCGGCTGCGGGCGTACGGATACCGGCGTACATGCCCGGTATTATGTCGCTCATATTGATACAGAAAGCGCCCTGCCGTCCACATTTTTGTACAGCCTGAATAGTGTGCTCCCACCCGACATCGCCGTATACGCCGTTGCGCCGGTTCCACCCGCTGTGCATGCCCGGTTCGATGCATTCGAACGCAGTTATGAATACCGGATTACCTTGCGCAAAGATCCTTTTGTCGCCGAAACCGATTGGATTTACCCCCGGGGGCAACAACTCGACCTCGAAAAAATGCAGGCCACCGCGGCGTTGTTTCCACTGTTTTCCGAATTTTTTCCCTTCTGCAAAACACACAGTGGCGTGGATAACTATGCCTGTGCGCTTACCCGCTCGGAGTGGCTGGCCGAACCGGAGGAGCACCGGCTGACTTTTCATATCACATCCAACCGCTTTCTGCGCGGCATGGTCCGCCTGATCGTCGGCGCCTGTATCCAGACA
>CAUJEY010000258.1 GCA_963169325.1 Bacteroidota bacterium
TATCGGCCGGGCAACTTTCCCAATAACCGTTTGGCGGAAGTACCGTCAGGCGGTAGTTGCCGGTATCGGTCATGAAGAAATATTTGCCTGCCGGGTTCGGCGCGCTGTATTGCGTGATTTCAGGATCGCCCAAAGCGTCCAAGGCTTCCAGCCTGGCGCGCCAGCCTTTCAATCCGGGTTCCAGGGTGTCGGCCTGGCAGTTTGCATTGGCATCCTGAATCGCCGTTCCGGACAGGGTTCGTACGTTAGCCGCATTTTGGTCTGAAATGGTAAAGGGGTACTCGCACACTTTTTCATTACCGCAGGCATCGTTCACAATCCATTTGATCTTGTGCGTGCCAGGAGGCAATTGGGGCAGCATCCAGATGTTGGGCGCTGCCTCGGTATACCAACCAACCATGCCCGACCGTTGAAAACCATTGACCTGTGTTTGTAAACCGAAGCGGTATTTTTCATTAGCGGGTACCGGGCGCCGGTCGAAGTTGCGCGGGAGACCTCCTAAAAAATTGGGGGTTAAAGCATTGTTGAAATTAACCTGCCCGGCAGGAGGTGGATTTGTGCTGTTAACCACCGTTTCCATTACGCCGTCGCGGTCCATATCGAGAAATAACAGGTATTTGATCGAAGTATTGGAACCGGCACAATTGTCGGTGACGGTAACGGTCAATTCAGCCGGCACTTCATTCAGGTCGCTGATATTCGTCACCGGATTCAGCCAATATAATTCGTTCCACAATTGGCCATCATTTGGCGTATTGTCTTCAAAATATAACGATGTCGCGGGGCAATTGCTCACCACGGGGTCTTCGGAATCTATGATCTTTATCCTTTGCAAATATTGATAACAGTTGGCTGTGGCCGACCAGAAAGTACTGAAATCGGTAGGCGTTGGATCGCCGGGAGCGACGGTGACCACCGTAGGCGCCCAGGGCGCAGGCGTGCCGGCAGGTGAAACAACAGGACCGGGCCGGTTTTCCGGATTATTGGCGATCGGATTTGGATTCGGATTGGGTATGTAAATGCAAGGCAGAGTTGGATCATATGGATTACTACTAATTCGCCAAACACGCTCGATGAGGTAACAGGCATCCGGTACCACGGTGATCGTTTGGTCTTCAAAACTTATTTCGGGTACGATGCCATTGACATTGGATATCTGCGGCATACCAAAATCATAGGGTGGAGTAGGGCACACTGTCCAGAGAATATCATCCGGGAATTGGATATAATAATCCTGCTGGGCCCGCAGGGATTGAACAAGGCATAAACACCAGAGTAAAAAGATCGTGCGCATGAGAAACGAGATTGGGCATTAAAAAGGTAATGGGTAAAGGACTTTTCTGTTTGTTGGTCAAAGGTGCGTAGTGTTTGGCCGGCCGGCAAAAACAATTTATGGCTTTTATCAAAAAATGTTATTTGATAAAGTATTAAAAGTTAATTGGTTAAAGTATATTTTTATTAAAAATAATTGAAAATACGGATATACTTTTGAACGCACAAATCGTTTCTTTCCTGCTGAAATTGGTGTACTCTACACTTTGTGTCTTTGTGCCTTTGTGTGAAATAAAATATGCTCTTTAACATGCGTACATCTTCTCTTTTCCGCCTGATCGAAAAATTGGATAAAAAAGATATCCGGGAAGCCCGGAAATGGTTGGCATCGCCGGCGCACAACCTGCGCGCCGATGTGGTTGCCCTGTTCGAATTTTCAATCGGCCGTTTGGCCAAATCGCCGGATCATCTGCATAAACCCGTCGCATTCGAGGCCTGTTATCCCGGAGAGCCGTACAACGAAGCGCAATTGAATCACCTGATGTCGTGGCTGCTGACCGCTTTACGGGATTATTTAGCCTGGCGCGAATGGCAGTCCGACGAAGCCGGGGTAGGGCTGTTGCGTTGCCGGGCCTTGCGAAAGTTGGGTTTGGATGATGATTTTGAAAAAGAATGGATTCAGGCAAAAGCGACACTGGAGGGCCAGCCGTTTCGCGACGAACACTACCATTATCTCGGCCACTTGCTCCAGCGCGAACGGTACGAACACGCCACCCTGCAACGCCGGACCACCGGATTGCCACTCTCCGAAATGGCCGGCCATGCCGAAACGGCGTACAAGCTTAACCGCCTGCGATTTGAATGTAGCGCCGAAGCCGCCCGGGCCGTTTCCCGAAGCGGCGAAGCGGCCGGTAACGACCCGGCAGTGGGCGCGATCGCTCCAAAAAATACCATTCTGCTATATGAAAATCTGCTTCAGGCCTTGCGCGACCCTGCACAAGAAGAGTCGTTTTTTGAAGCAAAAGAACTGCTGGCCAATAACTGGCAACAATTTCGAGGCAATGAACGGCGGGATTTATACCTGTTGGCGCTCAACTATTGCATCCGCAAAATCAACGGCGGGCAGCGGGCGTTTATCCGCGACGCTTTCGATCTGTATCGTTCCGGCTTAGAGAACAGAGCCTTGTTCGAGCACGGTTATTTATCGCAGTTCACGTACAAAAACACCGTCACCGCCGGGCTAAACCTGCGCGAATTCGACTGGGTTCGGGGCTTCATCGAGGAATACCGCCCGCACCTGCATCCCCGCGAACGGCACAACGCTTATAGTTACAACCTTGCTGTCTGGTACTTCTGGCAGCCCGACTACGATCAGGCAATGATCCTGCTTCGGGAAACGGACTTTGCCGACCCGCTCACCAATCTCGACGCCCGCTCGATTCTGCTTCGTATTTACTACGAACGCGGTCATCACGAGGCCCTCGAGTCGCACCTCGATAGTTTTCAAACGTACCTGCGGCGACAAAAAAATATCGGATATCAGCGGGA
>CAUJEY010000259.1 GCA_963169325.1 Bacteroidota bacterium
TTGGCGGGTTACGGTATAGAAGTTTAGAGGGTTGCCGGTACACACGCCAACCGCCAACCCTCCAACCTTCTAACCAGTAACCTTCTAACCCTTTTTATTCCAGCACCAATTCAAACTCTACGCGGCGGTTTTGCTCACGACCGGACGGCGAATTGTTGCTGACCATCGGGCGCGATTCGCCGTAACCCGCAGAGCGCAGGCGTGTTTCTTTGATCCCGCGGTACAGCAGATAGTCGGAGCAGGCTTTGGCGCGCTCAGTGGATAACTGCAGGTTATTTTCTTCAGTGCCTACATCATCGGTGTGGCCGCTGATCGACAGTATATAATCGGGATATTGGTTCATAATATCCACGATTTCGTCGAGGACTTTCCACGAGGAGCCTTTCAAAACGGCTTTTCCGGTTTCAAACTGAACGGCCCGCATCGCAAATTCCAGGCGTGCTTTGGTTTCTTTCTTTATCTCCGGGCAGCCGTAGTTTGTGGCCAGGCCTGAAGTAGTCGGGCATTTGTCCAGGTTATCCGGTACCCCGTCGTTGTCGGTATCCGGGCAACCGTTGTACGGGCCGGCAACAGCGGGGCAGGGGTCGACATTGTCCGCAACGCCATCTCCGTCACCGTCTATTATTTTGGGACAGCCGTTGTTGTCGGCCGGGCCGGCTTCGCGGGGACATTTATCGTCTTTATTCGCCACGCCGTCGTTATCCGAATCGGGGCAACCTTTCACCGTACCGGCTTCGGTGGGGCAGTCGTCGTCTTTGTCCGCTATACCGTCCCGGTCGGTGTCGGGGCAGCCCTGAAGCGTGCCGGCTTCGGTGGGGCAGTCGTCGTCTTTGTCGGCGATACCATCGCTATCCTGGTCCGGGCAGCCATTTGTTTCTACGCTACCGGGTTGGTCGGGACAAGCATCGTCTTTATCTGCGACGCCGTCGTTGTCGCGATCCGGGCAGCCCAAAGTCGCGGCGGGCCCGGGTTGTGTTTTGCACTGATCTTGCGGGTCGGGCACACCGTCTTTATCCGTATCGACCGGCTTCGGGGTGCCTTTATGCAGCAGGTAGACGAATCCGACACCAATTTGCATGTTGTCGCGATTGTCTTCCAGTGCTTTCCGGAATTCGGCCTGCGCATTAATAAAGGCGTATTTGGAAATACGGAAATTGGCGCCGAGCCCGAATGGCACTTGAACGTGACCATTTTTAAATTCCTCGAGGAAATAGCCGCCGCCGGCAAAGGCATAAGGCGTGATTTTGGATTCGCTCCGGAGATTGATGAGTTGAAATACCACGTCGACACTTGTCGTCACGGAATTGCCGGAAATGCCGGGTAGTTTGGCCAGGCCGAGTTTTAACGGTACCCCGACGTTCAGGAACGGCGCAATATTCCGGAAATAGCCAACCTCGAATCCTTCGCCTAATTTGAAGTCATCGTCGTTGAGCACGCCGTAATCGAAGAAATTGAGTTTGGCATGAATGGCATTGGGGAATTCCCGGTTTTGGGCCAAACCAGTTTGGGACATGAGCCCCCAAATCAGGAGCAGGAGTAAAATGGAAAACTTTCTCATTGTGTTTCAGATTATTTTATTTGGCGACCTAAACAAAAAGGATACCAATAACCTGAAACAGGTATGTAATTTAGGGCGTAATCTGCGCGTCGTTCGCAATACGTCGGGTAGATGACTTTTGTATGGCGGCCAGCTCCCTGGAAAACGCTGTTTAATCGTCTACATTTTCGTCCGTTGCAGAACATTTGCTGTAAAAAGTGCCAGGGAATATTTGAATCGGATAAACGCCGGGCGCTAAGGAGTTGTTACTTTTGCAGCTATTATGGAAAAAGTTAAATGCCTCATTATCGGCTCCGGCCCCGCCGGCTACACAGCCGCCATTTATGCCGCCCGCGCCGGCCTTAAACCCGTGATGTACACAGGCCCCCAACCCGGCGGCCAGTTGATGATCACCAACGACGTGGAAAATTACCCCGGATATCCGGAAGGCCGCAATGGCCCGGAAATGATGGACGATTTCAAACGTCAGGCCGAACGTTTTGAAACGGATATCCGCAACGAAATAATTAGTAAGGTGGATTTCACCGGCCCCATCCACAAGGTATGGTCGGAAAGCGGCCACGAAATACACGCCCCGGCGGTCATCATTGCCACGGGCGCGAGCGCTAAATGGCTGGGTATTCCCAACGAAGATCGCCTGCAAAACGCCGGTGTTTCGGCCTGCGCCGTTTGCGACGGTTTTTTCTACCGCAAACAGGAAGTCGCCATCGTGGGCGGCGGCGACACAGCGGCCGAAGAAAGTACCTACTTGGCCAAAATTTGTTCCAAAGTTCACCTGCTGGTGCGCCGCGACGAATTGAGGGCGTCTAAAATTATGCAGGAACGGGTATTGAACACCCCCAACCTCATCGTACACTGGAACACCGAAGCCGAAGAAATACTCGGTCAGGACGTAGTGGACGGTGTGCGCGTCGTGAACAATAAAACCGGCGAGAAATCGGTGCTTCCGGTTACCGGCTTTTTTGTCGCTATCGGCCACAAACCCAATACGGACATCTTCAAAGGCTGGCTCAACCTCGACGAAAGCGGATATATCATTGCCAACCCGGGCCGTACCACCACTAATATCCCCGGCGTTTTCGCTTCCGGCGACGCACAGGATAAAATTTACCGGCAAGCCGTAACCGCCGCAGGCACTGGTTGTATGGCAGCACTGGATGCAGAGCGGTATTTGGTGGAGCAAGGGGATTGAGGATTTACGATTTACGATTTACGATTTGGCACTCCGGGCATGAATTTCTGCCAATGAAGAATTTGAGTTAATATTGCGGCGAGTATTTTCCTCTGTTAAAACGTGTTGCAGGAAAAGGGGAAGCCTTATCCCTCATGAAAATACCATTGCCCAGCAAATCGTAAATCGTAAATCATAAATCGTAAATCGCATGTCTCGTTTTCGTCCCGGCGTCCTGCATGGCGCAGAAGTAACTGAATTATTCCAGCATGCGCTGGAAAACCAATATGCCTTACCGGCAGTCAATGTCATTGGCACCAACTCCGTAAATGCCGTGCTGGAAACGGCGGCTGCGGTAAAAAGCCCGGTTATTATCCAGTTTTCCAATGGCGGCGCCGCGTTTTTTGCCGGCAAAGGCATGAGCAACGAAGGGCAGCGCGCAGCCATTCTCGGCGGCATTTCCGGCGCCCAACACGTACACGCCATAGCCGAAGCGTACGGCGTTCCGGTCATTTTACACACCGACCACTGCGCCCTCGGCATCATCGACTGGGTAAAGGGTCTGCTGGATGCCGGCGAAAAATTTTACGAAAAACACGGCTATCCACTCTACAGCAGCCACATGCTCGACCTGTCGGAAGAGCCGCTGCACGAAAATATTGAAATCAGCGCGGCGTACCTGGCCCGTATGGCTCCGCTGGGCATGACCCTCGAAATCGAACTCGGCGTGACCGGTGGCGAAGAAGACGGCGTGGACAACACCGGTGTGGATTCCTCCCGCCTCTACACCCAACCGCAGGAGGTAGCCTACGCTTATGAAGAACTGAAAAAAGTAAGCCCGCGTTTCACTGTTGCCGCCGCGTTCGGAAACGTACACGGGGTGTACAAACCCGGCAACGTGCAATTACAGCCGGTTATCCTGAAAAATTCGCAAGACTATATCCGCGAAAAATACGGCCTGTCGGAACAAAAACCCGTGCATTTCGTATTCCACGGCGGTTCCGGTTCTACCCAGGCAGAAATCCGGGAAGCCCTTTCCTATGGCGCCATCAAGATGAATATCGACACCGATATGCAATGGGCATTCTGGGACGGTATCCGCGGCTATTACGAAAGTAAAAAAGGCTACCTGCAAGGCCAGATCGGCAATCCTGACGGCGCCGACAAACCCAATAAAAAATACTACGATCCGCGGGTTTGGCTGCGGGAAGGTGAAAAAACCTTCGTCACGCGGCTCAAGCAGGCATTTGAAGATTTGAACTGCATCGGGCGGAATGCGTGATTAGACGTCATTAATCGTCATTAATCATCATTAATCGTCATTGGGGTCATTAGCCGGCATTCGCAATGACGATTAATGACCCCAATGACGATTAATGACGATTAATGACGATTTCACTTTTTCATTTTCACCCGCACAAACTCCACCAGAATCGGCAGCACAGATATGCCGATGATACCAAAAACAACAATCTCAAAGTTGTTTTTTACGATGGGAATTTGTCCGAAAAAATAACCGGCCAGGGTCAGGCTTGTCACCCAGGCGATACCGCCGCCGAGACAGTAGCCGATAAAACGTCGGTACGTCATATCGCCGACGCCGGCCACGAAGGGCGCGAAAGTGCGCACAATGGGCACAAAACGGGCAATCACCAGCGTACGACCGCCGTATTTTTCGTAAAAATGCTGGGTGCGATCGATGTACTCGCGTTTCAGGAACCAGTAGTCGCGGGTAAAAACTTTATTTCCTAAATATCTTCCGAAGAAATAGTTGGTGTTGTCACCCAGAATAGCGGCGGCAAACAGGAGTGGAATGAGCAGCCACACGTTCAGGATGCCCGTTTTGGCCGTAATGGCCCCGGCGGCAAACAAGAGCGAGTCGCCCGGCAAAAAAGGCGTCACCACAAGGCCTGTTTCACAAAAAATAATGAGTGCGAGAATGAAGTAAGTCATTAACTCGTAGTCCCGCATGATGTTTTCGAGGTGTACGTCGAGGTGGCGGATAAAATCAAAAAACTGGGTCAGCAGATCAACCATGAGAAAAAGACAGCGGGGCTGTTTGGTGAAAAAAACGGCGCGAAGATAGGCGTTCCTGCGATATATCGCCGGTTACCACAAAACAACCGGAATCACTTGTTGGGTTTGTCTGCCGTTGCTAAACAATTTTACCTCCAGTAACGCCATCTGCCGGACGGCGTTACCCGGACTTTCGATCTGCATCCGGAACATTCCGGCCTCCACATCAGGCGCCTTCCAAAACCCCAATTCCGTTCCTAAAACCGAACGCAACCGCAACTCGATATCGCCTGCAAAGGGCAGGGTCATTTCCACTTGCCCGGCGCCGTGCCAGGGATTGGGCAACATACGCAGGCCCAGCGCGCGGGCAGACGGCTCCGTTATTGCCGAAGTGGCACAATTTGCAGCCAGTTCGGGACAATAAATACGGCGGGCCAGGGTGCAATCGAGGATGTAAGGGTTCGGTTTCTGCTCCTGATAAGGCGCGATACGCCAGGTTTTAATTAATTCCGCCGAATCAGCAGGGTCCTGATCGTGCCATTGGCAAAGTGTAGCACGTTGTCCGGCAAAAAAGGCCGGATCGGCAGCATCGGCCTCGGCGCGGTACATGGTGTAGAAATAAAACATCGCCCGGGCCAGGTCGCCTTTTACCGATTCGCGCGGTTCAAAAACACCGGCTTTAGACTCGCTGTACCAATCTTTGTTTTGTGCAGGCGTGCTGAACAACACTTGCGCCAAGTGAAACCATTTTTCTGTTTGTGCATCCGGGATTTCTGCAAAAGGGGAATTACCCCGGGCTTCGTTTACCGGAATACGGGCGGGAAACAGGTGGTGCATATCGCTGCGGGGATTGCCGTCGGCGGCGCCTTTCGCCTGGGGATACGCGTGTTCCGTGTTCATGCCGAGCGAAATTCCGTTCAGGTAAACATATTGCGTGGGGTCCTGTGTGGGATCAAGGTATAAGGTGTGGCCCGAATAAATACAGCGCAGGCTGTCGTCGTCGAGGGCTAATACCTTGGCGTACAGCGTGTCGCGGGAATTAGCATAATCCAGTATTATGTTGGGTTTGTAGCCGGCCACCACACTGTCCAGCAGGAGCGGGTTATTCAGGTTAGGGAAAACGGGCTGATAAATTTGAGCGGTTGCGCCAAGTGCAAAACCGGCTACTACAATTAAAAGGACAAAAATACGGGTCATTGAATTACCATTTAAGGGGCCAAAAGTACGTGCTTCCAGCGTAGCCAAGTTTACTAAATTTGAAAGGACGGTGGACGGTGGACGGTGGACGGGAGACGGTGGACGGTGGACATACAAAATTTACTCCCTTCAAACTTCAAACTTCGAACTTCAAACTTCATTCTCCCCTTCCCGTTTTGGCACTGGGTCGTACCCGAATCTGCCCCAGGGATGGCAACGCAGAATCCGGCGAACAGCCAGGTAAGTACCTTTGAATATGCCCCATTCTTCGATGGCCTCCACGGCATAATGGGAACAAGTCGGTTTAAACCGGCATTTGCTGCCGCCCAGGAGCGGCGACAGCGTCCACTGATATAGTTTAATTGGGAAGATGAAAATCTTCCGGATCATTTTTTTCATACGTCAAAGGTAACAAACCCCCTACTTTCGTGCCGGTGAAATTGGTCATTGATCGTCATTGATCGTCATTGATCGTCATTGATCGTCATTGACCACATTGACCACATTAACCACATTGACATTGTTTAACCGACAAGAAATGAAAATAGCATTAGCCCAGTTAGATTACCACATCGGGAATTTTGAAGGCAACCTCGACAAAATGCTTGCTGCTGTGGAGCAGGCCCGCGCGCTCGGCGCCGATCTCGTCTGTTTCGGCGAACTGTCCGTTTGCGGCTATCCCCCGCGCGATTTTCTGGAGTTCGACGACTTTATCCGCCGTTGCCATGCCTCGGTGGAAGCCTTGCAGAAAGTCAGTCATGGTATAGGGATCGTGGTCGGCTCTCCCTCGCGCAACCCGTTGGTCGAAGGAAAAGATTTGCACAATTCCGCGTGGTTTCTGTACGATGGTGCAGTGCTGGGCATTCAGCATAAAGCCCTGCTGCCCACTTACGATATTTTTGATGAAAATCGCTACTTCGAACCGGCCACTGAATTTCACACGGTTTCTTTCAAGGGGAAAAAAGTGGCACTTTCCGTTTGTGAAGATATCTGGAACGTAGGTAATGAGAACCCGCTGTACACGATTTGTCCGCTCGATGAAATGATGGCCGAACAGCCCGACTTTATCCTGAATATTTCGGCTTCGCCGTTTGATTACAGTCACGCAGCACTGCGCATTCATACGGTGCGCGCTAACGTCGAACGGTATAAAATCCCGATGTTTTACACCAACAATGTGGGCGCCCAAACGGATGTTATTTTCGACGGCGGGAGTATCGTGATGTCGCCGGACGGCCTGGTATTTGATGAAATGCCGTATTTCGAAGAATGCCTGCGGGTGTACGAACTGGCGGAAGTGCAACAGGGCGGTAGGTCGGTGGAGCAGCCCAAGGAAAAAATAACATTGATACACGACGCCCTTGTGGTGGGTATCCGGGACTATTTCCGCAAATTAGGTTTCAAAAAAGCCATTCTCGGCCTTTCCGGCGGTATCGACTCGGCGGTAACGGCCGTGTTGGCAGCAGAAGCCCTGGGGGCGGAAAACGTGCGGGTACTGCTCCTGCCCAGCCAGTTCAGTAGCGGCCACTCCGTGGACGATGCCCGCGAACTGGCCAAAAACCTGGAAATTCAGTATGATATGGTCCCGATCCGGCCCATCTTCGAAACCTTTGAAAGCGCGTTAAAACCATATTTTGAACACCTGCCGTTCAATGTGACGGAAGAAAATATTCAGGCTCGCATCCGTGGTACGCTGCTGATGGCCATGAGCAACAAATTCGGCCATATTCTCCTGAACACGACGAATAAAAGTGAGATGGCTGTCGGGTACGGTACCCTCTACGGCGACCTCTGCGGTGGCTTGTCGGTATTGGCCGACGTGTATAAAACGGAGGTGTACGACCTGGCGCGTTTTCTGAATAACCTGCCACTGGGAATCGGCGGAAAAGCAGGGGTAATACCACAAAACAGCATTGAGAAACCGCCCAGCGCCGAGCTCCGCCCCGGCCAGAAAGACAGTGACAGCCTGCCGCCCTACGATATTCTCGACCGGTTGCTGTTTCAGTATATCGAATGTCGCCAGGGGCCGCGCGAACTGGCTGCACAGGGTTTCGACGAAGCCCTGGTGACCCGTGTGCTGCGTATGGTCAATATGAATGAGTTCAAACGCGAGCAGGCGGCGCCGGTGTTGCGGGTGAGCAGCAAAGGATTCGGGATGGGGCGCCGGATGCCGATTGTGGGGAAGTATTTGGGGTAAAAAAAGGCCGGATCAAACCTTTTAGGTTCGATCCGGCCCGATTATGCTCACAATTCGCCGTTTATTGTTTTACAAACTTCCCGGCAAACTCCACCTTCCCATCGCTGATCACACCCAGGAAGTACACCCCGGCATTCAGTTCTTCCACATTCAGCCGGTAGGACCCTGCCCCTGGCAGGGTGGTGCGGACCACCTGTTTGCCCAAAAGATCGAACACGACAAACGAGGTTTCTTCCGCGCCGTCATCCTGTTTTTCATTCATATTTTGAACGATTAACTCGGTTTGTACCGGTGACGGGAACAATTGGTATCCGGAACGGTCAGACCCGGCAGAACGGCCTTCTCCGCGGCGACAATCCGGCGCATCGATAAACATATCCCGGATACAATCCATGTTCTCGCAAGGGAATACCCACAGGGTCCAGTTGCCCAGCGCGGGATCGAAGGGGCCCAGACCAACTGTTTGATCGCCATAATAGGTACCCAGTAACACTTCCGTACCGTTGTCAAATTTCTGTTTGACCATCCAGCAGCCGCCGTTTGTGCCGCCTACAAACAATTTTACATAATATACCGGCGTGAACCCCGTATAAATACATTCTCCTACGATAGCTCCAATTTGGAGGGCACAAGTGTCGGAACAAGGTTTTGGTACCGGTAGAATGATTTCCGTTTGGCAAGATTTCGTGGTATTGTCATAAATCGTAAACGTGATCTGGGTGCCGTACTGGCTGATTTGTCCCATGTGGATCGTCTTGACTTGCCCATAAGGGCCACTTTCCAGCACATCGCCTGAGGTCGTCCAATACGTGCCGGGGCCGCCGGCTACGAACAGATCAAAGGTCCAGTAGTCGTCATTCGGGTTGCCGGTACCATTGTCGTAACATTTTACGTTGCCAACTTCCACTTTGTGGCAACCCGAACAGAAGTCCGGCGCTTGTATATAGACGTCTACAATACAATCCATCTGATCGCAGATGAAAATCCAGAGGGTCCAGTCGCCGTCCTGAATATTGAAGGGTCCGAAATTAACCGGTTGATCGTCGGTGTAAGTACCCAGCAGTTCTTCCGTTCCGTCTGCGTTTTTCTTTTTCGCCATCCAGCATTGGCCGCCGGTGCCGGTAACATCCACGGACACGAAGTAAAAGTCGTCAGATACCAGTACCGTGGTGCCATTGTTGTTGCAACGACTAACTTCTACCTCGATCTCAAGGTTGCAGGTGTCGGAACAGGGTTCGGGTACCTGCACCGTGATAGTCGTGGAGCATTTCGGGTTTTCGTTATCAAATATTGTTAGTGTGTACGGGTTGGGCGAACCGGCGATGGAGCCCGCCCAAATGGTTTTCCACTGATCATAAGCGCCGGCTTCGAAAACCGGAGGTCCGCTGCGCCAAAAAGTACCGGGACCCTGATGAACAAAAATATCAAAGTTCCAGTAATCGTCGTCGGGATTTGCCGTTCCGTTATCGAAACAGCGAATAATCCCGATATCCACCAGCAGACAGCCGGTATCACAAGGTATTACGTCAAATTCAAGCGTATCGGCCAGGTAACAGTCGTCCGTTCGGGAAAAGCTGTATTCCAGGATATAATGGCCGGTTTCGAATGCTGAAATACCTGGGTTAGTTTCCTGAGTGGAGGGGGTGAATTGCAGGGGCAGGTTGCCGTCAAGTTGCCGCCACAATACCTGAACGAAAGGATTTGGTGGGATGCTACCGGTCAGCGTCACCGTTTCGCCGAGGCAGAAATTTGCGACAACACCCGCCTCGGGTTGTTCCAGATCATCTACAATAACAGTTAGTATGGCGGTATCCTCACAACCAGCGCGCTCTATCGTCATTTGAAAAACATAGGTACCGGGTATAAAAAGATTCATCAACACAGTACCGGTAATCGTCTGGCCCATCGGATAAACCGGGTCGTCCGAATCGATCACTCTCAAGGTGCGGTTGGAGCCCGGATACGATGGGAAATAGCTCCAGGGAAAGAAATTGGGGTCCCCTCCACAGAAAAGTGTTACCAAGGTATCGTCAATTTGAGGCTGCGCATAATAATCAATCCTGCTCACCGCGTAGCAGGGCTCCAAAATTCCATCAACGTCGCAACTATTGACGGTAATTAATTGTACAAAAGAGTATCGGTCTATATTCGTATTGTTAATTGTGACGTCTGCCGTACACGGACCGGTCTGCACGATAGTAGGCGGATTGGTCATGTTATTAGGAACATCCAGTTTCCAAGGGCCGTAAGTATAATTGGAATTGCAAGGGCTTTCAAGGGTTAGTTGATCCGGAATACCACAATATTTCTTGTACAGACTGCCCAAATTATTTTCACTCAAACATAAGTACACCCGTATCTGGCTCGAACCGGAAGAACAAGTGGACCCATTTGCATTAACCTCATACTGAAAGGTGTACCAACCCGATTCCGTTATGTGAACATAGGCAATCACCCCATCGTGCTGTATAAAATAACCCGGCTCGATCACCGGTGGTACGGATCCCGGAAATTCCAATACGGAAAAATTCGGCGTTCCGGAGCAACCCATCGCAGAACCCTGTATAGTGAATAATTCGCCCACACAATAACGCCCCTGATCCGCTGGATAGATAAAACGGACGTTCTCATCCTGCGCTTCAAAAGTAATCGTTACGGAATCCCTGGAAAAGCAACCGCCGTTCGATATTTCGTAATAGAAAGTATAGGACTGGCAAGGTGTCTCTGTGTTTGGATCGATGGAAATATCCCAAAAATTTTGGTTATCGCCGCCGCCGATAAAATTGATATCATTGTCGGCAAAATAATAATACCAGGTGCCGATTTGGCCCGGCCCAGGAAGCGTTTGCGGCGTCAAATGAACGACCGTACACACGGTGAGCGCCGACACATTCTGGCCGTTGGCCAGAATAGTCGCCACATTGCTCAGGTCTTCCACCGTGACTTCAACGGTAGTCGTGAGTTGCTGACCACCAAGGCAAGTGGCTGTAAGCGTAAAAATATAGGTGCCGAAAGGAAAGTCTCCGGTTAGCGGGCTGGGAAACACCAGGGTTTGCGGAGCATTGGGATCGTCAATGTCGAATCCCGGGTTGTTTACACTCCAGTTTACAGAACTTGGAATGACATTTGGCCCAATCAGGCCGTTTAGCTTAAATTCATCCGCATTAAAGCATACGTCGAAATTACTACCCGGGTTGATACTGCAGGGGTCGGTCTGTGCAAATACCGAAGACCATCCGGCAATCCAAATGCAGATTATAGATAAAATGCGCAAATGGGGTGAAAAACGAGTGGTGTCGAAATAAATGTGCTGCATAATAAATCAGATTTTGAAAGATAAATAATACAAGGAATTGATTAATGATTTTTTTATAACCGTACTGTTTTATGTTATAGAAATTATATTTTTAAGGTGATCAGATTACAAGTTGAAAAATTTAAAAAAAAGGCCGACTCAAACTGCATCCCAGTTCGCGCCGGCCGTACTCAGGTCTGTTATTCTTAAAAATCAGGTTATAAATCCAACGGCTTAATCCTGTTTGTTTGATGCCGGAAATCCAGGTTTACCCCTGTTTTTCGGGTCGGCATCAAAACCTGCTTTGTCAACATTTTAATTAGTGGCTTTTGACCGGATTGGTAGGACAAAAGTGCGGCAGCCCACGCCGGAAAAAAATAACAAATTCAGGTGCTGCTTCCCGACGGGATCGGGCGATAGCGGCCGGAAAATAAAACTAAGAAGGGATGGAAATGCAAAAAATCACGCATTTTCGAGCGAAAATGGCGCTAAAAACAGTAACACAAAAATGTTGCTTTACCCGAAGGTCAGCCGATGGCCGCCGCTTTTTTTAGTAACCACTCCTTTTCGGCGACCGCCTGTTTGGATTTGATGCGCTCCAATAAACGCTGTGAACGGTCTTTGTCACCAGGGACGGACGCAACAAGCTGAATCAGTAAATTGATAAAATTAGTATTGAAATCTTTACTTCGAGTTGGTATCAGCTTGTGAGAAGCCCGACTGATAAACATTTTGTAAGCATCCAGTTTATATGGTAATAATTCAGAATTCAACTCATAATAAGCCATCAATTCGAGTCTGCGGGATTTGAGTAGAAAATCGGTACCCTGAGGATTTGCCGGAATACAATCCAAAGCATTTTCGAACTGCCCTGTTTCAAAATAATAATATGCCAACCCCAGGCGGTAGAAATCTTTCGTTTCATTGTCACCGAGAATCATATCGTGATGCCGTTCAATGAATTGTTTTACCCAGTCAAGGTTTTTCACTTTAAGCCCGATATCTGTAACACTCAGGAAAGCGCTCGGCGGCAATAATTCGTTATAATACAAATAACCGCGTTGCAGATTATCTCTTTGCAAGCGGTGCAACGTTTCCAACATGCCAGACGAACCGGAATTAAGCAGCAACACACACAGGTTCCGGAGGTATGCATAAAATTGCCGCAGCAAGGTGGGACTTATTTCTTCCTCATGCCGCAGTAACAAATTTCCAAGTTCTTCAAATTCTTCCGGCAGCGGATTTTGATTTTTTAGTACCTGGTGTATTTTATAAGTGATCAGCAGTACACTGCTTTCTTGTAAATAACGCTCGGGAATTTGGGTTTCTTCCAAAGCAAAAGTCAATAATTCCGGTATCTCCAAATATGTTGCTCTGGATTGGAGCAAAAAACGGTTCAACAATTCCAGGCGGTTGAGGTAATAAAAAATATCGAGGTTTTGAAGGGTGTTCGGAATATTCAGGTCACCTTTTTTCCGGTTGAACAAGCTTTGCCAATCGTGTACCTCGTACTCCAACAAAAATTGCCGGTAGTAGTACATGTTTTCCCGAAAACCTTCGTCTTCCTGTAACTTCGAAACTTTGTTCAGGGTTTGTTGATACCTGGGCTCCAGTCCGCGTTGGCGCAGTAGAATCGCCCAATCGAACAACTGGTTGAACTCGTTTTCCGGCCTGTAATACTGTTGCCAAAGCAAAAACGCCCGGACCATTTTGTTGAGTTCGGACATTACTTTTTCCAGCTTGCCTTTTATAAAAGCTTGGTGGGGAAACAATTGCTGGAATAATGCTTCTTTCGACCAGTCAGCGACGGGGTGAAGCCCTGAATTTTTAAGTATTAATGTCAAAAGCGCCAGGGCTTCCTGGTGAAAATGCCCGCGGCCGAAGTAGTCGGAACCCGCAAATACCCTCAATTCTTCCATTTCACTGGTAGTCAAGGTTTTCAGCACCTGAAACAAGTAGGCATCTTCCATATATCGAAGGGAACAGTGTTTGGAATAACCCGCCAAAATTGTTATTATTTTTGGAAAACACGCATCCTAACTTTGTCGCACTCATTCTTTTAACACTCAAATGGTCTGTTATGGTTGCAATTTTAAGATTACTTTTTTTGCTTTTTGCGCTTAGTCCCACCGTCACAAAGGGAACGGCAGCCACACCGGATTACCCCGTATCCGGATACGAAATTTATCCGACCCAAATATCGGGCTGCGACCTGGATGCTCCGGCCGCTGTTACCGTGGAAGAGGCCGGCGCCACGTTTATTACGATATCCTGGACGGTGGTCAAACACGCATACGCGTACAATGTACGGGTCTATGATGTGAGCCAGGGGCTCCCGGGTCAATTGGTCATTGATGCCAAACCCATATTTGGCACGCATTATACGGCCACAAACCTTACACCCGGTGCAAAATATCGCCTGGAAGTTGCGGCGATGTGCGAAGGAGAAAATGAACCGGTCAGCAGAATATTTACCTGGATCGAATTAAATACGTTGATTATTGACTTGGTGGCAGATGGGTATACAGCCCTGCCAAATGGGATGATCCAACCTTATAACTGCACTTGCATGGACCTTGGCAACGCGCCAAACGTGTACCGATGGTTCGATGTGGTAAGAATATCGGATGGGCAGATGCGATTTTCCCGCTACCAGATTTGGCTCGAGTTTGACCCGATTTTGCAAGTAAGAAGAATCAAAGTGAAGAAAATTCCGGAATCCTATTATCCCGGACAAACCTGGCCTTCAAAGCCGGTTGATGACCAACTCGAACCGCCTTCCCAGTACTTTATTAGTAATGTGTTTGTGCTGGATGAATTGAACCAAAAAGTAGGCAGGATGGACTTTGACCTTGACGGTCAAAATTATAAAGCGTGCGCCAACGCGATGAGCGAAGGCTACTCCATCCGGTGTATTCCGCCCAATCCGGTATATCCGCCCAATCCGCCTGGTAAAATACCCGATATACGTTCTTCGGAAACCTTATCCGAAAAACCGGCCAAAACAACCGTCTCCAATCCATTCTCCGATTTCCTCCGCATCACCATAACGGCGCCTTTGCCGGAAACCACTACTACATTTTATCTTTTCGACTCCAATGGCCGTCTGGTCCTGGAGGAACAAATATCTGCCGTTCAGCAATATAACCTACCCACCGCACACCTGGCCCCGGGATTCTATATCCTTAAAATCAATGCAAATCACGCTTCACAAACCTTCAAGGTGATCAAGTTTTAATCCGCTTTTGTCTAAACAAATCATAACATGAGTCTCTCCGGCGTTCGGGGGGCTCATGTTCTTTTCAGACGGTATCCTTCGTATTTCAGAATAAATCAGTTTGCGTAAGTTCAAAAATACGGCATAGCCAGGAGCGATTCGCCCCTGGCCATAGCACGTAATATCTATAAATGATGTAGAAAACAAGATGATCTCATCCGGTAATTGATCGGGTTCTATCAGAGCACGTTGCAATCACCGTCAGTGGTGAAGGCCACACAACCACCGGCAGGAATTAAATCAAAGGTGAGGCCGCCGTCGAAACTGACATAAGTGTCGGACAGGTTCGGGTTAGTAATGTAGAATGTTGCGCAGGCGCGTACCTGGATCGCCCCCACACCGGTAAAGTTTACGAAGCCCGTACCCACTACTGTACCACAGGTTGCGCACGGGATGTTGTTAGACGTCACCCCACAGATATTCAGCGTATTCAGGTTGTCCGCGGTAAGTTTGAGTGTGCAGGGATCGCCGCAGGCCCGGTCGGCCACCGCTTGATCTACTGCTCCGCCGCGGAGTGCACTGGATACATCAGACTTGTTGCAATACGTAAATAAGGTGGCCAGAGCCAGGAAAGGCAGGAATAAGAGTGCTTTTTTCATTTGAAAACTGTTAAAAGTGAAAGATTTGATCAGGCGCCTGTTCATGATTACCATACAAATTTGAGGCTGTTTCTAAGCCGGATCAATAACACTTTCAGGCACTTGGTGCCGGATATACACGAGGAAGGGTAGAGGCCGGACGGAACGAAAAGACCGGCAAGGCAAGGCTAAGTACCAGATAAAGCGGGAATATTAGACCGAAATTCGATAACGAAATAAATGTTAAGGTACCGGGCCCCAATAGGTTCTAACCCATCTTATTCACTTTTTCCATCAACCAATCCCGCTCCGCTGCCCGAACCCGCTCGCCAATTCTTTTGAGCAGGCGCGGTTTGCGGTTGGGGTCTCCGGGTTTGGATTGAATTATTTGGGTAAGCAGGTTGGCAAAATCCGCGTTGCGCTCGCGTAACTCTTTCGACAGGAATTTCCTGGATGCCCGGCTGATATACATTTTAAAGGCATCCAGTTTGAATTCGAGTAGATCGGATTGTAATTCATAGTAAATTTTGATCTCCAGCCGGCGGGTAATCAAGTGGTAAATTATATTTGGAAAAGATTGAGGGAGGGTCTCCAACGCTGATTCAAACTGCCCGGTAGCAAACAAATAAGCAGCCCGGTTTAATTTGTAAAAATCGACAGTTTCATTGTCTCCAAGTATCCGGTTTCGATGCGTGGTCAGAAAATCCTGAACCCAATCAAATTGGTGCGTGATCAGTCCTACATTTACGATATTAAGGAATGTATTAGAAAGGATTTTATTATCATTTTCCACATTATACAAATACCCGCGTTCCAAGTTGTCTTTATGTAGTTCATGCAGGATTTCCAGATATTCATGGCGACCGGTATAAATTAGTGTGTGACAACAATTTCTAAGAAAAGTATAGGCATTTTGCAGGGCGGAAGCGGAAATGGAGGATTCCCGGCGTTTTAACCAATGGGTTAGTTCGCGAAAATCATCAGTCGAAGGGTTTGTCTGTCGCTGAAAATCGAAAATCTTTTGCTGAATAAACAAATCACCGGATTCTTCGAAGTAGGTCGATAAGGGTGGCAATTCATTTATTGCATGAAGAATTGGGCCGGAAGCATCCAGGTTTGTCAATTTTTGCTGGTTTAGAAAAAAATTGATAATCTCGAGTCGCCTGATATGGTAAAAAATACCCAGATTTTGGAGCATACGTTGAATATTCAAATCGCGTCTTGTCTGATTTTTACCCAGCGCCTGGTGGCTCCAGGTATACTCAATCCGAAATTTTTGAAAAAAATGGTCTGCATTCTTCTCCCTGGCGCCCTCCAAATCTTTGGTTGTTTTTTGTATTATTTGATCATAACGGTTCTTTAATCCACGTTTTTGAAAAATATCGGATAAGTCCACTCGCCGTTGAAAGGCGTTTTCTTCCCGAAAATAATGCTGCACCAGGAGATAGGCCTGAATTTGTTTGTGCAAGGCGATCATCACTTTTTTCAACCGGCCGTCCACCCAGGGTGATGTCGGATAAAGTGCCTCATACAGGTTTTTTTTCTTCAACTTTTCTTCTGGAAAATCAGGCGATACCTTTAATATAATGTCGAGCAAACGCCCGGCATCCGGGTTGTTTGGCACTGCGTGCGGAACGGGTTGCCCGACAAATGTTTTCAGGTCTTTAAATTCGTCCGGGTGTAAGGTTTTGATGAGGTCGATAAGTGTGTTTCGTTCATTCATATTAAATCGGTACCAAAGGCCAAAAAGTGTTATTAAAATTAAAATACCAGTGCTATTACATTAGCGGGGCTTAAACAAACAAATATGACAAAAAATATTTTAATCTTCTGCCTGCTTTTTTTTGCCCTGCAACCCCAACCGGTGTTCAGCAGTACGGCTTCGCTTTCAGGCCTGGCAACGGCCAATAATTCAGGGGACAACTTGTGTAATCTTCCTGCCGCAGCCAATTTTCACGTCACTTCCGCTACCTCGTACAGCGTATCTATGGCTTGGGATGCCGTGCCCGGTGCTATCGGCTACCATGTTATGGCCCTGGATAATGTTTCACAACTGGTCGTAGACGATGTAATTGTAAACACCACCAATGCAACACTATATCCACCAACGGGTAGTACTGTCGACTTACAGGTGTACGCCATCTGTGAGGATCAATCCACGAGCGGGTTCTATAGTGAAATTTCAGCGTTCGATCTTATCATCACCGAATTAGTAGTTGAATTATCTGCCCCCTGTGAGCAACCGGACTATCAACAAGGGCCCTTTACTTCGGGTAGCGTTTACGTCCCGTGGGAAGACGGCTATACTTACTGGTTTGATGTTCATGAAATATCTAATAGAAAAATTTCCCGCTATGAACTTCAAATGGGACTCGATGGACCTAATGAAGAAAAACTTACTATCCGAAAAGTTCCGGAGCTGTATTATACAAGTAGCGCTTGGTACTCGGATGAAAGGGCCGTTTTATTTGGTAATAGTTACTTTTCAGCACCTGCCGTTTACAATTTTGAAAAAATGCAGGTAGGGAAAGTTTATCCGGAACTCGGAAATTATATAATGCCGGTTTATTGGATTCAGTTTCAGTTCCCCGTTACTTATAATAATCAAACCTGCCTTCAGGTGACCTTTGAGCAAAAAGATGCTAATTATAAGGTGCAATTTCCATACGGCTCCGATTGTACTTCCAATCTGGATGGTGACACTGAAGATCGGACCCAATTAGTGTTTTCCGGCGAGCATGCCCCGGTTGTCGTCGAATCGCCGTTTTCTTCGTCGCTGCACATCCAAAATATCCAGCCGGAAGGCACTTCTGTTCAGTTCCAACTGCTTGATCTCGGTGGACGTCCGGTACTTGATCGAACCTATCCTGCCGGCGCCGAATTCCACCTGCCCACCGCCGACCTGCCACCCGGGTTTTACCTGCTGCGCATAAAAAATGGCAGCGCGTTACAAACCGTGAAGGTCGTTAAAGGGCATTGACCGCTATTGCATATTCAGGAATGATCTATAAAACACGCCGATGATTTGCGGCTGAGTCGGGACTCATCACGAGTCCCGGCTTTTTTTTATATTTGTCCCCGCCCTTCCCTTTCCTTCCTGTTCATTACTTGCCCTTAAACGGATGAATATTGGAGTTCACGCTGTTAAAGAATTGAAAAGAAGAGGATTGCAATACCCTAAAAAGTAGGTAATGTCGTTCCTTCGCGAACGTTTTTCCATGGTAGCACGTGGCCTTTTGGAAAAACTTCGTTTAAATACCCTGAATACTGCAAACTAAGCGTCGTTCACGCAAAAAAATCACTTCCTGTTATTATGCAAAAACAACTGCTCCTCGTCCTGTTTCTCTTCATCGCCTCCTTTGCCAATGCGCAATCCCTGCCTGCCGAGGTCAAAAAAGTTTCCGACAAATACGCCTGCGCCGGTTGCCACCTGATGGACGCCCGCCTGGTAGGCCCCAGTTGGAAAGAACTGGCGAAGAAAAAATACAGCGCTAAAAAGATGGGCGCCCTGATCCGGAAACCAAAACCGGAAAATTGGCCGGGTTATCCGCCTATGGCTCCCCTGGCCAATATCACCGACGCCGAAGTAAAAGTGATGTCGGATTGGCTGTCGACGATTAAATAAACGGACTTAGAGCATGTTGGGGATTTTCTGCTGGAGGCAAAAACGAGGGCTTTTTTTACCAGTTTTTGCGTTTTTGAAGGAGCATAACTGGGGCTACGTGACTGAAAAAAGGCGAAAAATGGTGAAAAAAGAATCGTTTTGGGCCCAGCGAGAAAATCCCCAACATGCTCTTAGGGCCTCATCCCCAAAAAACCGCCAAACCAAAACAGGTTAATCTGACTTTTTAGATCAAAATTATGTCACGTAAAGACGACTTTTCCGCTGAAATTCAAGCGGGTTATACCTTTTCAGGCACCTCCATCGTCATTGGCGGCGCTATGATCGACGCCGAAGCCATACCGGGGTTACAGGTGAAAATACCGTTGCGTACCATGAACCGGCACGGCCTGATCGCCGGCGCTACCGGTACCGGTAAAACGAAAAGCCTGCAAGTCCTGGCCGAACAGTTAGCCGCCAACGGCGTGCCCAGTTTGCTCATGGACATCAAAGGCGACCTTTCCGGCGTGGCTATGCCCGGCGCCGACCATCCGAAGATTACCGAGCGCGCCGGGAAAATCGGCGTTTCCTGGCACCCAACCGCATATAGTATTGAATTTCTCACCTTGTCCGGCGAAAAAGGCGCCCGCCTCCGTGCCACAGTGAGCGAATTCGGCCCCGTATTGTTCAGCCGTATTTTGGGCCTGAACGATACCCAGGGCGGTGTGGTATCGGTGGTGTTCAAATATTGCGACGACCGCGAATTACCCCTGCTCGACCTCAAAGATTTCAAAAAAGTACTCCAGTTTCTGGGCAATGAAGGCAAGGCTGAAATGGAGGCCGAATACGGCCAGTTCAGCGCCGCCACCGCCGCCACCATCCTCCGTAAAGTTGTGGAACTGGAACAACAAGGCGCCGAACTGTTCTTCGGCGAACTCTCCTTCGACGTACAGGACCTGTGCCGAATCGACGAAAACGGCCGCGGCATCATCAGCATCGTGCGCCTGACCGATATCCAGGACCGGCCGAAGTTGTTCAGTACCTTCATTTTGCAAATGTTGGCCGAAATCTATTCCTCCTTTCCCGAAGAAGGCGATATGGACCAGCCGAAACTGTGCATTTTCATCGACGAGGCCCACCTGGTTTTTCAGGAGGCTACCCCGGCCCTCATGCAACAGTTAGAAGCCATTATCAAACTCATCCGTTCCAAAGGCGTCGGCATCTTTTTTATTACACAAAATCCGGTTGACATTCCGGATAGCATCCTTGCACAGTTGGGTCTGAAGGTACAACATGCGCTGCGCGCGTTTACCGCCAAAGACCGCAAGGCGATCAAACTGGCCGCCGAGAACTACCCGATCACCAAATGGTATCAAACAGAAGATACGCTGACCAACCTCGGCACCGGCGAAGCATTTGTGAGCGCGCTCAATGAAAAAGGGATTCCAACGCCCCTGGCCCATACCCTGATGCGCGCGCCCGAAACACGAATGGATGTACTGACGCCTACCGAAATCGACAATATTATCGCCCGCTCGGCATTGGTGCGCAAGTACAATCAGGTGGTCGACCGGGAAAGCGCCTACGAAATCCTGCACGAAAAAATACAGGAAGTGCAGGAATCGTCGGCCCGGCAGGAAGCCGAAAAACCGGCTGCCCGCACCAGCACCCGCCAGGAAAAAAGCGTGATCGAACAAGTGATCAGCAACCCGACTACCCGGCAAATCGGCCGCACCGTTGCCCGCGAACTCACCCGCGGATTGTTGGGCGTACTGGGTTTGGGCGGTAGCAGCAGCAGCCGACGGAAAAAAAACGGCTGGTTTTAGTATTGATTTTAAATCCGGCGGAAAGTGGTTGCGGAAATTGCCGGCTGCTTGCGCTATGAGGCTGTATTATAAGTCTGTCTCCCGCAGATGCCGCAGATTTTCGCAGATTATTTTTACAAGTTGTCAAAATAAAAATCTGCGGTGATCTGCGGAATCTGCGGGAGACAAAATAATCGCCGCAAGAAAAATTTCGGCGAGAACTTATGCGACAGCCTCAATAAACCACGAATAATTTATGAAAGTCTATATCCTTCCTATACTCTTCTTTTTTATTCAAAATCTGATTGCCCAATCCAATACAGAACAGTGGCAAGCCGATATTTCCATTTTACAACGGGAATTGCCGAAACGGCATCCGGATTTTTACCGGTTTTATCCGCAGCCCGAATTTGATGCGGATATTCAGGCGCTCCAATCCAAACTGAGCGGTAAAACCGATCTGCAAATCGGCCTGGAATTACAAACGATCGTGGCCAAAGCCCGCGATGCGCAAACCCGGCTTGAACTGGCGCCGATGCTCCAGCAAAACGCGGTCATTCCGATCGGTCTCGGCTGGTACGCCGACGGCTTGTACACGAGTGCAACAGTGAAAAAATTCGCCCCGGCATTGGGGAAACGAATATTAGAAATCAACGGCCAGGAAACCGCGCTCGTGCTGGAAAAAATGGGGCGTTTTTTTGCAAAAGAAAACGAAGAAGCGCTGCGCAAAGAAGGTCCCCAATGGCTTCGTTTCCCGGAAGCATTCCGGATGGCCGGCGTTTCGGAAACCGACACCCTGGCCCTGCTGATGGTGGATGAAAAGGGTCAACGCTATTTCCTGAAAGCGCATCCTGTTGATTTTCAGAAAGATAAAGCCGGACTACAGCCGGCGCAATTCGTGCCTAAAACGCCGGATTTGCGTTGGAATCCGATGAAACAGGTGTTCAGCATTGTCTGGCTGGAATCGGACAGCATCGCTTACGTTCAATACAATGCCTGCCTCAGCCAGGAAATGATGCTGGCGGTGGGCGATTCCCTCAGCGCCGGCCAGTTTCCGCCGTTTCAACCCGTGGCAGATTCCGTCATGCGGTTGCTCGACCAACACCCGGGCGCGCGTTTTTTCTTCGATTTACGGTTTAATACCGGGGGCGTTCCGGCCGATGGAATTGCCTTGTCGGAGCGTCTGGGCGCGTTGCCGTTCGTCAACCTGCCCAACCGCATTTACGTGGCCACCAACCGCTATACTGCGGGTGCTGCCGTGGAAATTGCCGCCGCTTTTCAGAAAAACACCAATGCGACGCTGCTGGGCGAGGCGCCGGCTCAACGGCCCAACCACTTCGGCGATGTCCAGTCGTTTTACCTGCCCAATACCCGTATACAGGTTTTTCACGGCACAAGGCAGGTAGAACTGTCGCCCGGCAATCCCGATAAAATCCGGCTCAATGTGCCCATCGAGTTGCCTTTTAACGATTTTCGGGATGGCCGCGACCCGGTGCTGGATTTTGTGCGGCGGAAGACTTAAATATTTTACTCCTCAAGAATTTCCCGTACCGTGAGCTCAAATCCTGGAAAAAGTGGGGATGTTAACCTCCCATTTTCTGGTAAGACCGACTTGCTTATCAATTTACCATCCTGATTAACAAAGATTTCCACCGTTTTTCGTTCAGTGGAAACCAGCCAGTATTCCCGTACGCCATACTTACCATATTGTTTTTTCTTTCTATTCCGGTCGAGCGAAGCTGTTCCGGGAGAAAGTATCTCCACCACCAGGTCCGGCGCTCCAAAAACCCAATCGCGCAGGATTGCCCTACGTTCGTTGGAGATAAAAAGCACATCGGGTTGATAAATGTTGCGTCGATCCAGATGTACATCGAACGGGGCGGTACGCACGACCCCAAGTTTGTGTTTTTTTACAAAACCGGCTAACGATACGGAGATATTCAGCACGGCGAGTTGATGTAAATCTTTAGGGGAGGGCATATACAGGAGTTTTCCGGCTACAAGTTGGAATGGAGCGCCTTCCGGAAGCTTCATATAGTCGTCTACAGTATAATTTTTGCCCGGAACGATTGCTGCTACCTCAAACCCTCCTTTGCTCCTGAAGAGCAGGTGCCTGCCATTAATTACGGCAAACTGCTGCCCATCGAGTAATTGTTCGACGGATTCGGCAGGTTGTATAAAATCCTCCTTCGAATGTGGTGCGTGAGCAGATTGCATATTGAGCGTAATTATGAGGCAAATTTAAAACAAAAAGTCTCAAAAAGTCAAGCAGTAATTATAAATATCCCAATCTTTTTACGACCCTGTAACCTTCTAACCAGAAACCCTCTAACCAGAAACCCGCTAACCCAACAACCTACTTCATCGCATTTACAATCGCCACAAAATCATCCGCTTTCAGCGAGGCGCCGCCGATCAGGCCGCCGTCTACATCAGGCTGACGGAACAGTTCGGGTGCGTTTTGGGCATTACATGAGCCGCCGTAGAGGATGGAGATATCGTCGGCTACTTCTTTGCCGTATTTTTTAGCCAGCAGCACCCGAATGGCGGCGTGCATTTCCTGGGCTTGCTCTGTGCTGGCGGTCCGGCCGGTGCCGATGGCCCAAATCGGTTCGTAGGCGATCACAACTTTACGGAATTCAGCCGACGGCAGGTGGAATAGGCTGGCTTTTAATTGCTTGGCCACATAACCCACGTGTGTGCCTTTTTCGCGGATATCCAGCGGTTCCCCGCAGCAGAAGATGGGAAGCATCCCTTTCGCCAGGGTAAGATTTACTTTTTTGGCCAATTGTTCGTTCGATTCTTTAAAATATTGACGCCGTTCGGAGTGCCCGATAATCACGTATTCGGCGCCGACGGAAGCCAGCATGTCCACCGACACCTCGCCGGTATAAGCGCCTTTTTCTTCGTGGTGGCAGTTTTGCGCAGCCAGATGAAAACCTTTGCGCACTTTCAGCATTTTGGCGGCTGCCTGCAGGTACGGAAACGGTGTGGCAAACACGACCGGCCCCCGTGGCCGCAGTTCTATTTTTTCGAATACGGATTTAATTAATTCGGTACCCTCATCGAGGGTCTTGTTCATTTTCCAGTTGCCGGCTACAATTTGTTGACGCATAAATTAAAGTTTTGAGTTTTGAGTTTTGCGTTTTGAGTTACGGCGCCAAAATAGGAATTACATTTTGACGGAGTTATTTTACCACTAACTTATATGCGATTATTCAAACTCAAAACTCAAAACCCAAAACTCATAACTACTTTTACCCCCGCAAATGGCCAGAACCCAACAACAACGTATCGTCCTGGGCTTGAAAGTCCGCCAGTTCCGGCAGGAACGTGGCTGGAACTTTGAAGAGTTCGGCAAACGCACCGGTATTTCGGTGTCGTACCTGAATGAAATTGAAAAAGGGAAAAAATACCCGCAGCCCGAAAATCTGCAAAAACTGGCCGAAGCGCTGGGCATCACGCCCGAGTTTTTAGCCTCGCCGGAACTAACCAAACAATACGCCCCGCTCGGCGATCTGCTGCAAAGCAACTTCCTGAATGAGTTGCCGCTCGACCTGTTTGGTATTGAAATACAACAAGTAGTGGAAATTATTGCCCGGGCCCCCGACCGGGTCAATGCCTTTATTTCAGCCTTGCTCGAAATTGCCCGCAACTATTCACTGCGCGATGAAAATTTCTTTTTCGCCGCCTTGCGCGCCTACCAGGAGTTGCACATGAATTATTTCGAGGATATCGAACAGGCCGCCGATGTATTTGTAAAAGAACACCGGCTACCCGATAACGGCGGTGTGCCGGCTGATTTATTAGCCGATTTGTTGTGTACCGAATTTGGTTATAAAATTGACGGCAAAGGCCTGGACCCTTACCCGGAATTGAACAGCCTGCGCTCTGTGTTCCATCCGCGCAAACGGAAATTGTTGCTCAACAGCCGCCTGAACGAACGTCAACGGGCTTTTCAATTAGCCAAAGAATTGGGATTCAACGTGTTGCAGTTGCGTGAACGCCCGTATTCGTCCAGCCTTTTTCGGGTCAACTCTTTCGAAGAAACGCTGAATAACTACAAAGCCGCCTATTTTGCCGTGGCTGTACTGATCAATCGCCATGCGTTTGTGCGCGATTTGCGCGCCTTTTTTGAACTGCCGGCCTGGAGCGACCAATTTTTGCTGCAACTGATGACCCGCTACCAGGCCAGCCCGGAAGTGTTGTTCCAGCGCTTTAATGTGTTATCCCGCGATTTTGACCTGCACAAGGTGTTTTTTCTGCGGTTTATCCACAATCTGGACAATAACCGTTTCGATATCGACAAAGAACTACACCTCAACCGCCGGCACCAGCCCCACGCTTCGGGCCTGAACGAACATTACTGCCGCCGCTGGATTTCGCTCACCCTCCTGAACGATCTGCAAACATATCAGCAGCAAACCGGCGACCACAGCCGCATGCTGACCGGTGTGCAACGCGCCAAATTTCACGACACGCAGGAAGAATATCTCTGCTTCGCCGTGGCTAAACCCGGTTACCCCACGAAAAACCGCAACGTGAGTGTCACGCTCGGTATCCTGCTCGATGAACAAGCCCGCCAGGTTATCCGTTTTTGGGACGATCCGGCTATTCCCCGTATCACTGTGAATGTCACCTGCGAGCGCTGTTCGCTGGCTGATTGTACCGAACGTATGGCCCCGCCAACGGCCGTGCAAAAGCGGGAAGAACGAAAAAAAATGCAGGAAACGCTTTCAAAATTGCTGGAAAAATGAGGATTACGGCTTTGCGTCATTCGTCATTGAGTCATTTGTCATTCGTCATTGAGCCATTCGTAAATCGTCATTGCGTCATTCGTTATTTGAATAATACATGATCATCGTACAAGATAAACTCGTTAGCGACGACCTCGTCGAAGAACAATTCGTCTGCAACCTGCAGGCCTGCAAAGGCGCCTGCTGCTGGGAAGGCGACTCCGGCGCGCCGTTGGAAGAAGCAGAATTACCGGTTTTGGATGCTATTTTTGATAAAATTAAACCCTTCCTGAGTCCGGCCGGCATTCAGGCGCTCGAAACACAAGGCTTGTACCAATGGTATGAGGAAGGGGAAGAATGGGGTACTACCCTGATCGATAAAGGTCCTTGCGCCTACATGACCCTGAACGCCACCGGCACTGCCCAATGCGGTATCGAACAGGCCTTTCGCGCCGGGGTCATCGACTTCCAAAAACCGGTGTCCTGTCACCTCTATCCCATCCGGGTGGAAAAAAACGAAGATCTCGGCTTCGAAGCGCTCAATTACCACAGCTGGGAAATTTGCTCCGCAGCCTGCGAACTGGGGAAAAAAGAACAAGTGCCCGTGTATCGTTTTGTACGCGAAGCGATTATCCGAAAATACGGACAGGAATTTTATGATGAATTAGACGGAGCGGCAGCGTTTATAAAAAGTGCCGACGCTTAATTTATGTTTGGGGGTGTAAAAAGTTCTAGATGAAGTTTTCCAACTGATTTCAATTTGGTTTCCCACAGATTTCGCCGATTTACGCAGATTTTTATTTCGCCAGTACTCAAAAATAATCTGCGAAAATCTGGTGCGCCACGAGGCGTGCGTTAAATATACAACCTATGTGGATGCAAGAATCACACGAGCCAAGATGCCGATCAGCTTGAAGGAGGTGCGATTGTTCTGGAGGAAACGAAAGAACAAGAGCTCGCACTAACGCGAGT
>CAUJEY010000260.1 GCA_963169325.1 Bacteroidota bacterium
ATAGAACACCGTAGCCACAACCGGCAACGCCCAAAGTATGGCCTTACTCCCGTACCCGTCGGGGATCCCTCGGGCATTGAAATGGATCGGAATAACGTCCGGCAATTGAGGAAGGTGTTTGGCGAAAAGCCCCCAGGAAACGATCAACATCCCCCAGCCGGCCCACTCCAAAAGCTCATCCAGGGTAGTCTGTTCCAGATCGATTTTCGGTCTTGCGTCCATGTGTGCTTCGGATTAAAACCCCTTTAAAACCGTTCTTAAAGTACCATCGAATCGAGGAAGGCGCAAGAAAATTAGACGAAGGGGCCGAATATACAAGACGCGAAATGGTTTGGGAAATACCGAAACCACTTCGCGTCCGAATCGAAAGAAGATTGGGTTTAATACCAAGTAACGCCAACCATAAAATTGAAGGCCAGTCCCTCGCGTTTGCCTTCAGGCGCGTTGATGCGGGCATAGTGTACGCGCCCTTGAAGGTCGAGCGCAAATGGTCCCTTTCGAAAAATTTCGAACCCCGTGCCGGCAACAGCCGCCGGGCCAAAATAAAATTTGCGGTCTGCTTTGTCTTTGATGTCATAAAACGCAGGGGCATCCATACCCAGGCCAGCGCCGCCCAGTATCCACCAGCGATCGGCAACCCAGTGCTGAACCGAAGGGAAGAACCCCTCGAACCCTCTTGCCCGTTCCTCTTCGCCCCATTTGAAGGCGTATACCGTGCCGGGCAAAAGCAGCACCGCCGCAGTGTTTTCCGAAACCATGGTTCCGACTTTGAGGTTGGGAAAAGTCGCTCCGGTTTGCGTGTTTTCCCCGATCAGGCTGGAGGACAACGTAAGGACGCCGGCGCCAAATGCGCTGCCGAGAAAAAATCCTTTTCGTTCAAAAGAGGACTGGCCATAAATGGCAATGGACAAAAACGTGCAGAGAAGAAAAAGAAACGACTTCATGGCGCTTTGTTTTTAAAGGTGATTATGGCGCCACACTACTGGACATTTTGGGAACGAGACCTTCCAGGTTTGCGAAACCTGGAAGGTCTGGGCCCCAGGAAAACGAAAATATCCAGTAGTGTGATCATGGCACAAAGGTCCGTGTAGCCGAGGAAAAAAAAGTTACCCTAAGGTAACAAAACGAGCCCTGCCGCATGGGCTGGCGGCGCCTGCTGGTTTATGGGCTGTTGATGAGATGTGTTGCGACGGGATCATCGCGGGTTTAAAATGGCTCTTTTCCGCCCACACCGGCCCGTTGCAGCAGGTCTATTTTTTGCCAATTTTCCGGCGGATGCGGCTTAAGCTTTGGGTAGTGATTCCCAGATAGGACGCTACGTGCTTCTGAGGAGTCCGGCGAATGATATCGGGGTGTTTTTCCAGAAGATCCAGGTAGCGTTGCTCGGCGGTTTTGAGCAACAAATCAATTTGTTGCTGTTGTTTATCTACGTAAGACCATTCGGCCGATATCAGAAAAATCAGCTTTCCCATGGACGTGTCTTTTAAGCGATCGACATTGGAACTGGAAATGCGCAACATTTCCGAATTTTCCAAAGCCCTCGTTTCCAGAGGAGAAGCCCGGCGAGTGATCAGCGACATGTAATCGCCGAAAAACGCATCTTCAAACATCAGGTCGAGGCATACGTAATTGTTTTCTTTCCAAACGAAAACGCCTCCGCTCCCTTCCAGAATAAAATAACCATAGCGCTCCACCTGATCCGAGGGCTTTAGGATTTCGTTCTTCCGAAACCGGACCAACTCGCACAAATTGGCAAATTGCCGCCATGCTTCGAGAGGCGCTTCAAAGTATGCGCTAAATGATCTTCTTAGACGTTCGGCAATCATGTGGTTAAAGGATTGGGTTCGCAAATTCGTCAGACGGAAAATATGGCGTATTGGCATGCAAATCCCATCGATACGCCGCTACTTCGATACGCCGCTACTTTTTCTCACCAACTCCATCACCGTCTTCCAGTTCCGGCTGGTGGCGGCAACCTTGAGTTTGGTTTCGAAGAGGCCGTTGGTCAGCTTGGTATTTCCGTAGCCATTGGGGCAATGGACGTAGATGGCTCTGCCGAGGAGCTGGAATTCGTCGGGAGGGAAGCGGATGTCGTTCAGCTTTTCGGCGAGGGCAGGAGAAGGCGGCGCCGCCAGGAAGGTGACGTGCAGGTGGGCAAGATCTATACGGGAATCCGTCAGGAACGGATTGGCCTGGGCGATGGCTTCCAGCTCCGGGGCCGTCAGGGTGATGGTTGGCACGTCAAAACCGAACTGTTGCCGGATCGCGTTTTGAATGGCGGCGTCCAGCGCGTTGGGGTCCGTTTCCGGATGCCGGAAGACGACGTTTCCGCTTTGGATATACGTTTGCACTTCGGTGCAGCCGAGGCCGGCAAACAGGGCTTTGAGGGCGTCCATTTTGATCAGCCGGTGTCCGCTCACGTTGATGCCCCGGAGGATGGAGATGTAGGTGGTCATGGGTTTGGGTGTTTTGATCGTAGCCCTTTATAACTTACGGTATTCCAACGACACCTCTTTGGACAATTGGCGGATAAACCGCCTCAGGTCCTCCAGGGTTTTTACTTCGCGGTGCCAGTCGGGATCGGGGAAGTTTTTCAGGGCCTGCGCCACGTTGGATTCGTTGACGAAATCGTCCACCACTGTGCATCCCTCCAGGTCGCGGAGGGGCTCGAGGAAAAGGTAGCCGTCGAAAAACTGTTCCAGGACAAACGACTCGTAGCACAGGCTGTGGGCGCTTCGGTCGGGCAGCTTTCCGATAGGCGAGCCCAGCAAATCAAAGCCAACGGGCCGGTTGCCGTTGGCGGCCATTAACCGCTCGATGGCGCCGCCGGCGGGAGACCCCATATAGAACGAGTCCTTCTCCATGTGGGGGAACGCCTGATGGAGCAACACGCTGAACACCTTTTTGGGGTATTTCCGGTACAACCGGTTGCCGAGCCAGTCGCTGTCGAAAGCGCAAAAATCGTCTCCGTTGTACTTGAAATAGGGCGCCGCGTAGCGCGTATAGGCATGCGGGCCGCCCACCAGGGCCAGCAACTTTTCCTTTTTTTGAAGGATTTCTTTTTCGATGAGCCGGGCCCGGAATTGGTCGGCGGTGCCCCGGTCGAACACCGCTTTCATGGTTTCGCGGTTGCGCTTGCCGTCGAAGCGCTCCCACTTGAACTGGTAGCTCAGGTTCAGGATCCGAAACCGCCGTGCCCCCTTGGGGAGCGACCGGTTGAGCGCCCAGGCGGCCTTGTACACGTCCAAATACTCCTGAAACCCCCACGTGGGGTTGTAGGCGAACATAAGCTCCCGGGCCAGCGCCTCGTCGTACACGGGAGCCGTCACCAGCCGGTCGAGCTGCTCCTGCACCTCGCTCGCGCCAAACTCCATGCCGATCTGGTAAATGCCGTTTTGGTGAAGCACCGGCACCAGCCGCTGCAGCAGCAACAGGTTTTCTTTCACGATATGCCGCTCGCCCAACAACACCACGTCGTGCTTTTTGAAGGATTGGATCACATACTGCTCCGGACTCAGCGCCTCCCGCTTCAGGTACTCCAGCAACTGCGCATCGGCCCCCTGCCCTGCCAGGGCCAGGGAAAACAGGCTGAAGGCGATCAGGAGGGGGAGAAGGCGGCGGGGCTTAAACGAAAGCAAGCCCTTTCCAATCGTGGTATACTCGTAATATTGGAATCCCCATAAGGAGATGCTTACAAGGAGGGAGGTTATTCTGGGAAATGTGGTCATGAAGTTTGGCTTGGACGTTATTTATTTGGTAAAGAACGTTATTTCGGTTAGCGCAGTGGGAGGCTTAGCAATGCAATGGCGGCTTTTTTGGGGGTGGGGTAAGTGGGCGTGTTTTGCAAGGGCTGGTGGGCGCACTATCCACCTATTCGAGGCGTTAGCGAATATGGCGAGGTGTCTATTGTGTGAGCTGTGCAATTATATCACACTGATTTCAATTGGCACTTCAATCATATTTTTCACCGTTGTGTATAGTTCAACATCTTGTGCAGGTGTTTCAAGCGAAATTATTAACGCATATCGAGTTTGATTTTCTACTTTACCTAAATGCTTACGTTCACGCCACCAACCAATAACAGGGTAAACAGCAATATGATTACATTCTGCAAGTTCAGCAGCTGTCATTTCCATATAGTCTGAATGTATTGAACCTGTTGAACGATTTTGGTTTTTGGTTCCAATAGCCCAACGCTCGCTGCCTGCATTTCCTTGTATTTCTTCGTTTTCTTCTCGTGCTGCAATGTTTACACGTCTTCTAAAATCGTCTTCACTTTCGTTCACGTTGTTTACATCAAAACGCAATCCGTGTGACTGATAGCGATATTTGTCTTTAAACCCTATCCGCCCTTCTGCTGCCTCAATGAAATAAGAAAGTGTAATTTTCAATTTTACGGGTATTTCGCCCATTTGCAACAGCAAATCACTTGCCCACGGTAAATTGAAAAAATGAATTTCGTTGGTTTCGGGTGTGCTGCTTCCTGCTTTGAGATTGAACGGCTGAATGGTTTCCTGAGCAATGTAAGTCAATGCGCTTTCCTGACTATACAATGCACGGTCTAAATCAGGAACGCCATAACCAAAGGTTCGCAACAAATTTCTGAAACTTGCTCTGTTGCCTTGTTGCACATTTTGTTGAGTCAACATTGCAGCGTTCCAATTAGCAGAATGAACCACCAAACCTCTTACGGTTTCTGCCCAAGCGTTAGGATATTCATACGCAATTTTTGCAGCAAACCACGATGCCTGTGCAGCCGCAGCACTTGTTGCCGAAATTGTATCAAAATGCCTTCCTGTATTAAACTGCCTTGAAGTGGATAACAATTCCAAATCTTCGTGTCCTGCAATACTGTTGTCTGGTGCTTTCAATAAGTTTCCGCCTTCAAAAACCACATCGGGTTTTACAGCCCATTTTCTTTCCCAAACCAATGAAGTTGTGCTGTAAGGCGAAAGTTGACCTTCGTTTGCAATAGGTGTATGATTTTTAAAATTCGGGCCTGTTACCTGAATTTTATTTGTGTATGCTCCTGTTACTAATGCGTTCCATGCTTGGGCAGGATTTTGAACCGATGAAGTTTCATTTGACTGTGGATAATTTTGCCCAAGTTCTTCGTCAGCTACATTTCCTGCGGAAACAATTATCAAGCGTTGGTTTTCGCCTTCGCCGAAAGCCAAATTATCTACTGCTCCCGACCACGAAGAAGGTCTGCCTCTGTCTGTATCCTCTTGTGATGTTACCGCCATACAATACACCAAAACCATATTCGGATTTTGGATTTCGGCAATAGAAATTCCTTGTGAAGTTATATCGCCCCACAATTCCCGTGGGTTTTGCCCTTGATTGGGTAGTATTTTTACAGAACACAATTTATGCGTAAGCAGAACAGCATTGGCAGAAGTAAGTACCTGTTCCATTTGCCCATAACCCGCAATACCCGCCATTAGTGTTCCGTGTCCTGCACCGTTGGCGTGGTCGTTTGTTCCCCAAGCGTTATCAACCGAAAGAGTATTGTTATCGTCAATAAGCGGTTGCAGCAGTTGATGTCCGTTGTTTACGCCTGTGTCTAGAAGGCAAACTTTTACGTTGCTTTCTGCAACCTTTATTCTTTGCAACAAATCATCAACCCAGGCCTGTTGCTCAATGCGGCTTTCGTTTACCCAAAACCCTGCGGGTTCTTGTCCTGCACGGAACTCTGCCAACAAATCGCTTTGCAACATCAATTCAATTAACTGTTCACGGTTGGCATTTACCAACAAAACAGCTCTTTCAGGAAAAACAATGCGGTTGTGTTTATACGCTATTTCAATGTTGTCAAGCGTTGCAAGAAAATGTGCAATTTGTTCCTGCTCCTGATTTTCTTTAGTGTTTACGTTTAGCCACGCTTCGCACCATTTGGTATTTTCATTCGGAATAAGTTGCGGTTTGTCTGTCCACAAACCTTCCAACAAAGCTATGCTTACGTCTTCAATACTATTGACTAATGGAGCGTTTTTAGGTTGTCCCTTTGCCGTTTCTTCCAGTTGGTATTTTTGAATTTTAGCAATGAAATGTCCTTCTTTTCCGTTCGGAACGTAAACCGTTGCTCTTACTTGCGTTTGATTTTCACCAACGGGAATTTCTTTTATGTTGAGCAAGCGAATACCTTTTCTAAGGTCTTCCAAACTTTTAGTAAGCAAATCATGGTCCGCGGCACTCGTAAATTGAATATATGTACCTTCTCTGGTGGCAATTTGTTGCGCATTACGTTGTTGTTGCAGTTGCTCTTTTTGTTGCCAAATTTCAGCAAACTGATTTAAAAGTCTTTGGCTTTGGGTGGCCCTATCTCGAACGGGTATGCGTGGTTTTGCTCCTATTGCCGAAGGTGCTCTATATTTCTCGCTACTTACATTTCCTTGTATAAAGATGTGCTTATATGATGGCATTCTTGAAACTTATTTGTGATATGCTGCATTACGGTCTTTGATTGCTTTTAAGATTAAATCATTATTCATCTGCTGCTTTTCATTCAAAACCGTTTCTTTAATGGCATCAATGCAGGCAAGAGATATTTCAGCGTGGCTAAGTCCGTTTATGTTTGGCAGTAAATCTTTAAACTTTAATTTTTTAGCAAACTGCGCAAGCCTGTTTTTCAGCAATTCTTCTTTTTCTTCTAAATTTGGCAGGTCGTATAAAATCACATCGTCAAATCTGCGGAAAAGGGCTTGGTCCAATAGTTCTTTGTTGTTCGTTATGGCAATGATCAAACTGTCGGAATTGTCCCGTTCAATAAATTGAAGAAAGGAGTTCAACACCCTTCGCATTTCGCCAACATCGTTATCACGGCTGCGTTCGCCACCAATGGCATCAAATTCATCAAACAGATAAACACCTTGTTTCTGCTCAATCAAATCAAACACCTGACGAAGTTTAGCACTGGTTTCGCCCATAAATTTTGTCACCATTTTATCCATTAAAATGGTATTAAGCGGCAGGTTCAACTCTTTAGCAATAATTGAAGCTGTTAGGGTTTTGCCCGTTCCTGGCGGTCCCGAAAGCAAAATTTTTCTGCGGTTTTCCAAATTGTGTTTTCGAAGTTTATCCCGCTGCGCAAACTCGGAAATGATGCGGTTCACTTTGGACTTAATATCTTCAGAAGCAATCAGATCCGCCAACCTTACGGAAGGAACTTTTTCCAGTATTAAGCCATGCAACTCGGGGGCAAATGCTTTGGCTTTATGCTTGGTTTCCTTTGCCTTATCAATAACGGTTTTAATCTCACTGGCAACAAGCGTATGGCCCAATTTTGCTTCGTGGGCGGCAATCTGCAATGCAACCGTAGTGAACCTTTCAGGCTCATTGTTGTAATGCGACTTAATTAACGATATGATGTAATCTGCTTTTGCCATTGCTTAATAATTGATGCAAAGGTATTAAAATCTAGGTTTTCACTTCATTAATTTAACGTGGTTTACAGTTTTTTAGCTTTACTTCTAATACTTTTTATTGAGTTAGGCGCCGTTCACAACATATCCCATAAAAAATGTACTCCCGCCATTCCAAGGCACGTAAATCCCTAATGTCCCACCCCCAGTTGCATTCTCCGCAGCCGGTCCGGCAACATCTCCCCTGAAAGAATCAGCCCCACTCTCCCCCGCCGAAGACCCCGGCGGAGGATAACAAGATGTGAATGCTGCGTAGAAGTACAACATCAATTATGGTTTAGTTTATGAAAAAACCGGCAGCGGTTGGCCCTTCGGTTTTGCTTCCCTAAGGTAAGGGAAAACGGCTAAAAGGCAAAGGAGTAGGGCTCAAAAAGGCAGCGTCAGGCAAAAAAGGCTTCCAAAGCCTTGACTTTCGCCTCCCTGAAATCAATGGCGACTCCTTCCACTGTACACTTCCCCCCACGTGCAACCACGAAGAAGTAGAAAAAAGAGTATTTTTCCACTTTCAAATCGTGAAACATGCGCAAGAGTACCATCAGTAAATCACAACGTTTGGAGATATTGGCCAAATGGGATGCCGGTGCAAAGGTAGAAGACTTATGCCGGACGTA
>CAUJEY010000261.1 GCA_963169325.1 Bacteroidota bacterium
GCAGCGCGTTGTTGCGAAAGGACAAGATTGGCTGCCGGATCACCGGTATTGTCGGTATGTCCTCCAATCAGAATCCGCATCGCCGGATAGGCATTCAACGCTGTAACCAAATTATCCAGTTCGAATCTACTGTCTGCTGTCAAGGTAGCTGCGCCGGTTTCGAAACTAATATTTTCCAGCGCCAGGGTTTTGTCAGCCGGGTTTGTCGCTTCCACAGCCGTTTTGATACTTTCGCTAAATGCTTTGGCGCGTTGTTGCACTTCCATATCCAGTACCTTACCCTTATTCGGGTCGTCTTCTTTACCGCGTACCTGGGTCAGGTAAAAGGATTCCTGTTGCCTGTACCAGGCATCAAATTCCTCCTGTGATACCACCCGGAAAATACGACGCATGGAGTAGTGACCTTTTCCACATAATTCGGCACAGGCCAGTTCGTATTCAAATTTTTCCCAACGTTTCGGACCTGTCGGATCAGCCGGATCGAAGGGTTCGTTGTATTCCGGGTATTTGCGCAGTTCGTTGCGGTAATCGGCGGTTGTTTTAACGGGCGTAAAAACGAAGTAGGTCGGCATACCGGGCACAGCGTCCATTTTTACGCGAAATTGCGGCAAATAAAAATTGTGCAATACGTCTTTTGCAATAATACGAACCCGAACTTTTTTGCCAACAGGCAAATACAACTCCTGACCAGGCACAGCGTCGTCCCAGTTTTTGGGATCAGTAAAATCCTGGCCGATCTGGTTTCCGGAAGTGGTCAATTTATAATCGCGCGCACCCAATTTGCCGTCAGGGCCCGGGTAACGAATCATCCAGTTGAACTGCTGAGCCGTCGCTTCGATTTCCATAAATTCTTCGTCGCTACCGACATCGGCCATAACCGTATTCCAGGCATCCAAACCACGAACAACCAGCAAGGTCATCACGACGGCCGGCACAGCCGTCCAAAGCACTTCCAGGCGGTTATCGTGCGCGATAAATTGTGCCTTCCGGTTTTCCTGCCACCGATACTTGTAGGCAAACCAAAACAACGCAATGGTTGTAATAACAAACACAATTCCGGTGAAAACCAGGGTGATATTAAACATGGCGTCCAATTCACTCCCGTGTGCGGAGGCTGATTTGTGCGGTCCGTAACCGAGCAGTGAATTTTTGTAGTACCAGGCCGACCAAAACACGGCGACCAGGAAGGCTACCATGAAACCGACTGACAACAGACCGTTCCATTTGCTGCTATCGCGCAACACCTCGCGTTCGCCCTTGATCTGGCCGGTCAGTTCAGTAACCCTGCCAATTTGCACCAGTACGACCGTAATCAGAATAATACAGAGAATAATAATTAGCGCTGTCATCGCAATTTTTTTTCTATAAACTCAAAGTTAGGCAGTTTGTTTGATGGTTTAATTCAGGGCAACCTACCTTAGATTAATTCTAAATTATTTTTTTAACAAGCACCACTCAATGCCCATGTCCGCCACCGTGGTCCTCATTTTCCATTTCGCTATCAATGTGGGCGCCGGTAGAGTGATGCATACTTTCTTCGAGGAACGGATCTTTCATGGGCAACAGGGAGGCGCGTTCCAGTTGACGGTAAAAGAAAAACAGGAACAGGCAAAGGAAGCCGATCATCGCGCCTATTTCCTGAAGGCCCGGTATGGTAACACCTAATTTAAATCCTTTATCGCCATGATGGCCCACTTCTCCATGCGCATCTCCATGCGCATCTCCGTGGCTTTCTTCTGCGCCTGCCGACACAACAGCGGCTTCTTCAACGGCCGGGGTTGGTACTGACGTTTCGTGACCAGAATCCATTGTATCAGCAGTATGGCTGTGATCCGCGTGTTCTGCCGGTGTGGTTGCTGCATGCTGTTCGGCGGCTTCGGGCTGAGAAGCACTGCTCAAGGGAGCAGCCTCATGTTTGTTGTTGTGTTTACCTTCCGATATTTCTTTCGCTTCATACGCAGCAGTGCGGGCACCTGGTTTGATCATATAAAAGAAGTCCCACCAGTGGCCAAAAAACACAATGACGCAAACGAAGAACATCGTACCCATTTTGCGTTTTGTATCGTTCCGCATTAAAATAAGGAACGGCGTCACAAAATTGAGCAGCAAATTACCCCAAAACAGCACCGGGTATTCGTCCATGCGCTCCTTAAAATAGATTGTTTCCTCTCCGACGTTGGCGTACCAGATCAGCATAAACTGGTCGAACCACAGATAGGCCCAAAAAACGCTGATGCCGAAGAGATATTTACCCAAATCGTGCAGGTGGTCACGCGTTACATATTGCATGTAGCCTTTGGACTGGAGGTAAATGATGATCATAATCATCAGCGACAAGCCGCCCAGCAGCATGGAAATGGTGGAATACCAGGCAAACATGGTGCTGTACCAGTGCGGGTCGATCGACATGATGGCCTCCCACAGGAAAACCGTGCTGAGAAAACCGCCCAATGGCAGGAAAGAAGCCGCCCATTTGCGTTGTTTCTTGTAATAATCGAACGATGCTGTTTCATGCTCATCCTGCATCACAGAAACCTGGCGCATTTTATATGCCCAAAAATACCAGAGTCCAAGGAATCCGATAACGCCAATGGTGTAAAAGAACGGACTCAGGAATCCCGATTTTCCGGCAATCACCCGGTCGAACAGGGGGCTGTTCGGATCGGAAAGGCCGTCTGTCGTCCAGTGGTACAATTTGAAATTGGGGATCAGCCCCCATACACCGGCGGCTACCACCAATAACAACACAAGCCCAACCAACATAAATTGGCTCATAGCTTCCCATATACGTTTTACCGTTGCAATCCAGCCGCCAAAGGCGGTGATCTGGGCGGAGAGGAAGAACATGGCCGTGAAAGCAATACCGGTAAAATACACGGTATTGTGCAGGTAGTTCGTCCAAAAACGGGTATGGTACTCGTCGTCGCCGACAAGAGACAACAAGAGGCACACGAAGCCCAGCGCCATACCGATAATCAGGTTGCGCTTTAACTTGCCATCAAATACGAATTGCGTATTCAGATTCATATCGTAGGGCCGGCGTTAACGCCGGAAGTTTTGATGTTTAACTATTTACATTACTTTGCCTGCAACGAACGGATGTAGTGGATCACCTGCCAGCGCTCTTCGAAAGAAAGTTTGTCGGCATAACTGCCCATTACGTTTTTACCATACATGATCGCGAAATAGTAGCGGCCCTCTCCGGCGGCTTTCATATCGTCGGCAATGAGATTTTTGGGTTGTGCAGGATATTTACTATCCGTCATACTTACCAACCAACCCTGGCCGTCGCCTTTTTCTCCGTGGCATATTCCGCAATAAATATCATATAACGGCTTCGCCTTTTCCAGGCTTTCCTTTGTAACCGGGAAAGGATTAACGGTCATTTCCTGTTCGCAGCGCAGACGCTCTTCCTCGGTATTTTCGTAATAAAACGGAGCCTGACCATTTACCGGGGCGGCGATGGCATTAGCGGCGTTTTTACCACGTACTTTATCCAGTTCCGCAGCGCCGTTATAATATACGCCGGTGTAACCACGCGGCACAGTGCCGGCTACCTTGCCTTTAGGTTGCGACAATTCAGCCGTTTTTTTCAGATTATCCTTATCCCAGTGATTCCAGTCATAAGCACTGTAGAGATTTGCCTCATAACTGACCGGATGGGCCATATCGGGAAAATATTCGTGGCCGGTTTTGTTTTTGCCTGCCGGAGAACACAGCGAAAACAGCCAGGCGAACAAGGCAACTCCAAGGATAGCGCCAATTGCGTATTTCATATAATATCGTGGTTCGTTTTTGTTAAATGGTTTTCACGTGTACCTCGGCCGCACCGGTTTTGCTGAAAAAGGCTTGAAGACTGCCCACTTCCGTTTCGGGTGTTTCGGTTACATCGAATGCCAGACAAAACTTGTCATCCGTAATACGGTTATCCAGCACCTTCGCTTGTACGCCGGGCCACATGCCACAAACCGTATAAAAAGTAATGGTCATACCCCAGGCTGCAAACAGGACTGTCATTTCAAAGGTGATCGGGATATAAGACGGCACCGGCCAGTACGGCTTACCGCCGAACACGATCGGCCAATCGTTGACGACAGCCCACGACATAAATCCGAAGCCGAATATCGCGCCGATCGTGCCATAAATAAAGCCCAGATAGTGTAGGCGGCTTTCCTTCAGCCCGAGCACCGGATCTAAACCGTGCACCGGGAAGGGGGTAAGCACATCCATGATATCCAGATGATCCTTACGCGCGGTTGAAACGGCGCTTTTCAGGTCTTCTTCGTCGTTATAAAGCCCAAAAAGGACTTTTTTGCTTGATTCAGCCATTATTATATGGAGAGTTTTGAGTCCTGATTTAAATTGTTGTACTGGTCAAGTTGTGGGTTAATCTTCGGTTTGTTCACCCTTTACCTTGGGCGCCGGAGCATGATGCCCGTGCGCTTTTGATCTGGCCTCCGGTCCGATATATTGATTCCCTGCTACTTTCAGAATAGCCTTTATCTCGGCGATTGCCACTACCGGCGCAACACGGGTAAAGATCAGGTAACAGAAGAAGAACAGACCGATTGAGCCGGTGAAGAGCGATATTTCCACCCAACTTGGGCTGTAGTAACTCCAGGAGGAGGGGAGGTAGTCGCGGGCCAGCGTAGTGGCGATAATAACGAAACGTTCGAACCACATCCCGATATTCACCACGATGGACAGGAAGAACGTCCACCAGATACTGCGGCGAATCTTTTTCGACCAGAACAACTGCGGGCTGACCACATTGCAAAACATCATGCCGAAATAAGCCCACCAGTAAATACCGAATACGCGGTTGTAAAATGCGAATTGTTCGTAGATATATCCGGAGTACCAGGCGATGAACAATTCGGTGAGGTAAGCCACACCTACGATCGTACCCGTAAGCACGATCACCTTGTTCATTGATTCAATATGATTTAGCGTGATGTAGTGCTCCAGTTTTAATACTTTCCGGGTAATAACCATAAGCGTCTGCACCATGGCAAACCCCGAGAAAATAGCACCTGCCACAAAATAAGGTGGGAAAATAGTGGTGTGCCAACCAGGGATGACCGATGTAGCAAAGTCGAATGACACGATCGTGTGTACGGAAAGTACCAGCGGCGTGGAAATACCGGCCAGTACCAGCGAAAGCGCTTCGTGACGTTGCCAGTGCTTGGCGCTTCCTGTCCAGCCGAAAGAAACCATATCGTACATCTTGCGGCGGAAGCCTACGGCGCGGTCGCGCACGGTGGCAAGGTCGGGTACCAAACCCGTGTACCAGAACAACAACGATACCGAGAAGTAAGTCGAGATAGCGAACACGTCCCAGAGCAACGGGGAGTTAAAGTTGGGCCAAAGCGGTCCGCGGGTGTTTGGGAACGGAAAGATGAAGAAAGCGAGCCAGAGACGCCCCATGTGAATGAGCGGGAACTGCCCCGCGCAGATCACGGCAAAGATTGTCATGGCCTCGGCTGCCCGGTTTACGCCGGTACGCCAGCGTTGCCGGAAAATCAGCAAAATGGCCGAGATCAGCGTTCCTGCGTGGCCGATACCGATCCACCACACGAAGTTGGTGATGTCCCAGCCCCAGTTGACGGTGCGGTTCAGGTTCCAGGAACCGATACCTTTCCATATCGTCCAGCAAACCGCAAAAACATAAAGTCCGAGGAATGCCGCCGCCAGCGCAAAAGCAATAATCCACTCCCGGGATGGCGCTTTTTCGGTAGGAATAGTCAAATCCTCCGTGATATTGTGGTAGGATTTGTTTCCTTCAATGAGTACGTGCCGTATTGGCGATACAGGTTGAGACATATTTTAAGAAAGTTCTTCGTTTGCGTTGCGGATTTTGGCGGAATAATGCACGCCAGGCCGGGTGTTCACTTCTTCCAGCACCTGGTAGGCCAGGGCGCCGGCAGCCTCGCGGGCTTTATTCACTTCGCTATCCGGATTATTCAGATTACCAAACACGATGGCGCCGGTGGGGCAAGCCGTTTGGCAAGCCGTACGTATATCATTGTCCAATACGGCGCGGCTTTCGCGTTTAGCTGTCAATTTTCCTTCCTGGATACGTTGTACGCAGAAAGAGCATTTTTCAATGACACCGCGGCTACGCACCGTTACATCGGGGTTGAGTACCATACGTACGAGGTTGTCAGCATAGAAGGGCTTATCATCGCCTTCCACCCAGAACACGCGTTCTTCGTTGCCAGGCCAGGTATCGGCCGTCGTATAATCCAGCCAGTTGAAACGGCGTACTTTATATGGGCAGTTATTGGCGCAATAGCGGGTTCCGATACAACGGTTATACGCCATCTGGTTAATACCTTCCATGGAATGGTTGGTGGCGTTCACCGGACACACGTTTTCGCAGGGAGCATTGTCGCAATGTTGGCACATCATCGGTTGGTAAACCACACTAGGGTTCTCAATGTCGCCGTAAAAATAGCGGTCGATGCGCAACCAGGTCATTTCGTGGTGGCGATGTACCTCCGCTTTGCCCACCACCGGCACGTTATTTTCACTAACGCAAGCCACCTGGCAAGCGCCGCAACCGATACAGGAATTCAGGTCCACATACATACCCCATTTCAGACCGGTGCCATAAAATTCTGTCTGATCCGGATAAAGGGTTTGTGCATTCAGGTGCTGCGCTTCTTCGTGGAATTCGGCCATTGTTTCGGAAATTCCCGGCAATTCATTCAGGTTGGCCTGGAAAATAACGGAACGGGAAGTCAGCGATCCCTGGAAACCTTTCCAGCCCAGCGCTTTTTCGTCGGCGTTGATCACCTTGCCCTCTTCTTTACCCATGGCTTTAACCCCCATGGTATGGTGGTACTGTACGCAGGCAAAATTCTTATCCTCCCCTACTTTGCCGGAAACCTTGGCTTCATTCGCAAAATATTGGATCAGCCCGCCTTGAATGGGCAGCCAGGGATTGACATTCAAACCATATCCAACGCCACAGCCACCAATTTCGCGGCCGCCGCCGAGCGCGATGGCTACGGTGCCTGGCATTTGGCCGAAGGTACGTACAACGGTACAAGTCAGTTTCTGGCCTTTTACCTCTACCTCGACGTTGTCGCCGTCGTTCAGGTCTTTCCAGCCATTGATATTATTGATACCATCCCATTCCACCGGAATATTGAGGTAATTACCCCAAACGGTACGGTTCACCGGGTCGGGCATTTCCTGTAACCAGGGGTTGTGGGCGTATTGGCCGTTCCCGATATTTACGGTCTCCGGGAAGGAAATTTCCACTTCTGCCGATCCCGGTTGATTTACGCTTCCGGAATTTAGTGCAATACCCGCGTTGAAACTCACCGTGCGCGGGGCCGGTGGCATTTCAAACACCCCATCGTGCAAGCTCATATCCCAGAAGGCGGCCGGCGTGGCATATTTATTTTGTTTGGCAAACAAATCGCTCGCCCAATGTGATTTCAGGTATTGGTAATAAGGCTGCTCGTCCTGCCGGTTCAGGTTCTGGCTGTTGGCCCACTCCAGCAGGGAGTGTTCGGCCTGCCGGGTGTCGAACAGCGGTGCGATGGTCGGCTGCTGGAGGCTGTAATGTCCGGTTTTCGGTTCGGCATCGCCCCATGCTTCGAGCGGATGGTGCGCCGGTGCAGCATGAGAGCACAGCGCCGTCGTTTCATCCAGGTTACCGGAAAAGGATATCCGGGTATTTACTTTTCCGAAAGCAGATTTGAATTCCGCAGCATTCGGAAGTTCGTAAGCCGGGTTGGCTCCCCAAACAATGGCCATAGCCACCTGGCCGGCATTCATTTCGCCAATCAGACGGGCCATTTCCACTTCATTACCCTGGCGCAGGTTGTTGACCGCACTGAAGTCGACCGTTGTATTGATATTTCCGAGTAAGTCGTTGATTTTGTTGACGATTACCTGCTCCATCACGTTGTTGGAGCCGCTAACCACCAGCGATTTTCCACGGTGTTGCGTCAGTTCAGCAGCCACTTTTTTAAGTGTAGCTTTGGCTTTATCATTTAAGGCCGGACCGCCAATGCTGCTACCGCCGGTAAGGGCGGCCACTTCATTGTACAAGGCGCAAATTGCGGCGCCCTGTTCGCTTGGCTTCACCAGGATACGGTTATCTGCATTGGAGCCGGTGAGCGACATGTGGCTTTCCACCTGATAGTGGCGCGACATGGTAGCGCCTTTCAGCGATTTGATGCGGCGTTTGGCTGCATATTCACGGGCATATTCGAGCGGGCTGATCCAGGTGCCCAGAAAATCGGCGCCGAAGGAAACGATCACGTCGGCTTCGCCAAATTTGTAATTTGGAATTCCCCGAACACCGAAACTCTGCTCATTGGCCGCCAATAGAGCCGCACTGGAAACAGGGTCGTAAGTGACAACCTTTGTATTCGGATATGCGGCGGTAAATTCAGCCAGTGCTTGTTTGGCAGTCGGGCTAATGATTGTATTCGTGATGAACCGCACATTGCCACCAAGTTGCAATTGGCCTTTAATTTTATTGTCCAAGTCGGTCCAACTCAGTTTTTTCACCTCGCCGTTTTCGATCGTACCTGCATTTTGAATGCGGCGCGTATCGTACAAGCTAAGCACCATGGCCTGAGCACGGGCGCTGGTTCCGCCATTGGTTACGCTGCTTCCGGTATTGCCTTCGATTTTAATCGGACGACCTTCGCGCGTTTTCACCAAAATAGCGCAATAATCACCGCCATTGACAAAAGATGACGCAAAGTAGTTGGCTACGCCCGGCACAATCTCGTCGGGCTTCGTCACATACGGAATGGCCTTTTTAACCGGGATTTCGCAGGAAGCCGCCAAGGTAGCCGCTCCCAGGCCGAAACCCATCAGTTTGAGAAAATCGCGACGGGAGGCCGCCCAATTGCCGTCAGTTTCGGCAATGTTCTCCACGGAAAATTCTTTTTCAGCCGATTGCAGGAAGGATTCTTCCCGGTTCAAATCTTCTGTGCTGACCCAAATACCGTTGTCGTGGTGCATATTTTTAAATGTGGTCAATGTTCTGAAATGTGGTCAATGTGGTCAATGTGGTCAATGTGGGTAATGTGGGTAATGTGGGCAATTGACCACATTGGTCCCATTGACCACATTACCCACATTTTAATAATGGCATTTCTGGCATTCCAGGCCGCCGATGTCGGAAACGGTGACTTTGTCCCGTTTGCCGTCTTTGAGTTCCTGGTGATATCTTTCGTATTGTTTGTAATAATCGTTTCCTTCAAACTTCACCTCGGTTTCGCGGTGGCAGTTGATACACCAGCCCATACCGAGGGTCGAATATTGGTACACAATATCCATTTGCTCTACGGGGCCATGGCACTTTTGGCAGGCTACCTGGCCGATAGCGACGTGTTGGGCGTGATTGAAATAAGCGTGGTCGGGCAGGTTGTGTACACGAACCCATTCAATCGGTCCCTGAATTTTGCCATTGGAATCATCCTTCAGCGCCTTAACAACCCCTTCCCATTGAGTTTCCACCACACTACGACCGGCGTCGTTCATAGCCGTGAGGCTGTTGGCGGACATATACTCCTGACCGATCCATTTTTTGTACAGGTCTTCAATCTGTTTGTCGCTCCAGTTGTCGTAATCCTTAATATAGACGTTCGTAATGGGGTCGAAACCGATGGAAGCATAAATTTTGGTGATTTCTGCAGTGCCGCTTTGGGTGCCTTTTTTCACGGCCGAGTGGCAGTTCATACAGGTATTGGCTGCCGGAATTACGGACTGTTTGGAGCGGCGGGCGCCGTCGTGGCAGTACTGGCAATCAATCTTTTGTGTGCCGGCATGCAATTTATGGCTAAAGGCAACCGGCTGATCGGGCTGGTAATTTTGTTCGCGGCCCATCCGGGTGGCGTTATCCACGGTTTTGTACCCAAATATCAGCGTAAGGGCAAAAACCAGAAAGGCTACCGCGCCTTTGGTGGTCAGTATTTGCACCAGGGTTCTGCGCACGGGCTCCTGGCCGGCTTGTACCCGGGCGATATTTCCGAGGTTATCGACAATACGCATCAGGGCGAAGGCCAGCAGGGCCAGGATCAGGGCCAGGCCGCCGAACAGCCACATATTGCTGTTATCGCCTTTGCCTCCCCCGGCCGTGTCGCCAGTGCCTGCTACCGGGGTGAGTGGTTTAGCGGTGTAAACATCGTTCACATGCAGGATGATACTTTCGATTTGCTCATCCGTCAGCCCGGTGAAGTTGTTCATCAGAACCGGTTTCCACTGATTCCACAGTTCCACCGCCCTTGGGTGTCCAGCGGAGATCAGGGACTGGGAATTGCGAATCCAACTGTATAAATCGGCCCGCGGATAGGCAGCCCAGCGCTCCTCCATCCCGCCCAAAGCAGGGCCGGTGAGGTTGTCCTTCATGTTTTTATTATGACAGGCGGCGCAGTTAGCGGTAAAAAGTTCTTTGCCGGCTTCTTTTGTAGGGGCCGCATGTGCGACGATAGAGGCGAGCAAAACAATCGAAAAAACCCAGCAGATGCGTTTCAGCAGCATATTTGAATTGCGTATTAATGGCAAACAGTCGAGTACCAAAATCAGTTAGTCTGTTAATGCAGGTCATTGGGGTTGGTAACGGGGGTCATTGATTTGGATGCGCAAAAATACCACCGCTCTCATTTTCACCAAGCAAAGTGTTAAATCTGTTGGTTATTTAGATGCGGTCTAAACTTATTGTTCAATTTAGAGCAGTTAACAAACCGTTAAAACCGCGCGGCGCAAAGGTAGAGAAGGAAAGCACCTTTGCAAGGGTCTGCGAAAAAAATCCAGGAATTTTATTTGTAAACTTATTGTGGTTTAGTCCGGAGCTGGGCTGATTGCCGTCCAACCCCCATCTACCACCAGGGTTTGGCCGGTAATATGCCGCGATGCCGGCGCCAACAGGAACAAGGCGGCTTGGGCGACATCGGCCGTCTGTGCCGGGCGGCCCATTGGGGTGAGGCGCGACCAGGTATCCTCGTACCCGGCATCCCCGAGCGTCCGTTCGGTCAGGGTTGCGCCGGGCGCCAGGGCATTCACGTTGATCCGGTGTTCCGACAATTCGGCCACCAGCCCCCTGGCCAGCATCTCCAATCCTGCTTTCGTCATGCCATACGCCACGAGGTTTTTATGTGCCTGATGGCCGGTCACCGACGACAGGAACAGGATGCTGCCGCCACTCCCCTGCCCGACCATAATTCGGGCGGCTGCCTGGGCAAGAAAAAAACTGCCCCGCAAATTCAGGTCCATCACTTTTTGTAAATCCTCGGGCCGATACTCCAAAAACGGTCCGAACAGGGTAAGTCCCGCATTGGCCACCGCAATGGTCAGCCCGCCGAAACGTTTCACCGCCTCATCGGCCAGGTCCCGCACAAACGCTACATCCGAAGCATTGCCGGCGAAAGCCTGGCAATCGCCACCTTGTTTCTCAATTTGGCCGGCTGCCCGAACGGCCAGGGCAGCATCCAGATCATTGAGGAGTACGGATGCCCCTTGCAGGGCGAGTTGCCGGGCTATCTCGAAACCGATGCCCTGGCCTGCGCCGGTGACAATGGCAATTTGGTGTTGGAATGTCATAGTTGTTTGTTATAACTTTTTCATCAATACCTGCGCCGCTTCGTAGTGATCTTCGCCCGGCTCCAATTTACGCAGGGCCTCTTCGCAGGCGCCCGGCTTATTTTCCAGCAAATAACTCAGTGCCGAATACCACACCGCATCCGCACGCAAAGCGGAACGGCCTTGCGCCAAGGGCTCCAGCGCCGCTCGCGCCTCGGCCGGGCGATTCAACTCCAACAGACAAATACCTTTATATAAGGTAGCGCCCTGGTTGTTCGGTTCAATAGCCAGCATCTCGTCGAGTGCGGTCAGCGCGTCGGCATATCGGCCGGCCTCGAAGGCATTTTCCGCGGCAAGAGCAGCGTCTTCGGCGGCCCCCCGTTCGGTAAAGGCGGGCGGTGCATATTGGGCATATTGGCGATACAACGACGGTTCGGGTTTTCCGAAAAACCACACTGCCGCGCCCAACAACACCACTGCCGCAGCTGCCATCAACCAGCGCCGCCGATTGACTGTCGCCGTGAGCACCGGCGCCTGCCGTTCTTCCGCAGGGGCGTCGAAAAATGCCGCGCCGATGGATTCCAGGTTTTCGGCCAACGCCTGGCGACCGGCCTCCCGGCGCGGCCAGTCGGCCATTTGTTGGCGCAACTCAAATTCTTCGGCGAATTCCGGATCGGAGGCAGTACGATCGAGCACGGCCTGCCGGTCCGCTTCTTTCAGCAAGTCGTTGAAATAATCATCGAGCAATTGAATATCTTTTTCTTCCATGGCTTTATTCCGGTTTTCAATGTTCCAAATATACCGCCCGCCAGCGCTGCACACAAGCGTTTTTGCGCCGGTACAGCGTATCGACGCTATTCAGTTCGAGTTGCACGGCGGCCTCTGCAGGCTTGACGCCGTTCGACAACAGGGTCAGCATGCGGCGGCAGAGTTCGCTCAATTCGGTAAACGCCCTGCCCAGCCGTTCCTGCCGGGCCTGTTCGGCCAGGGCATCTTCGGCGAGGGTCAGCGTGTCTTCGGCGAACGCTTCCTCGGTATATCGCAGCTCGCCTTCTTTTCTTACCCCCGCCTCCCGGTTTTTTCCACGCAGCCGGTCGATCCATTTGCGGGAATACAACACATGCAGGAGGGCGCCCAAGGGGCAGGTGAGCACAAAAGAGGGGTCCAGGGCCTTTTCATACAGCGCCATGACGGCTTCCTGGAAAATATCCTTGGCATCGGCAGCTGCGCCACCGCGTTGCGTCACCCAGCGCAAGGCCTGATCGGAATAACGCTGGTAAATCTCCCGGATGCCACGGGGGTCGTTGTTCCGCAGGGCTTCAATAAAATGGTGGTCGATGTGCATTTGTAATTGCCAGGGGAATGAAAGTGTTACCTGCTCCCGCGATGCAGATTTTCTGCGAAAATCTGCCTCGCGGGAGCAGGTAACACTTTCATTTACAGTTTAAAAGTTGCATGGTTGAGTTTGGTATTTGCAGTGTCTAATCGATTAGAAATGACCGCAAGATATGCAAGGATTAGACAAATGTCTTGCGTTGTCCAGAAGTAAACAAACGAAATATCATTGGAAGCCCCCTTGATTGGCAGGATAAAACATTTGCAAATTTTTTGAGTTAAGTGGACAATTTGAGCAGCGATTCCCGGTTTGTCAGGAATGGCCGGTTTTTGAGGTGTAGTCTGCGAGGCACGAGCAGGCGACATCTCAAAAACAGTTAAAACGACACCTTTTTCAACCTCAAAGGGTGTATTCTTATCCGGTTTTCGAGATGTCACCTGCTCGTGCCTCGCAGACGACACCTCGAAAACCGGATAAATCGTACAAACCGAGAATTGCTGCAATTTGAGCCCCTAATTTTGCCCTTCCGAATAAACTTGTATTCAAATAAATTAAATGAAAATATATGCCTTCAGCGGTTTAGGCGCCGATAAACGGGTATTTCAATTTTTAAACCTCAAAGCCCAGCTGATTCCAGTAGATTGGATTGCACCAAAGCAAAACGAGACAATTGACAATTATGCGAAACGACTTTTCGAGGCAATCAACCCTGAAGAAGAATTTGCGATTTTAGGGGTTAGTTTTGGCGGACTAATTGCCATGGAAATCAGCAAAATTTATAAACCCAAATTGACGATTTTAATATCTTCCGCTGAGACGAAACATGAACTCCCTCCCATATACCGGCTGTTTGGAAAATCAGGCGTAATTAAATTCATTCCCAAATTTTTGCTGCGACCGCCAAAAAAAATGACAAAGTGGTTGTTTGGCGCGGAGAACTCAATATTGCTCTATCAAATTATAGACGATACGGACTTAACATTTGCGAAATGGGCAATAGAAAAGATAACAACCTGGAAGAACGAATATCGCCTGGAGCGCTTGTATAAAATCCACGGCATAAACGACAAAATGATTCCAATAAAACCAGATTCTAAGACGATTGCTATACCCGGCGGCGGGCATTTTATGATCGTTGACAGGGCCACAGAAATAAGTGCAGTCATTAATAAATTGATAGAAAAAAACACTCAACCATGCCCGTAAAACAACTCATGATTCTCATTGCCGGCCCCTACCGTTCCGGCACCAACGACGACCCGGCGCTGATCCAACAAAACGTGGACGCCATGAATGAAACCGCCCTGACCGTTTACCGGATGGGACATCTGCCCGTATTGGGCGAATGGTTCGCGCTACCGTTGATTGAAACCGCCGGCTCAAAAACGACCGGCGACGAAATTTTCAACAGCATGTTCCACCCGGTGGCTATCCGACTGATTTCCTTTTGCGATGCTGTGTTACGCATCGGCGGAGCATCGCAGGGAGCCGATGAAATGATCAGGATTGGACAGGAGCACGGGAAGACCATTTTCCGCGATTTGGGAGAAATTCCGTTGGCAGAATAAATTATTTTTAAATTAACATGCTTGTTAAAATGTTCGGACTGTCTATTTTTGGCTTTGCCAAACAATTCGAACCTGGCAAACGCAAATGCAAACAATTTAAAACCTGACTTCATGAGTTTTTTCAATCGCCTCAGTAACGGCTGGGAACTTGCCAAAATAAGTTTCGCCACTATCAATCAAAACCGATCTCTCCTGCTTTTTCCGGTTTTTTCGGTCATTTCCCTGGTGTTGGTATTGGCCACTTTTTTTGGCGGCGGCTTTTTCCTCGTCGGCGATCAAATTCAAAGTTTAATGGACAACGAACAGTATGGCAACATACTCGGTATCGGCCTGATTTTTCTCTACTACCTGATCAACTTCTTCATCATTGTATTTTTCAACTCCGCCCTGATTTATTGCGCAGTAAAAATCCTGAATGGCGAAGAAACCAGCCTGGGAGACGGCATGTCATTTGCCTTTTCCAAAATTGATAAAATTCTGGCCTGGTCCGTGCTTTCAGCCACGGTCGGCACCTTGCTGCAACTGTTGCAAAATGCCGGAAAAATAGGCGAGATCGTCGCCTCCCTGATCGGTATTGCCTGGTCCGTTCTTACCTTTTTCGTCGTCCCGGTACTCATTTACGAAGACAAAGGCGTCATCGAATCAGTTAAAGAATCCGGCCGTTTGATGAAACAGAAATGGGGAGAATCCCTCGCGGCGAACGTCAGTTTCGGCCTCTTTCACCTCCTCGGTATTTTAGTAGCCTTCGGAATCGGGATGTTGCTAATGCAGGTGAATGTGCTTTTGGCGATTATTGTCGGGGTCGGTCTTATCCTGCTGATCAGCACGGTAATTACGGCAGCACGTACCGTTTTTGTAGCCGCCGTTTATAACCGCGTAACCGGAAGACCTGTTGGAAATTTCGACGGTGATCTGTTGGATAGCGCGTTTATTGCGAAGTAATAAGGTTACTGGTTAGAAAGTTAGAGGGTTTCTGGTTCGCTACGACCAGAAACCCTCTAACTTTCTAACCAGTAACCTTCAAACCCCAAAACCCCTATTTCGCTATCCCGATCTTATATTTCTTCCCTTTCATTTTCTCGCCGTGTATCCGGTCCAGCAGACGTCCTACAACGTCTTTTTTAATGGCAATAAAGGACATAAAATCCAGCACTTCGATTTTACCCAGGTCGTCCTGTTTCAAATTGCCTTTTTTGGACAAAAAGCCCACAATATCTATTTTACTGAGTTTATCTTTTCTCCCGCCGCTGATGTACAGCGTCATCCATGGGGAGGATGGCGGTGCAACAGGTTGTTCCGGTAGTTGAATGAGTTGGGGTTTGTTGGTCAGGTATGCCGGGAGCTGCTCGTCGGGATTCAGGATCAGATAGGCGGCGCCTTCGGAATACATCCGGGCGGTTCGGCCGTTTCGGTGTATGAATTCGTTGAGTTTCAGGGGCAGTTCATAATGAATGACGTGTTTTACGTCCGGAATATCCAATCCTCTTGCCGCCAGATCGGAGGCCACCAGAAACAGGATACTGCCATTCCGGAACTTAATGAGGGTCGTTTCCCGATCCGGCTGCTCCAGTCCGCCGTGAAAAGAGGCGCTTTTGATACCTAACTCATCCAGTTGCGCTTTCGTTTGTTCGGTTGAATCGCGTTGGTTACAAAAGATCAGCACCGACTCCTCGCCGATAGAGCAGAGCAATCTGGCCAGCGTTTCGATTTTGTCTTTGTCAGTTGAAATGACCATTTTTACGATCAACCCATCGGTGGATTTTTCGTCGGTTTGGGTATAGTTCAGGGTTTTAGGCCGGGTGACACCCGTAAATTCAGGAATACTCAGTTTGTTGGTGGCCGAAACCAGTATACGCTTTTCCAGCCCGCCGAGTTCTTTTATGATGGCCGTCATTTGCTCCTGAAAACCCATGGACAAAGACTTGTCAAACTCATCCAGCACCAGAATTTTGACCCCGTCCAACGCAAACGATTGTCGGGTGATGTGCTCCAGAATCCGGCCCGGTGTACCGATCAATAAAGCGGGCGGCTGACTCAAATTCTGGACTTCCGTTTGCATAGGATGGCCGCCGTAGCAGGTATTTACCTTAAACCCGGTGGACATGGATTGCCAAACCCGTTCGATTTGAATAGCCAATTCCCGGGTTGGAGACAACACCAGGCACTGCACACCCGGTTTCTCCGCGCTTAACTGACTCAACACCGGCAACAGATATGCCAGGGTTTTCCCCGAACCCGTCGGGGCCAGTAGAATCACTTCCGGTTCGTTTTGAATGGTTTGAATGGCGGCTTCCTGCATGTCGTTTACAGCCGGGATGCCTGCATTGGACAGCGCCGTGAGGAGCATTTGATCTAATTCCATAAATGTAAAGGTAGGCAGAATTTTTTCCGCCCAAAGGGTAAGGTTTTAAAGGTCTCCCGATATAAGGATAAATCAGCCTAAAACAGGCTGTCTCAAACCTGAACATCGTACCATCCAAATCCTTACAACATGAAAAAGTTATTCGCTTCCACAACCCAAACCGGAAAAGCCTTTTTCCTCTTGCTTTTGCTTTGCAATGCCTTGTCAGGCCGCGCACAAACCTTTCAAACCGCTATCGGATACGGCTTTCCCACCGGCGAGCGCTCGCCCGGCGGCCTCATCACCAACGCCGGCGACTACCTCGTATTGGGCCGTAACATCGACCATCCGGCCGGCTTTTTCAATCCTGCCGGCGATATGCAACTGATCCGGCTCGATGCCTCGGGCAACGTGATACAACCCGCGAAAATGCTCGGACAGGACGTCGGCGAGACGGCTACCTGGATTGAAAAATCGACCGATTGCAACGGCACAGCCGGATATATCATCGCCGGCAACCAACGCAATAGCGCAAATAACGATATGCTGCTCACCCATACCGCCTTGAACGGTACTCCGCAATGGGTACAGCGTTTCGGCACCCAAAACGACGACGAAACAAGCGTATGCGTGAAACAGGACGGCGCAGGAAATTTTATCCTCGTAGGTACCAAAATGGACGCCAATACAGGGGTTTCCAGCGTCTATGCCGTCAAAACAGACTGCTCCGGAAAGTTCCAGTGGAGCCGCACCTATACGGTAAACGGTTCCTTAACGACCGCCTCCGTGACGGCCTTTGCAACGATGCACACTCCCTGCCCGGGCCTTCCTAACGTATATTATATTACCGGGAAAGTGAGCACTGCGGCCGGTAACGACGAAGTTTTCATCCTCAGTGTCAGCACGGCAAACGGCAGCGCCGTCTGGATGAAAACCTACGACATCGCCCCCGGCGCCCACGATGTCGCCACTTGTATCCAGGGCAGCTGTACCCTCGATCCGCAAGGAAACGGCGACCTATGGGTATCGGGATATTCCACCGATGCCGGCTCGGGGAACAAACAGGTACTGATGATGCGTACCGATTTCGATGGCACACTGCTCTGGGCCAACAATTACGACGTGCAAAACAGCAAACAGGAGTTTGCCACCCATTTTCAATTTACGAACAAAGGCGATCTGGTGCTGACCGGTAAAGCGGAGGCATATACAGTATCAGATCCGCCGGAAAACGGACAATGCCTGCTGATGAAAATGGACAACAACGGCGGCAGCGTGTACTTTACGCGCGTTTTCAACATGGGTTATGCCTCCCAGGGCAACCGCGTGGAGCCGACCGGGAATGACGAATTTTTTATAACCGGCCACACCTATGAAATCGTGCAACCGCAAGCCTTCGACTACAACATTCTGGCGATCAAAACCGACCAGCAAGGCGAAACAAAAGGCGCATGTTACCACAGTCCGGAGACGACGATCCTCAAACGGGCGCCAGTGGAAAACAAGGTGATCCCGGCCGTAAAAGCCTGGCAGGATTTTTTTGCGTCCAGCCTGCTCACCAAACTATACGACGAAAAACAAACGTTTTGCGCAACTCAAATTGATCCTTGCCAAAATATCGCCATCAATGCCAATTTCAGCGTATCCACAACCGGACTGACGGGCACTTTTACAGATTTGTCTACCGTGGCCAGCGGCACGATCTTTTCCTGGGATTGGGATTTTGGCGACGGCAATACCGCCAGTTTTGTCAGCGCGACCAACCCCGTGCATACGTATGCCAATCCGGGTACCTACCTCGTGTGCCTCGTGGTAACCGCCGGAACAGCCGGTATGATTTGCCGGGATACCTTCTGTATGGACGTCAAAGTAGAACCGCGTCCGAATGACTGCCCGGACAACCTGGTGCTGAACGGTACCTTTACCGACGGCCTCACGGCGGGCAACCTCGGCTTTGCCGGCAACGTTAACAACTGGAGCACGATCTTCAACTCACCACAAGTGGTCACCCACGACAGCTGCGCGGATGCCGGCGCCATCCAGATGTGGGGCGATCAGGTAGTAGGCGAAGGCATCGGGCAATCCATGACTTTCCTGGCCGGCGTCACGTATCAGGTCACCTTCTGCGGGATGTGGATACCGAGCGTACAGGATTCGGTACGCATTCGCTTCCGGGCATCTGTGAACCCGCTGACCAACTATTTCAATTGCACCAGCGGTGTTTGCGACGAAATTTTTCTCTCGCCTGTGCTCAGCACCGTCTGGGCGACCTACACCTCTGCCACCTGGACGCCCACCCAGAATTACAACTACCTGAATGTCACGATTTGGAACAACTACGCGATCAACGACGGGGCGTATGTCTCCTGGGCACGCGTCGATGATATCTGTATCCAGCGGGTTGGCGTCTCAACGGCTACGGAGGAAGCCAGTACGGCACTTGCCGCAAAAGTATTTCCCAACCCGACCACCGATGATGTGACCGTAGAGTTTCAGGAAGAATTACCTTCCGATGGGCTGCTCTGCGTCACGGACCTGATGGGCCGCCGTTTGCAACAAATTCCGCTGAATGCGGGACAAGTGCGGCAAACGATTTCGCTGGGCGATTATCCGGCAGGGGTGTATATGGTGCAGGTTCTGGGAAGTGGTTCGGTGTTATACACCAGCAAGGTGGTACGACAAGGAGAATAAAAAAATTTCACCACGGAGACAAGGAGAATATCGAATATCGAACATGGAATGTCGAATGTTGAAGTTACGTAGTGTATTCCTTGATACAGCGCGCTCTATGCAACTTCAACATTCGACATTCCATGTTCGATATTCGATATTCAAGGTCTCCGTGGTGAAAAAATTTATCCCCTGTACCTCATATCTTTGCTCTTACCCGCCTGCATATCTGCTCAAACAAATGTCCTATATGAGAAAGCCCGCCATTTTCGCAGCCCTACTTTTTGTGTATAACCTTTCCGCCCAAACACCTGCAGCCCCAACGCGAGAAGCCGATTTTGAAACAACACCTGACGGACAGGCCACTCGATTCACGCCGCAATTTCCACCCCTGCAACAAATCGCCGGGGCGCCCGAGGCATTTTACACCTGCTTCTGGGAGTTCGGCGACGGGCATTTCAGTTTTGAAGAAAACCCGGTCCATATTTATAGCAAGCCCGGCGATTATGCGGCTTTATTAGATGTGACCAACAACTACGACGACGGGAAAAAACCCAAAAAGAAAAAGAAATCGGTACTCACCGGCGGGGGCAGCGGCACGGCGATGGCCGATGTTTTCCCCGCAAAAAACCAAACGATTGCCCTGAAAACCAACAGCCAGCCCAAGGCGGGTGAAGGCCTTACCTGCATCATCAGCTACCGCAACACGAGCAAACTGACGACTGATGGGCGTGTACATTTGTTTTTTAATGAAAAAAAGTTTCCGGCCTCCCATTTCCGCTTCGACACCGCGCGAACCTATTTCGGAGAAATGGCCGACAATACGTATTCCCTGGCCGAACCGGGAATCCCGGAGCCGGATTTTGACTGGACAGCGCTGCTGGAAATGCCGGCCGGCGGCGTGAGCACCCCTTTACCTGCCGAACCGCCGTTTGCCGAAGTGCAGGAAATGCTCCGGAAGGCGCGCGGGGCCTACCGGGGCGAACAAGTATGGCGCTTCACCCAACTCCGCCCCGGCGAAAAACGCAACCTGTTTGTCGACCTGTCCGGCACCGTCAACATGCTCAAGGACACCACTGCATTCATACACCTGGAAGGTATTATCGAACCTTTCGACCCGGTGGTGCCGCCGGAGCGCTTTGAACTGGAAATTGAAATCGTCAGTTCGCACGACCCAAACCTTATCGCGGTATCGGATAACCGGGTCAATTATCGCTTCCTGAATCGACAACAACTCGACTACAAAGTGCGGTTTCAAAACAACGGCGAAGGCCCGGCCAGCACGGTGAAATTAGATGTTGAAATCCCCGATGGCCTTAACCCCGGCCAGATGCGGCCGGTCGCGTGGTATCCGGAATGCCCCATTTGCCCCAAAACGCCGGCGACGGGCAGTTGCCTCGATACCGCTACCACCAAAGACGGTCTCGTATTTACCTTTCGCAATATTTACCTGCCGGGCAGCCGGCAAAAAGGCGTGGCTGATAAAGATTCCACGAAGGGGTTTGTAAAATATCGCATCGAGCCGGAGCGCGACATGGCCAAACGGGCCTTTCGCAGCCGGGCTAAAATCGTGTTCGACAAGAACCCGCCCATTTATACCAATTTTTCCAAAACACGCTTCAAACCCGGGCTTTCGCCGGGCTTAAAAGCAGGCTACGCCTTCCCGCCGGATAACACCGGCGAAGGGTATGTTTTTGCCGGAGCCAGTATTTCACCTTATAAATCCTGGAGAATATTCCCGCAGATCGAGTTTTTGACCGGATTTAAAGGCCAAACGGATTTGCAGACAACCCAATACCTCGATTCCGTTGTCTTTGCTGATGCCGCCTTTAAACGCGTAACCTACCGCGACAGCACCCTGAGCGGCAACCGTGGTTTCGTTTCGTTTGAAGTGCCCGTACTGCTGCGCAAAAACTTTTCGCGGTTCTTTGGGGTGGGCGCCGGGGTGTCTGCCCGTATTTTATTGGAAGACGGGGAGGATAATACCCGCGTTATCGTCACCCGGGTGACCGCTGCGCAACCCGGTGTTCCGCCTACTCCACCGGAACTTTTGCGCGATGAAACTTCTACCCTACCCTACTCCGCCACAAGTACACAATTCAGTGTTTTCGGCGAATTCAATTTCGGTTTCGTTCGAGCCGGGCCGAACCTAAGCCTACGGGCTGGAGCGGTAATGGACGGCGGAAAAGCGAGGTCGTTTGTGCAGGTTTCGCTGGAGGTGAAGTTGTAGATTCGACTAAATCCGCCGGACAGCAGTTTTGCCATACTCAAGTAAACGAACAAACTTTTAAAACATGAAAAAGTACTTCACCATCATTTCATTGTCGCTGGTAACGATCACCAGCCTTCACGCCCAAACGGAGGACAAAACACAAATTGAAACGCTTATCACAGACCTGTATTTCGAGGGCTGGATGACGGGCGATACGGCTAAAATCGGTAAAGCAATGCACGCGACCTGTCATCTTAAATTTTTTCGCGACAACACCTTCACCGATGTCAGTCGTGCCGACTATTTGTCGCGTTTCAAGCCGCGGGCGAAAGAAGCGGGCACAGAAGGGCGTATCCTTTCGTTGGACGTCACGGGTAATATTGCTTCCGCAAAATGCGAACTCGAAACAGCGAAAGCACTGTTTACCGATTATTTTAACCTGATAAAAACCGATGAAGGTTGGTTTATCGTGGATAAAGTATCAACTCGTGTAGATAAAAAGTAAACAACAGAGGAATCCCTAAAAACAATTCAACGTATTTTTTAGTTAAAAAACTAATTAAATAGTTGCATAACTAAAAACACTGCTTATCTTTGTTCCAGGCAAGGGTTTTTAACCAATTTCCACCGATCAATTATGACACAACTGACAAAAGCGGAAGAGCGTATCATGCAGATTATCTGGCGCTTAGAGCGCTGCACGGTGAGCGACATCCTGAAATTTATCGAAGCCGAGCAGGGCGAAGAAAAACCGCCCCACAGTTCCATTTCCTCCATTGTTCGGATTTTGGAAGACCGGGGCTTCGTCAGTCACAAGGCATACGGGCGCACATATGAATATTTTCCGGCTGTCACCCGGGAGGCCTACACCAAATCCACCCTGAGCCGGTTGGTGACGGATTATTTTGGGGGCTCCATGAGCAATCTGGTCTCCTTCCTCGTGAAAGAAGAAAAGATCGACAAGGACGAATTATCGGATATGATTGAACAAATGAAGGATTAATAAGCAGCTAAACCACGCCGCCATGCTGATCTATTTACTCAAAACTACGGTTTGCTGGACAGGTTTTTACCTCGTTTACTTCTTCATGCTGCGGAAAATGACTTTTTTCCGGCTCAACCG